>NZ_NXGA01000001.1:3109173-3370378 GCF_002802965.1 Sporolactobacillus pectinivorans | reverse complement strand
AGGCGAATCGAATGCAACTGAATATTATGCTTCGTAAGCAACCAATTGGGTCGGATTTTTAGCCATAATTCGGTATAAGTTGTGCCAATGTGCTTTGAATATTTGACTCTTTGCCGCGAAGCCTTTTGGAGAGCTGTCCGAGAGGCCGAAGGAGCACGATTGGAAATCGTGTAGACGGTCAAGGCCGTCTCGAGGGTTCGAATCCCTCGCTCTCCGCCATTATTTTTGGTTATGGCCCGTTCGTCAAGTGGTTAAGACACCACCCTTTCACGGTGGGTTCGTGGGTTCGAATCCCGCACGGGTCACCATTTTATCTTGATTTTTTGTATTCTATATAATAAAATATAATGGTGTTTCTGGCCGGAATATTTTTATTATGCATGGAGGATTAGCTCAGCTGGGAGAGCGTCTGCCTTACAAGCAGAGGGTCATAGGTTCGAACCCTATATCCTCCACCATTTATTCTTTATCGCGGGGTGGAGCAGTCTGGTAGCTCGTCGGGCTCATAACCCGAAGGTCGCAGGTTCAAATCCTGTCCCCGCAACCAATGGGTCCGTGGTGTAGTGGTTAACATGCCTGCCTGTCACGCAGGAGATCGGCGGTTCAAGTCCGCTCGGACCCGCCATTTTATTTTAATTAATCATCAGTATGTTTTAATTACATAATGAATTAATCTTAAGCATGCTGTTTCTTTTATATTTTGGCTCGATAGCTCAGTCGGTAGAGCAGAGGACTGAAAATCCTCGTGTCGGTGGTTCGATTCCGCCCCGAGCCACCATTATGGTATGCCGGTCTAGCTCAATTGGTAGAGCAACTGACTTGTAATCAGTAGGTTGGGGGTTCAAGTCCTCTGACCGGCACCATTTTTTTATGGGTTACTCTCTATCCTTAACCTATAGATGTGGAGGGATAGCGAAGAGGCTAAACGCGACGGATTGTAAATCCGTTCCCTTTGGGTTCGAAGGTTCGAAACCTTCTCCCTCCATTTATATTATAGGGGTATAGTTTAAAGGTAGAACTGAGGTCTCCAAAACCTCCAGTGTGGGTTCAATTCCTACTACCCCTGCTTTCTTGTTATGGCGGTTATGGTGAAGTGGTTAACACACCGGATTGTGGTTCCGGCATGCGTGGGTTCGATCCCCACTAACCGCCCCATATTTTTGGCCCATAGCCAAGCGGTAAGGCAACGGTTTTTGGTGCCGTCATGCGCTGGTTCGAATCCAGCTGGGCCAGTTTTTTGCGGAAGTAGTTCAGTGGTAGAACATCACCTTGCCATGGTGGGGGTCGCGGGTTCGAATCCCGTCTTCCGCTCCATTATGCTGGCGGCATAGCCAAGCGGTAAGGCAACGGTTTTTGGTGCCGTCATGCGCTGGTTCGAATCCAGCTGGGCCAGTTTTTTGCGGAAGTAGTTCAGTGGTAGAACATCACCTTGCCATGGTGGGGGTCGCGGGTTCGAATCCCGTCTTCCGCTCCATTATGGTGGCGGCATAGCCAAGCGGTAAGGCGCGGGTCTGCAAAACCCTTATCCCCGGTTCGATTCCGGGTGTCGCCTCCATTTTTAATGTTTTATTTATTGTGCCGGTGTGGCGGAATTGGCAGACGCGCACGACTCAAAATCGTGTTCCGCAAGGAGTGTCGGTTCGACCCCGACCACCGGTATTTCTAGGTTCAGATACGTGATGTTAGAATCTTGTGAAGAGCTTGTAAATCCTTAATATAGAGGGATTTATGGGCTTTTTTCATTTTTGTAGGTTTCTTATTGATCGACTCAACCACTTCCTTCTGTGCCGAAATGGTGAGCGTCAATGTTTACCTTCAAAAGATTGTTTGCTGATTCAACCAGTGTAATAAACAATTTTTTTCCGTAGTCAAGGTTATCCTCCAAGAATATCAATTTTGATTTCTGTTGACATCCGATTTTATCCATTAACTATAGTCAACAAAAACGGTACAAAATTTCTATACTTTTTTGGGAAACTGTGATAAAGGTGAGGGGCTAATCCCGTATTTTAAATAAACTCAATTAGGGTAGAGCATGTCTTCCTGCCCTTTCGTGATAATAATATTTTGCTAACTGAAAGAAGTAATCCATTGAAAATGTATGCCGTTTAAGCTGAAATAAATCTTGTATTCAAGATAATGAACTCGCTTACTTTTTTGACTTGTGATACACTAGCGATACACAATATAGTTAAAAAAGGAAGGGCATATAATGACACGGCGTGAAAAAGTTTTAACATATCTGGAAAAGCGCGCACTTAGTATGTCTCAAGGTGTCACAACTAGCGAAATATCCGAAGCTATCGGTTTGCTTCGCCCGAATGTTAGCAAGGAGTTAAATCAGCTGGTTAGAGAGGGAAGGATAAAGAAGACAAATGGCCGACCGGTTCATTATGTCGTGAATAATGCAGCCGGGAAACGTAAAACTAAGATGGAGCAGAAACCCAACATCGGGTTTGCAGGAGATGCTAGTATCAATAATCAGAGCATTAAAGAAAAATATACTGCAAATAAGAACGAAGTGGATGTTTTTGAGAACATGATCGGCAGTCGCGATAGCCTGAAGAATCAAGTCGAGCAGGCCAAAGCAGCGTTGCTTTATCCACCGCATGGACTGAATACACTGGTCATTGGGCCGACAGGATCCGGTAAGACGTATTTTGCTAATAAAATGTACCGTTTTGCACTGGACAGGGAGATCATTTCCAAAAAGGGATTTACCACATTCAATTGTGCAGATTACGCACACAATCCGCAGCTATTGATGTCGCATCTATTTGGCTACGTCAAGGGGGCTTTTACTGGTGCCAACGGTGATAAAGATGGCCTGATTCAGGAAGCTGATGGTGGAATGCTTTTTCTTGATGAAGTACATCGTCTGCCGCCTGAGGGACAAGAAATGATTTTTTATTTTATGGATCATGGAACATACAGCCGTTTAGGCGAAACTACCAAAGTTCATCATGCGGACGTCAGACTTGTTTATGCAACGACTGAAGACCCGGAAAGTTCATTGCTGCAGACTTTTGTCCGGCGTATTCCTATCATAATTCAACTGCCGGGCTTTAACCAAAGAAGCGCGCGCGAAAAATTGCAATTATTAGAACAATTATTAACGCTTGAAGCTAATCGTATTCATAAAAATATTCGTTTAAGTGAAGATGTAGTTCAAGCTTTGCTGGGAAGTGTAACATACGGTAATGTTGGACAGTTGAAATCTAATATTCAATTAGTGTGTGCTCAAGGTTTTTTGAATAGCATGCATAATAAAAATGAAATAACCCTGCTTTTTAGCCAGTTGCCATCTAATATCAAAGATGGACTTTCCAACTTGGCTAACAATCGGCAAGAACTGGGGAATCTGAGCCGTCTGCTCGAACCGACGATGGTGATCAAGCCTGATGCTAAGCGCGGTCTGCCCGACATTGACAGTTATGAACTGCCTTATAATTTGTATGAAATCATTGGCGATAAAGCCGCGCTGCTGAAAGACGAAGGATTGGATCAGGCAGCAATCAATAACTTCATTATGACCGATATCAATCTGCATTTAAAATCTTTTTATCGTCAAGGGAAGCTGGAAAAAACAGTAAGCAGTCTGAATGAGATCGTTGATCAAGAAATTATTGATTTAACAAAGCAGATCCAGCGGCTGCTTCAGGAAAGAGAGAATTATCCAGTCAGGGATAGTTTCATTTATGCTATGAGTTTACACATCAGTTCTTTTATTAAACGGGTCCAGTCAGGAAAACCGTTGCGCAATATTTCGGCTGATTTGATTTCAATGGTCCATGATTATCCAGCTGAACTCAAGATTGCTGAACGAATTAAAGATTTAATCGAGGACCATTATCATTTTCCTATTCCTGAATCTGAAGTTTATTACATGGCGATTCTTTTAGTATCTTTAAAATCAGAACCTAAAACCGGAAAAGTTGGAATCGTTGTGGCAGCCCATGGTAACAGTACCGCATCCTCAATGGTGCAAGTTGTTTCGCAACTGCTGTCTGTCGATAATATCGCCGCATATGATATGCCGCTTGAAATGAGTCCTAAAGTCGCATTGAATGGCATTGCATCACAGGTTAAAAATATCGATCAGGGCGACGGCGTTTTACTATTGGTTGACATGGGGTCTCTTAGCACATTTAGCAGTAAACTGACAGAGAAAACTAATGTGCATGTCAAAACGATCGATATGGTGACTACAGCGATGGTGTTGGAAGCAGCTCGTAAAACAGCACTGATAGATAGTGATCTTGAAACAGTATATCGGGAATTGCGTGAATTTGATGGTTATTCACGAACGATCGAAAAGGTCCAGAAAAAGAAGAATTATGTTCAGAAAATATCAGATCAAAGAGATAAGGCTATTATTGCGATTTGTTCGACTGGTGAAGGAACAGCTGGGAGAATTAAGGACCTGTTAGATAAGATATTAGTCGACAATCTGATCGATGATATTACAGTGATCACAGTTTCGGTCGTGAATATGAAAGAACAAATTGCTAAGATTCAGCAAAAATATAAAATCGTGGCCACGACCGGTGTTGTGAAGCCCAAAGTTGCTGCTCCATTTGTCTCATTAGAAAATTTGTTGCAGGGTGGAGGCGAGAGTTTTGTCAGTCTGATCGAAGAAATAAACAATCGTGCTGCATGTGAGGCGGAGACTCTGGAACATTCGGAGTTTTTAACGGAAGAAATGACTCAGAAATATTTGGGACAGTACTTTACATTCATTAATCCTGCAAAAATTGTAAAAATATTGTGGAATTATTGTGATTTTATTCAGCAGCGCAGTAAGTCTAAAATGTCAAATGCTTTCAAAGTTAGTTTGATCATGCATATGGCAGGAGCGCTTGAGCGTTATCTGACACGCTCAGAAATGAGTGTCGATGAGCAAAGACTATCTAGCGTCAAAACGGAAAAACTGTATCCTATCGTTAAACAGGCGAATGAGGTTCTGTATGAAACACTTAATATCAATCTTTCAGATGCTGAAGTGTATTATATCGTCGAATTATTTAATACAGAAAAAGAAAAAAATGATACACAAAACAATTGATACACTTTTTTAGTGTGTCAATTGTTTTTTTGTTAGTGGATAAATCCTGTTGTGCCGGTTCTTTTATGCGATACACAAAAAGTGGCACGTAACTTGCTTATACTGAAGTGTAGGTATTATCTGAGGAGTTTGGCCATTTCGCGGTTTGAAACCCAAATCATGAAAGCGCTATGGTGTACTCAGAAACTACGAACGCGTGATGTACGTGGATTAATTACTCGGCAAAAGTGGAGGGTGATGTTAGTTGTATTAGCCGCACTAGAAATGATGGTGGATTGTCATGACGATGGATGTTCGTTTATTACGTATTGACAGTCGCTTGCTGCATGGGCAGGTTACTACTAATTGGGCAAAAGCTATAAAAGTTAATCGTATCTTAGTTGTGTCAGATCGTGTGGCGCACGATCTGACACGCAAGACATTGATCGTACAAGCTGCACCTCCTGGAATTAGAGCGAATGTCATCACGGTGGAGAAAATGATAAGAATATATCATGATCCGCGTTTTGCCTTTTTAAAACCTATGATTCTGGTTGAGGATCCAGTTGATGCAAGATGTGTTGTCGAAGGTGGCATAAAGATTGATTCTATCAATATTGGTGCTATTAGTTTTGACACTACGCGGGTAATGGTTACCGATGCGATAGCTGTTAATGCTGCCGATGTGGAGGCTTTCAAGTGGTTTCATGATCGTGGTATTAAGCTTGACGTCCGCAAGGTTTCCAATGATAGTTCAAAAAATCTTTGGAAGTCGCTTTCCGAAAAGGGCTTAGTGTAGATCAAATGATTCTTTTATAATTTTCTGCCATACTTTACCGTCTAGTTCCCCCAACATTGAAGGGTGGTGAGAAGCATTTCAGCACAATACATGGGATTCAGTATGTTGTTCCAAACTTATGGAAGCGATAACATTGCTGAATGCTTTAGCAATAGGCTAAAGTGAAAATATTTATATAGGGAGGTATTAAACAATGGTAGGTATTATCCTGGCAAGCCACGGCGGTTTTGCTGAAGGCATTTTCCAATCCGGCTCAATGATTTTTGGAGAGCAGGAGAATGTCAAAGCTGTTACCTTAATGCCAAACGAAGGTCCCGCTGACATTAAGGCAAAAATGCAAAAAGCAATTGCATCTTTCGACGATCAAGAAGAAGTGCTGTTCTTAGTCGATCTTTGGGGCGGGACACCTTTCAACCAAGTCAACAGCTTGTTTGAAGAACACAAAGACAAATGGGCAATCGTTGCTGGTATGAACTTACCGATGTTGATCGAAGCGTATGCTTCACGCTTATCAATGAACACAGCGCATGAAATCGCTGCACATATTTTGGGCACAGCTAAAGAAGGGGTCAAAGTAAAACCTGAAGAGTTAGAGCCAGCAGGAGCAACTGCGCCTGTTCAACGATCAAAGAAAGGGGCCCCTGGTAAATTTAAATACGTACTCGCACGTGTTGACTCTCGTTTACTCCACGGGCAAGTAGCAACGGCATGGGCAAAAACGACTCAGCCGACGCGTATCATCGTCGTATCTGATGCAGTAGCTAATGATGAGCTTCGTAAGAAATTGATCCAACAAGCTGCACCGCCAGGCGTCAAAGCACATGTTGTTCCTGTCGCTCAAATGATCAAACTTGCGAAAGATGATCAACACTTCGGCGGTGAACGCGTGCTACTTCTTTTCGAAAATCCGCAAGATGCGCTCAGAGCGGTTGAAGGCGGCGTTCCATTGAAGACAATCAACGTTGGTTCGATGGCTCACTCAACTGGTAAAGTCCAACCGAACAAAGTGTTGGCCTTTGACCAAGACGATATTGATACTTTCCATAAGTTAAAAAAAGCAGGGCTCGACTTCGATGTACGTAAAGTACCAAACGATTCAAAAGGTAACATGGACGAAATTATCAAGAGAGCTCAAGATGAGTTAAACAAATTAAGATAATCTTAATTATCAGGAGAAAAGGAGGATTACTCATGACTTTAAATATTATTCAAATAATATTAGTCGTTATCGTCGCATTTCTAGCCGGTATGGAAGGAATCCTGGATGAATTTCACTTCCACCAACCAGTAATCGCTTGTACGTTAATTGGCTTAGTTACAGGAGACTTAATACCATGTATTATCTTAGGCGGTACTCTCGAAATGATTGCTCTAGGCTGGGCAAATATCGGTGCCGCTGTAGCGCCTGATGCTGCATTGGCATCAATTGCATCTGCAATTATTTTAGTCCTTGGCGGACAGGGCAGTGCTGGTGTCCCTTCTGCAATCGCAATCGCCGTTCCGCTTGCAGTTGCAGGTTTATTATTACAAGTCATCTGCCGTACGATTGCCACAGCATTTGTACACTTTATGGATGCTGCAGCCAATGAAGGAAATATCAGAAAGGTTGAACTCTGGCACATCATCGCTATCTGCATGCAAGGGGTACGTATTGCGATCCCGGCTGCATTAATTTTAGCTATTGGTGCCGGTCCAGTGAGAGGCCTGCTCGCAGCTATGCCAACTTGGCTGACAGCCGGTTTAGCAATCGGTGGCGGCATGGTCGTAGCCGTTGGTTATGCCATGGTTATTAACATGATGGCTACCAAAGAGGTATGGCCGTTCTTCGCAATTGGTTTCGTACTCGCGACGGTTACACAAATCACACTTATCGGTCTTGGGGCCATCGGCGTGGCTCTTGCACTTATCTATTTAGCGCTTTCCAAACAAGGCGGCTCAGGTAATGGCGGAAACACCGGTGATCCTCTAGACGATATTATTGATAACTACTAAGAAGGAGGCGGGCATAAAAATGGCACAAAAATTAGAATTATCAAAAAAAGATCGTATTTCTGTTTGGTGGCGTTCAACTTTCCTCCAAGGCTCTTGGAACTATGAACGTATGCAAAACGGTGGTTGGGTTTATACAATGATTCCCGCAATCAAAAAACTATACAAATCTAAGGAAGACCGTACTGCTGCACTAAAACGTCACTTGGAATTCTTTAATACTCACCCATATGTCGCTTCACCGATTATTGGTGTGACTTTAGCGCTTGAAGAGGAACGTGCAAATGGTGCGCCCGTTGACGACGTAGCCATTCAAGGGGTTAAAGTCGGCATGATGGGACCTTTAGCAGGTATCGGGGATCCGGCTTTCTGGTTCACAGTTAAACCAATTATTGGTGCATTAGCGGCTTCTCTCGCTATAACTGGTAATATACTTGGACCAATTATTTACTTCGTTGCATGGAATATCATTCGTATGGCATTCATGTGGTATACACAAGAGGCCGGTTACAAAGCCGGGTCTAAAATTACTGAGGACTTATCCGGCGGATTACTTCAAGATATTACGAGAGGCGCATCAATCCTTGGCATGTTCGTCCTTGGAGCATTGGTCAACCGTTGGGTATCTGTAAAATTCACGCCAGTTGTCTCTTCAGTTAAACTTTCCAATGGCGCTTATATTGATTGGAATCATATACCTTCAGGAGCGCAAGGGATTAAAGCTGTGTTGGAACAGCAAGCTTCCGGCCTTTCATTAGAGGCTACTAAAATAACGACTTTACAAAACAACTTAGATAGCTTAATTCCTGGCTTAGCTGCATTGGCATTAACACTTCTTTGCATGTGGCTGCTTAAGAAGAAGGTTTCTCCAATTATTATGATTCTTGGGTTGTTCGTGGTTGGTATCGGCTTACACTTACTCAACGTAATGTAATGTCGAAGATTCTGGTTTGAGTATTTTTATTTAATCGTTGTGTCATCAGGTTGAGCCTGATTCCTTTTAAGTCAAGGATTTCAGGCTTTTTTTTCGATTCTTCTACTGAAACATAGCGTGATTCTACCATGTCTTTGCGTGAAAGATGTTATGAGTCCATGTAAAAAAGGAAAATGGTATGGCCACTGCGGATGGATCTGTTTGGACTGTGGGATGGAATAAAAAACGGACACGCTATCATCGAAATTGGCCCGGCGAATTGGATTCCGTAACGGGTAAACAGAGTCGGTCCAAGAAGTATGATGACGGTCTGAAAAATATTTTGAAGCCTCCCCCCAAAAAACACATTCCGCTATCATTGGTTTCCAGTTACAGCCATCTCCATGGCGCGAACTGATCTGCTTATTCTCAAATCTATTTGATCGCTCAAGAATACGCGAACTATATTGTTTGACTGATAGAAGTAAAGTATAATAAAGCTGTAAAATGAAGGGGAATGGGGCTAAAAGATGGTTCAATCAATGAATACAAAAGTCGACTTTGTAACCGCTGCCAATTCTTATATCGGACTGACTGATTATGGTAAAATCATGATTGGCGACAAGGGTTTTGAGTTTTATAATGACCGGGATGCCCGAAAATATATTCAAATTCCTTGGGATGATATTGATTGTGTCATTGCTTCAGTAATGTTCAAGGGAAAGTGGATTCCTCGCTATGCATTAAGAACCAAGAAAAATGGAACTTACACTTTCGCTTCCAAGCATCCGAAGAAAGTTCTGCGTGAGATACGTAAATACGTTAAACCGGAACGAATGGTTAGGTCGCTGACGTTCTTTCAAGTTGTCAAGCGCGGCCTAAAAGCCAAGTTCGGTCGAAAAAGTAGTAATTAGTATTCTGAATTTCGCTGTCATGTTTAAACTGATTTGATTTTTGATTTCTCAAATATGCTGGATCTCTTGTTTTTACAAGAGCAAACATTTGCAAAGTTAATTCGCTAGTATTTAAATTATGTTAGCAAGTTTTTTTCAAAACTCTTAAAATCTATGGCCGTTTTTCTGAATGGGTATTTTTTTTCTAAGCGTATAATGAGTATTCAAAATCATCATTAATTAAATCAGTATTAATACAAGCCCGATTCCTTTTTTTATGAAAATTATTTTGTTTTTATCAGCAGGTTCCAGTGTTTCCCTTTCCTTTACCGATCCATTATATATGACTTAAGTTTACTAAAACAGAATTTGTTGGGTCATTTTTAGAGATACCTGTTTAACAGTAAAAAACGTTATTAACAATAAATGGAACTCAAGATCGTGTTCCGCAAGGAGTCGGTTCCACCCCGACCACCGGTATTTCTAGGTTCAGATACGTGACGTTAGAATCTTGAGAAGAGCTTGTAAATCCTTGATGTGAGGGGATTTGTGAGCTTTTTTCGTTGTTTAGGAAACTATAAAATATCGACTTGTGGATAACTGCCCGTTAAACTAGCTGTAGAACATTCAGGGAGAGTCCGAATCATGGAGAAACGGAAAAGCAGTGCGGTTAAGCAGATTCTTAAAGAACATTTCGATGGCTTCTGGAAACTCCGCTCGGATCAGTTTCCCGAAGCTTATCGTGAGGATATCAGGGAAACGGTTCAGAAGGCGATCAAATGCGGGACACGTGACCTGGGCTATGCCAAGTATGAGTGCTTAGGTTGTGAAGAAAATCCTGTTCCTGTCTTCGTCTGCTTTACCTGTAAAAGCCGTTTTTGCCATAAGTACGGAAAGAAGTATACGGATGATTGATCGTAGAAGCAACAGAACATGATCTTTGATGTGCCTCACCGCCATATGGTTTTTACTGTTCCCAAAGAACTGCGGAATGTTTTCTACTATGATCGATCGAAACTCAATGAGTTAAGCTGGAAGGTCGCTGAAGTCTTTAAGTTTTATTATTCAGGGGCAGCGCCTCAGAATAAAATTTTGATCAACGGAAATTTGGGCGTCCATAAAAATACAAATGTTTTTATGGAGAACCTGCTTAGTTTTTCCATTGCATTGATGTTGATGTGACTGTCTGTACAAACAGCGAATGAAAATTGGAACCTATTCGCAATGATTTTCGTTATTCAGATGTCTGAAGTCAATTCGCAAAATAGTGCGGCAAATCCTGCATATATAATAGTGCAAAATAATTTTATTGTATACACATATTAATGAATGTGCATTATAATATAAATGAAAGGAGTTTTTAAAATGGCAGAAACGAAAAGTGTTCAGATTCGTCTTGATAAAAAGTTAAAAGAAGATGCCGATAAAATGTTTAATGAAATGGGATTAACTATGACTTCCGCGATTACATTATTCATTAAACAAACGGTAACGCAACGGCGAATTCCGTTTGAAATTGTTGCCGATCCTTTTTTCAGTGAGGAAAATCAGAACGTATTAAAAGAATCGCTAAAGCAATTTGAGCAGGGGAGAATCAAAACACATAAGCTTATTGGTGAAGACGATGAATAAATCGTTTACCGACATCGCATGGGAAGATTATTTATATTGGCAGAAGCAAGATAAAAAAACATTGAAACGTATTAATATGCTGCTGAAAGATATTGACCGTAATGAGCACTTTGGTATAGGTAAATCAGAAAAATTAAAGGGTAATTTATCCGGTTGGTATAGTACAAGGATAGACCAAGTCAATCGATTAGTTTTTAAAATTGATCATGATACGCTGTATGTCTTGCAATGCCGAACGCATTATGAAAGATAAAACGATACAATCGAGATTCAAAAGACAAATTTTACACATGAACTTGCAAAAGCCTATTAAATCAATACTTTGACACCTTTATTGACCCCCGACCACCGGTATTTCTATGTTTTATCCAGTCACGGTGCTATTATTGAAGAGCTGAGAAATGCTGATGTATCAGTACTTCTCAGCTCTTCGCTATTTGCCGTGTGAGGCATAGAAACGATAAGATTTATCTTTTCTTTCCACAAATCTTCCGCATAACATGACGATGATATCAAGCACTCCGAGGGTGCGCTTCTCGTCATCCTCGCGCATCTGCCCTTATCATAACTACAAAAAGCTCACGCCGATTCAACGGTGTGAGCTTCATAATAGTAGTTCGGAAGAAATTTTTACACTTATCCTTTGTGTTTATCCATTCGGAACAGCTTCATTGTTTTGGATATCTTATTCTGAAGCTAATGCATCAATAGGATTCAAGCCTGCCGCGCGCCGTGCCGGCAACAGGGCAGCAATAAAAGCAATAATCAGAGCGATGATAAAGGCAAATAGCACATTGTTAAACGTGACTTGCACAAGGTTATATTTAGCCAAGTGATAGAGTACATGGTTAAGAGCACTACCGACCCCATAGGCGAGCACTGTGGCAAATACAGAACTTAACAAACCAATGAGGATCGATTCGCTCGTGAAGAGCCGGCGGATATCGCGTTTGCTTTCACCCATTGCACGTAAAATACCGATTTCTTTTATCCGGTCATTGACGGACATAAACATGGTCACAATGATCATCAGCGCCGAGACTAGCAGTGAAATGCCGGCAATTGCAGACAGTACATTGGATGCTAAATTGATAAATGTGTTGATGGTATCCAATGTATCAGAAATGACGATCGCATTGAAAACACGCTTGTTGCTCGTGTTTATCTTATTAATTGTATTTCCCAGAGCTTTAACGTGGCTCATTTTATCGACATTAACCGTGGCAAACGTGGCCTGAGTCGAGGCATTTGCATTTTTTAATGAATCATACATGGTGTTATAATTCATGGCATTGATCCCGCCGTTCTGGGCGGCGGCGCTGCTGCTCGTAATTCCGGAAACGGTCAGTTTCTTTTGAATCTGGATCGGTTTGCCATGAGAATTATAGGCCGTGTAGGTCACAGTGACTTTCTTACCGATGATGTTCTTCCAGTTTGTGGCTGACCATTCTTTTGCTACTGCTGTTTCGTCAACCATAATCTCATTATCACCGGCCGCATGCCCTGCTTGAATAATTGAAGTTTGCAGACTGTGCGTCCACGTTTGAATAGACGACAGAGTCAGTGTTTTACTGCCAATCGTTATTGTGGGATTACTGATTCTATAGCCTGGTTCGACACTTACAACGTGTTTTAAATTTTTCAGCTGCTGAATTTGGGACGAGCTCAGGGTGTTACCTGTACTGGTCGTTGCCATTGCCGTTCGTGCCGCCCCCCGGGGAGAAGCAGTTGCCGAATTGCTGTATCTTGATACGGTGATCGCCTGCGGATTGACCAATGAATTGACCTGTTCGTTAATGTATCCTTTAACTCCGTTGCCTAAACCGCTGAACAACATGACGGCGGAGAGTCCGATAGCTGTACCAAGGATAATAAGCGAATTGCGCCCAAAATGGAATTTAAGGTGTTTAAATGCCGTAAAATAGCTTGCCCAGGCCGGAAGCGGACGCGACTGGATCTGCGCGGTCTCCGCAGGTATCGGGTAGGCATCTTTCAAAGTTTCTTCCTGGTCTATTTTCCCGTCTTTCAAGTGAACAATACGCGTGCCATAATCGGCAACGGCCTGAGAGTGAGTGACGGCAATAACGAGCCGCCCCTCTTTGGCAATTTGGTTTAAAATGCGCAGGACTTCTTCGGTGTTTTGTGAGTCTAATGCCCCCGTAGGCTCGTCCGCAATGATAATTTTCGGGTCACTGGCCAAAGCCCTGGCAATAGCTACACGCTGCTTCTGACCACCGGACAGCTGGCTCGGATATTTTCGGATATGGTCCAGCAGCCCGACTTTTTTTAACAATGCTTTGGCCCGTTCTTCGCGTTCACTTTTGGACAGTGTCGTCATATCCAGTGAAATGATGACGTTATCAAGTACATTCAAATGGCTGATTAAATTATAAGATTGATAAATATAGCCCACCGTTTCCCGGCGAAACCGGTCCAATGCTTTAGCCTTCGAGTGATTTAATCGTTGGCCATTTATCAATACTTCGCCGCTGAAATTTCGATCAAGCCCACCGATAATATTCATCAGCGTTGTTTTTCCACCACCGGATTCACCCAGAATAGATACAAATTCACCGCGTTCAAAGCTGAGATTAATACCTTTTAAAACGGGTTGTTCTTCTTTGCCTAAATAGTATGATTTGTGGATGTTCTTGAGCTCCAAAAAGTGCACTGATACTGCCTCCTCTTATGTAGGCGAATCTGAGTTTCTGTTTCTGATACACATTATTCGTTAAGAAAAACTTTTTTATTACCAGCTTGAAGCCATTGGCTAAGTTGTCTTCTGATCGCTCCTGACCCGTATATCGACTACCCCCTCTCATGTTGTTGTAAAAGAGTGTAACATGGAAAAATTAACTGAATATTAACTGGATGGACTTCTTTTTGAAGTGGTGCAAAAGAAGATACCGCGGAATATCCTTTTTCAACACGACAATTAAATAGAATTCCTAAGTTGTGCTTAATGGAAACGCAAAGCGGTTGATCTATTTAAATATGGTGACATTGTTTGCAAGATAAGACAAATTAATCCTTAATTCTTCATTAGTCAATCTAGTTAAGACCTGTTCCATGCGAGTGTTAAAGTAATTTTCTAATTTCCACCGACTGGGTGATACAAAGGAGCTACTCCTTTGTATGATTATAGGTGACCAAACCCAAAACATACAAGGAGGCTCCTCATGTGCTCAGTGTGGAGGGAAAGTCGTGCCTATTCATTCTATGGACATCGCCCGGGATCTAATAAAATCTTGACAACAATAAAAGGATGTTTTATTATTAAGCAAAACTTAGTAAGTTTAACTTAATAAAGTGGAAAGGAAATTTTAAATGAGACAAAAGGAGTTAGGCCGTTTTTCTGATGTGTCATTTCTTATTTTATCTAGTTTGGCAAGCGGACCGAAACATGGGTATGCCATGATGGAAGACATTAAGGTATTCAGTGGTACTCAACTGGAACCAGGAACACTGTATGGCGCAATTGCACGATTAGAGAAATTGGGATGGATCGAAGCTCTGGCTGCCGAGGAAAGGCGCCGCCCTTATCACATCACAAACAAGGGAGCAACCGTTTTTAGGGAGCAGGTAGCAACATTAGAACAAATTGCCATGACCGGAAAAA
This sequence comes from Sporolactobacillus pectinivorans, assembly GCF_002802965.1. NCBI lineage: Bacteria > Bacillati > Bacillota > Bacilli > Caryophanales > Sporolactobacillaceae > Sporolactobacillus > Sporolactobacillus pectinivorans. Next base: position 3,355,489 of record NZ_NXGA01000001.1, on the reverse strand, counting down.
GACGATTGGCAACACTGGAGGGGTTCTGATGCGTTGGTTATTAAAACTTTATCCGCGTGCTTGGCGTGTGCGTTATGAAGATGAAATGTTAGCTGTTTTAGAGGAACACAAAATAACACTTGTTACGATGATTGACTTACTAATAGGAGCCCTTGATGCAAATTTAAATTTCAGTTTTTTTACAGAGGGAGTTTCATATATGACAAACCGAATTCGTTCAGGGATTGTGATGGTTTTTGGTGCCTTTGTGCTATATGGCGTAGGTTGGAGTTTGCTTCAACGGCTCAATGACCCTGTTCCTAACTTTCAAGTGGTCGACAAAATTCATCCGGAGTTTGGAGTTCTTTATCATGCCGTTTTTATTGTTGGTTCTATCTCATTTTTAACGATTTTAATTGGTGGTCTTCCTATCTTTTTCATTTCTGTTAAACGGGCATTCAAAAATAGAAAATCAGATGTGTTACATCCATTTTGGTTCTCTCTTTCGTGTTTACTCTTATTTGCACTTTTTACGGCAATCTTTACGGTAATGCTTGTGTTCTGGCACTTGCAAGCTTATATCTTTGCCCTTTTGATTGGGTACTTAATCCTTTCGACTCTCCTATTAATTGCAGGTACTGCTGCGGTCTCACTTGTTGTCATAAGAACTGAGTTTCAATTATCTGAAATAAAATTTGTATATATCCCTGAAATAGTCATTCTGTTTGGCATGGCGGTATCAGTAGTGCTCTCGACCATCCTAATTGTTCAGATTACTGTTCATTCACCGCAATTATTTATGACACAAGATGTGAATAGCCTGATGTTCATTACAGGTCTATTCTTGATGTCACTGGGTACCATCTTTGCTTCAATGGGGCTTAAACGTGGATCAATAAAAGGACTTGACCAGATAACCCAAGCGTAATTTCATGAGAAAATTTTATTATTTAGAGAGATTGTATGATGAAATACACTTTGGCTAAAATTCTGATCAGGTGTTGGTTCACGATTTTCCTCACACTGATTATTGCATCTCTATTTGACTTAATTCACGTCATTTATTGAGAGATCTTGAGTTATACGACGGGGTCGCACGCAAATTGATCGAGATCATGGAGATTCTCTCATCCGGCTGTTATGCTTGTGAATGAATTCAGTAACCCAGATATTTATGATTATGCAACAGGCTGGGTTTGGAAAGAGAGGTTTTCAGGATTGGCTAAATATACGCGTGTGAATCAGGATACTTGTATCGCCTGCGGTGCCTGTCAGGCGTCGGCACCCGACATTTTTGATTGTGACGAGGAGGGGATCGCTTTCTCGCTTATTGACGGGAATCAGGGTATTCGTCCAATTCCTGAAGAGCTTCTTGAGGATCTGGAGGACGCCTATATGGGCTGTCCGACTGAGTCGATTGAAGTAGGGGAACATCCGCTCACTGACGGAATCAAAGAACACTAAGGAGCATGGGGGCTATGCCGATGATTCAAATCAAACGCATCTATGAACCGGCTGTGCCTGAGGACGGGCAGCGTTATCTGGTCGACCGGCTGTGGCCGCGGGGGGTGTCGAAAGACCGCGCCCGGCTGGTGGGCTGGCTTAAAGACTTAGCGCCTAGTCCTGAGCTGCGTCGCTGGTTCAACCATGAGGCGGGCAAGTTCGAATTGTTTCGGAGTAAGTATATAGATGAACTTACGCATGATCAGGAGAAACGGCTGTTGTTGGAGCGGATTGCCACCGAAAGCAGGGAGGGGACAATCACACTTGTTTATGCGGCGAGAGATCCGTTGGTGAATCATGCCATCGTGCTGCTGATATTTCTCCGTACTCAATATGATGTGTAGACAAACGGCAGGCAGGAGGGTCCTGCAATAATCGGACTCCGTCCTGCCTGTTATTTGCTGTGCACCTGGTCTGGACAGTCATTCCGCTGCCGCATCGGGCTGCTTGATAATGATAATTTCGCTGTTCTGATTGGCCCTCAGCCCATGTTCTTCACCGGCATTCAGCCGGACGAATTTCCCCGGAACGAGCTGTACCGATTGCTCCTCTGTCGAAAAGATCACTTCACCTTTGACCGGAATCACGGTGACCCGTGCCGGTCCACCATGATGTTTTCCTATTTCCTGTCCTTCCTTCAAAGACAGATGGACGATAGTGACCGCTGGATCGATAAAAAGTATTTCCTTCAGCCGGGTATTTTGTTCGTGCAGTGTATAAACGTTCATCCTTTCTCCTCTTTTCAGCTTAACTGTTTTAAATGATAATTCCTATCATTGATAATAAGGAATAGGCAGGCATCATACCATGATCCAGATCAAGTTTCTTTGATTAAGAGTATGGCTATGATAAAAGCTCTTATGGGGGTGTCAATGTCCGTTTTGCGTACAGAAGGCTCATGAATCCGCACTGCGCCAAATGGAATCCCTCGGCAGGCGTTGAAAAGTTATCAGGCCAAAACACTGGTCTTTCTTAAAGGCAAATCGCTGACTCATTATTTTTTTCATTGTTAAAGGGCTGGCCGCCGTTTATCGGCAAAATAGTGATGGAAAACGCTGGATCAACAGTCTGATCGGTGAAAGGATTTTTTTCGAGGCAATAGGTTTTACAAAATTTCTTCAAATGTATAGATTTATAATAAGTTGTGAAAGCAATGAGAATACGACCGTTTATAATAATATCGATGGTTCTCGTGAATACTCATTCGATGTATATGCAACATTACTTTAGAATGAAGCAAACTTTTTTTATGGAAAGGTGAAATATGATTCATGTTATATCACTATTTGTTCATTCTTTTTCCGGTTGGTGTTTTAGCAGGAATAATAAGTTCGTCTGTAGGACTTGCCTCACTCGTTTCCTATCCTGCATTGCTCGCCTTAGGGATACCGCCCGTGTATGCCAATGTAACCAACACTGCCGCACTCATATTTACAGGAGTGGGGTCGGGAATAGCATCAAAGCGCGAGTTGCGCGGTCATGGTCACAATCTTATTAAACTGTTACCGCTTACTATAATCGGCAGCATCTGTGGCAGTATACTCTTATTAATAGCACCGGCGACAACATTTGAGCATGTTGTCCCTTTTTTCATTTTCGGCGCGGCGTTACTGATTTTACGTCCGAAGCAAACGAGTAAGGATAAGAGCAGGCAGCAAAGCGCCATCAGCGATGAAAATAAGGAAGGCATGTTTCGACTGAAAGCGGCTGAAGTCGCTTATAGTATAGCCATTCTCGTTGTTGGGGCTTATACGGGATACTTCGGCGCGGCTGGCGGCGTGATTATGCTGGCCATCTTTGCGGCAACAAGCCATGCAAAATTTGCGGAGTATAACGCAATGAAAAATGTATCGTTAGGTGCATCAAATCTTGTAGCCACGTTACTTTATGCCATTCGCTCACATATCTATTGGCTAGCGGTGGCACCCCTGGCTGCCGGACTTTTCATCGGCGGATATATCGGTCCCTATATTGTGCGTCTTATTCCTTCTAAAGTGATGAAAATCGTCATAGCCATTGGGGCGATGGGGCTCGCCACGTCTTTATTCATACAGACCTACTTTGGGTAAAACATTTTTATATGAGACTTGAGGAACTTTGGTGAAACTTTATGAGACAAAAAAGTGTGAGCACGAATGAATGACAATCATTTAAAAGAAGATTAGACAAGTGTAAGTGTCAAATAATGGGAAAAGTCAGTACTTCGAGTGAATCAAGGTACTGGCTTTTTTGTTGTATTCAGAGGTTTTAATTTTGCTCAACCGCTTATGGGGCCACATGTTGCGATCATGTGGAAGCTTTAAGACGAATTTTCTTATTGACAAAAAAGATTCGAGTGATATATTAAAATAAGTTACATGGTAAATTTAATTGTTGAAATTATTTTCATTTTGAATAGCAGGGAGGTGAGGCTCTCAATCGTTCTTTCTTTAAAGATGGTGTATCGCAAATCGTCTAGGCTGACTCAGAAAAAAAACAATGAATGTGAGGATGAATAAAATGAAAACGTTTAACTGGGGAATGATTGGTACTGGATGGATCGCACATGAAATGGCTGACGCATTAAATGCCGTGAATGGAGAAATTTATGCTGTAGCCGATGTGAATGAAGCGGCTTTACAGGCATTCAGTCAGGAGAAAAAGGTGACGCACACCTTCTCAAATCCGGACGATTTGCTTAAAGATCCCAATGTCGATGTGGTCTATATTGCGACCCCGCATAATTTTCACTATGGCTATATTATGAAAGCGCTGCAGGCAAACAGCATGTTTTTGCTGAAAAAGCGATCACGGTCAATTCGCAACAGTTGAATAAAGTTAAGGAATTGGCTGCTCAAAAGGGATTGATTGTTACAGAGGGACTCACATTATTCCACATGCCGCTGTATAAAAGAGTCAAGCAGCTCGTTCAGTCCGGAGAACTCGGCGATGTCAATCTGGTACAGGTTAATTTTGGCAGCTTAAAAGATTACGATGTCAGGAATCGTTTCTTCAACAAAGACTTAGCCGGCGGCGCCTTATTAGATATTGGCGGATATGCCACAGCTTTTGTACGCTCATTCCTGAAAGCGCAGCCAACGAATATCCTGACCACCGTCAAATATTTTGAAACAGGGGTCGATGAACAATCAGGTATTATCTTAAAAAATCTGGATGATCAATTAGCGGTTATGTCCTTGTCGATGCGTGCGAAACAGCCGAAACGTGGGGTGATTTCAGGCACCAATGGATACATCGAAATATCAAACTATCCGCGGGCCACAAAAGCCGAGATTACCTATACGAAAGATGCACACACGGAATCACATGAAGTGCTGACCGCGGGAGATGAATCCCTTGCCCTGCAATACGAAGTTCAGGATATGCAAAGATATATTGAGCAAGGCCATGATGACGGTGAATTTGCCTTATCCGTAGATATCATGGACATATTGACTAACGTGCGGAACCAGTGGGGAATGAAGTACCCGTTTGATCATACGGATATTTAAAACGAAAGTGCAGCGCAGATCATCTTCAATAAAAGAAGAAGGAAACTTTCAAAGTGCAGCTCAATTCCTGTTGAAAAGCGGGTGCTGAGAAAGTCCATTAAAGGGACCGGTTGGTAGCGGTATTAAATGTAATCGGTTCCATAAATGGCTGTGTTCCGCGCTTGAAGGCCTTTCAAAGGAAACTGACCGACAGATGAACACCTCTGCACCAGTCTGAACAATTCGATGACGATGTCCTATAGAACATGAGGGGTGAGTACAAAATGAAAATTACCAATCTGATGATTGAGCGCGCAATGGTGATGGATATGCAGGCGACAACAAAAGAAGAAGCCATTGACGAACTCGTCGCCAGCCTGGAGAAGAATGGGAGGATCAATGATCCAAAGCTCTTCAAAGAAATGATTCTGAAAAGAGAGGCAGAATCGAGTACCGGAATCGATAACGGCATTGCCATGCCGCATGCGAAAACCAAAGCGGTTAACGAGGCAACTGTTGTGTTCGGACGCAGCAGGAAGGGTATTGATTACAAAGCGCTTGACTGCAAACCTTCTTATCTCTTCTTTATGATTGCCGCACCGGAGGGGGCAGCCAATGTGCATTTGCAAACGTTGGCCGCGCTTTCACGATTGCTGATTGATCAGAAGTTTGTCGCTAAAGTGAAGCAAGCTGAGACACCTGCAGAGGTTGCTCAGTTATTTGACGACGAGCAGGCTGAAAAAGAAGAAAGGGAAAAGAAAGAAGCTTCCCAACCGGCTTCGAAAGTGACGGATAATGAGAGATTTGTTGTTGCCGTAACCGCATGCCCGACAGGGATCGCGCATACCTATATGGCAGAAGATGCGCTAAAGAAAAAAGCTGTGGAGATGGGCGTTTCGATCCGAGTCGAAACGAATGGGTCTGAAGGTGCAAAGCATGTGCTTACACGCGACGAAATTGCACGCGCGGCCGGAGTCATTGTTGCGGCTGATAAAAAAGTTGAAATGGCCCGCTTTGACGGTAAGAAGGTACTGCAGACACCGGTCAGTGACGGTATCCGCAAGCCTGAAGAACTGATCACTAAAGCGCTTCACGGACAGGCGCCGATATACCATGCGGAAAGCGGTCTGGACTTATCCGGGACAGAAAGCACAAACAGTGTCTGGAACAGGATCTATAAGGACCTGATGAACGGCATTTCTCATATGCTTCCCTTTGTTGTGGGCGGTGGTATTTTGCTTGCCATCTCCTTCATGTTTGAACACTTGGGCAAGAACAATCCAATTTTCCAAATGCTGAGCACGGTTGCCGGCGGCCAAACTGGTGCCTTCCACTTCCTGATTGCGATTCTGGCCGGTTATATCGCCGTCAGCATCGGCGACCGCCCGGCATTAATGCCCGGTGTTGTCGGAGGATTTATGGCCTACTCATCGAACGCCGGATTTCTTGGCGGCCTTGCCGCCGGATTTCTGGCCGGATGGGTTATTATCCTCCTGAGAAAAGTATTCTCCGGACTTCCCAAAACACTCAACGGCCTGAAACCGATTCTGCTTTTTCCGGTGTTTGGCCTGCTGATTACCGGCGGGCTCATGTATTACATTCTCGACCCAATTTTTACATGGATTAATACGGGCCTGATCGGTGCGCTGAGTCATCTTGGCACTGGGAACGCCATACTGCTTGGACTTGTTCTTGGTGGGATGCAGGCTGTTGACATGGGCGGCCCTGTCAACAAAGCCGCCTATACTTTTGCGATCGGCGTATTTACCAGCGGTGCACCAAACGGCGGGCTAATGATGGCTGCTGTCATGGCTGGCGGAATGGTGCCCCCACTGGCAATAGCGCTTGCTACTACATTTTTCAAAAATAAGTTTACTGATGATGAAAAAAAAGCAGGGATCACGAACTATGTTCTTGGGTTATCGTTTATTACCGAAGGCGCTATTCCGTTCGCCGCCTCCGATCCTCTGCGGATTATCTGCTCAAGCATTATCGGTTCGGCAACCGCGGGCGCTCTGACGCAATTATGGAAAGTCAACATTCCGGCGCCGCACGGCGGTATCTTTGTGGTTGCCCTGAGCAATCAGCCATTTTTGTTCATCGCCGCTATTCTGATTGGTGCCGTGATCGCCGGACTGATTATCGGCTTCTGGAAAAAGCCTCTTGAGAAAGCCTCTTGAGAAGCGGGAAGAACTGTCACAGCGCGTCACAGATTAATAAGATATTCTCGTGAAGATGAAAATGAAAGCGCATCAATAACGGATCTCCACCAAATAAGTCGTATTAAACCCTCAAAAATACGCCTGATGGAAGTAACTTTTCTATGCTTAACGGGGATTCCTTCATAAATAATCATATTCTCCCATAATAATAGGGACATGGGACATGCAGACAGTTATCCCCCTCACAACATAGCAAGTCGGAGTATGTAAAATAGATATTTAGGCAAGGATTATTAACCGGTTAATGACCGGTTTTTTGTTGCGCCTGGCATGGGCGACAACTTGGCAGTGAAAGTCCACTACAAGCTTGGCAATATAATCATTCAATCCGTGCGCCATGGAGGCGAATTGTTCTTTACCCACTCCTTTTATGTGACTTCGTCATTTCCGTGATATTCAAACCTGAGCTTTAAGCAAAATGTTTCATCTCTTTATGATTAATTAAAGCAACTAAGATTAAAATAACTCATATAAAATGTTTGTTGAGGCTAATTCACTTATGACCATGACGCTGTAAAAGAACAATATTTTTCCCCTCGGACTCTAGATAATCTATATGATGTTCTCCCCACAAACATAATTTATTTAAAATAGCTGTTAAACTTTTCCCATAATCATTCAAGTTATATTCGACTTTTGGAGGAACTTGTCTGTATACCTTTCGATCAATTATACCTGAAGTTTCTAATTCTCTTAACTGTTTCGTTAGCATTTTTTGAGAAATTTCTGGAATTAATCTTTTCAATTCTCCAGTACGTTTTGCCCCTGTAGTTAAGTGGCATAATATTACTGCTTTCCACTTACCGCCAATTACTTCTAGAGATGCTTCCATTCCAATATTGTATACTTTTTTCATATTCTATAACACCCCTTTTTATTACATATGTAACCTAAAGGTATCTATATAACTTTAAAATCCCTACTTGCTAATATTTACTCCACAAACAATACTATATACATTATCAAATAAAGTAAAGGAGTAATTATACGCTATGCAAAACGAGAGAATACGAAGTGATAACCTGTTAAATAGTGTTAATGGAAAAGTCTACAACAAAACTATTGTATTTGTCTTACTCATGGCCAATTTTACTCTTGCAGTAGATTTTTCGGTTCTAAATGTAGCTCTGCCTACAATAGGGAAAGACGTTGGCTTCTCATTGGAACACCTCCAGTGGATTGCAACCGTTTATTCATTGTGTGCAGCAGGATTTACGCTGTTCTTTGGCAGAATTGCTGATTTATTTGGAAGAAAACGCTTATTTCTGATTGGGATTACTCTTCTTGGGCTATCGTCATTAGCTGGTGGTTTAGCTGAAGAACCTGTACTCCTTTTAATTGCTCGAGCTTCTCAAGGGCTTGCTACAGCAATAGTAACTCCTGCTGCACTGTCTCTTATGACGACTTCTTTTCCTGAAGGACCACAACGTGATCGTGTACTGGGGTGGAATGGGGCATTAATGGCAGCAGGTTTTACTACGGGAGCTATTCTGGGCGGTATCCTCACCTCTGTTCTCAGTTGGCGCTGGGCATTTTTTATTAATGTTTTTGTTGCCATTGCTGTGATTTTAATCGCTCCTTTTGTACTTAAAGAAAGTAAACTAAATTATCGACCCAAAGTCGATTTTCTAGGTGCAATCACAGTTACTGCTGGTTTATTGGCTATTGTTTATGGGTTTACGACTGCTGGAACAACATCCTGGTCCGATCGTTCCGCCTGGGGTTCGCTAATAATAGGTGCAGTCTTACTTTTGATGTTCTGGTTCACCGAAAAATATACGCCTCAACCCCTTGTGCCTATCTCAATCCTGAAGCAGGGAAATATTGTATGGGGAAACTTTACAGGTTTGCTTGCATTTATAACTGAAACTTCACTTGTCTTCCTCTTAACTCTTTATCTTCAAGATGTTCTGGGTTATACACCCTTATCCGCTGGACTTTCACTGACGGCTTTGGGAGTGGGTACAATAATTGGAGGAGTCATTGGACCCAGAATTATCAATTTAATCGGTGCTAAGCATGCGATTATAGTAGCCTTTGTTGTTCAGGCAGCAGCTACATTTCCTCTTGTTTTTTTAAATGTAGGATCTGGTTGGCTTATTTTATTGCTTGTGGTTACTTTTATTGGCGGGGTTGCCAATCTAGCAGCAATTGTAGGTTTTATGGTTACAGCGACATCAGGATTACCAGATCATGAACAGGGTCTAGCTACGGGTCTGGCTACGATGAGTCAGCAAATTGGGATAACGATGGGGATTCCAATTATGTCAGCGATAGCAACTGCCCGAATGAATATTCTTGGTCATCAGACAAAGATGACAATACTTTCAGGTATAAGTCTAGCAATAGTAATTAACACAGCACTTTGTATACTCACGGCGCTTTTAATAGCTCTATTTCTAAGAAGCAAGAGTCAAGATAATTAAAACACATATAGTCCATATGATTAGCCATTCTTTGTATGGCTCTGCTGATTTCTGAGATTAATCACGAAAGTGCAGATACTTAAATAGATCCATAAGAATGGAATGTTAATTAAAAATTGAATTGTGATGACTCCCATATTATCATTTATCGTTGGGCGGGGATGAGATTCTGCTGCACGCAAAATGGCTTGTAAAATCATTATTGATGATATATGCTTTATGAGCAATCAAAAAATGAACATGAGTTGTAAAGGATGGAATCAGGTGAAATTCCTGAACGATCCCGTCACGGTAAAGTCCGATCTTTCCTTTACAATCGTTAATGATCAAACCACTTGCGGTAGACAGGTCAGGGAATAAGCCTCCATTTTCTATTGAGTGGAGGCTTTATTTATAACTTCATTAAGGAGAGCACGCGAAAATGAAACGTTTAACAGCTATTATATTAGCCTTCTTTATAGCCATTCTGCTGCCTTTCACAGCTTCAGCCGCACCATCTGATGATTTTGAAACACATCTGACCAGTTTGGAAAATCATGTCCAGTCCGGACAATTGGCTCAATCTTTGCAGGCGGCTCAGTCCGGACAGCCTGACGACTGGGCTGCTATTGCACTGGCGCGGGATGGGGCGCTGAATCAGGAGAATCAGGCTGCCTATCTGGGCAAGCTTCGCTCAGAGACAAATCTGTCGGGAACTGCATTGGAAAAAGTCATCATCGCTCTCAAGGCTCTGAAACAGGACCCAACCGATTTCAACGGCAGAAATCTGATCAGTGAACTGGGCAGAGATACTTCAGTGAACACCCCTTCTGCCGATATTTATGCGTTGATCGCGTTCGATAAATATGAAGACAGGCTCCCCGCCGGTGCAGTAAACACCCCCGCCAGTCTGATTCAGAAAATACTATCCCAGGCCGATCAGGATGGAGGCTGGGGCTATGCGGGACCACCTGCTGACGTGGATACCACCGGTGCCGCTCTGGCCGCTCTTGCTCCGTATCAGAATCAGGCGGACGTGAAAGAGGCGATTAACAAAGCAGTCGAATATCTTGCCAGTATCGAATTACCCGATGGCGGATTTTCCAACTATGGCGAAAGCTCAGATTCAACAGCCGAAGCGGTCATTGGTTTGACTTCCGTTGGCATTGATCCGACAGTCGGAAAATTTGATAAAGACGGCAAAAATCCGCTGAACAATCTCTACACATACCAGTCCGGGGATGGCTATGTGTGGCAGAAGGGGGATACGGAAGATCCAATGACAAACGACGAAGTGCTTGAAGCATTTGTCGCGTACAAAGCGTTTCTCTCCGGGGGAAAATTGTTTGTGTTCCCTGTTGCAGCATCTTCAACCCCTGCCGTGAAAACTCCGGTGCCGGTAAAGATTCTGCCAACGTCCCAATCGTCAGGACCCGGTAAAAAAACGTCAACAAAAAAATCGGTAGTCCAAATCGTGCCTAAATCCAGTCACCCGGCTGCAAATCAGAAAACATTGCCAATCCAGAAAATACCTTCGGTTCAGCATACGACTTCGACTGTTCTTGTCTCCACAGCTGCGTCCCATCCTGCCGCAGAGAAAACTAAGAACAGTCCTGTTTCAAAAACGAAAGTATCGAACAATCGACCTAAAACACACAAATCGGTAAAGAAACATAAAACTTCGCAACAGGCTCAGGCTGCCGGAAGTAAAAAGGATCATCTACAAACTAAAGCAGCACAAAGCACAGTTGTAAATCCCATAATTCTGATTAGCGGAACAATCGTTACCGCTCTCGGTGCATCAGCGCTGATTTTTAGAAAGGCTATCTGGAGACGCAGAGCATGAAAAAAATACTTCTTACCCTTGTTCTTCCTATACTTGCGATTGTTATCGGAATCGGACTGGTCATCGGCAGTTTTCAGGTTCAGGCCAAAAAGGTCGCGACGCATCCATCCGTCGCTGTCCAAACCTATTCGTCCGGATCATCTGCATCGACTGATCACAAGAATAACGGTAATCAGTCAATGCAAAAAGTTGTGAAAAAAGAGAAACAGTCAGGTCAGAGTTTATCAGCTGCCGGTTCAAAGAAGGTAAGTCAAACACAAAGCAGTGCTAAATCCTCATCAAGCATGTCTTCAGGCAAGAGCAGTACGTCACAGAGTGTAGCGACAAATACTGTTGCTAAAGCTGAAAAGGTTGCTGCTAAGAATAATCACGCTGCTCAAAAAAATAATCAGTCAGGAACAAGTCAACAAACAGCATCATCGAGTTCTTCGTCGAGCTCTGCCGCCGGGCAGCAAACAGTTTCCATTACCATACAGGGTCTGAACGGTTTTAATACGCAAGGCCCCGTTACTTATCGATCCAATGACAGTGTATTTTCCGAGCTGCAGCGATTCACTGAAGCAAAGCATATTGAGCTCAGTTATTACGGCTTCGGCAGTTCAATTTATGTTAGCAGCATTAACAATCAGGAAGCCGGCCAGACATCTCCCGCCAGCGGATGGATGTACACCGTAAACGGAAAAGCCCCCAACATCAGCGCCGGTGCATATCACGTACAGCCCAATGACGCGATTAACTGGTATTATTCAAAATAAAGATCAGTTATTTTTAAATTTTCCGGAGAAAGCGGCAATAGTTCGGGCATATAGGGTAGCTACTGCTTGTTTAGCAGAGCGGTATGAATCTATTTTAATACTACTATTTGGCATAGTGGCTACAGTATTTTCAAGTTCATTGACCACATTAATCGGTGTTAGACGACAGCCCCGAATAATCTTTATCCTCAAAAAATGTTGGACATTTGATTTATACTACTTTTATGGAGGTATGACTGATCATGCGGGAAGTTTTTTTAAGCGCCGACACTGACAGGAAAGGGGAGAGGCTCATGAAGATTTATACAGGCCACGGTGATCTTGGCAAAACAAATACATTGAGCGGTGCGCGTCCGTCTAAGAGCAGCCCGCTTATTGAGCTGAACGGAAGTATCGACGAGGTTTCTGCATCAATCGGTTATCTGTCTTCGCTGATCAATAAATCTTTAGGCGGGAGAAACAATCTGGAATACGCAAAGGCTGAACTGAAGAACCTGAATTGGATTCAGAATGCGCTTTATCATATTGGAATTGAAATCAGTTCAGATTTTTCAAAAATTTATATCGACAAAAATGTTGTTCAATCACTTGAGTCGAAAATCGACCGGCTGGATCAGCGTATGGATCCGTTGACCGAATTTATCCTATACAGCGGTACGGCTCCGGCAAGTTACGCTCAAATGACACGTGCGATCGTCCGCCGCTGCGAGCGGGATTACGTGACGCTTCTGAATGGCCTGAATGCAGAGGTTCCGCAAAGTTATATTTTTATGAACCGTCTTTCGGACTATTTTTTCGTCCTGGCCCGGTATCTGAATAAATGTGCCGGTAAGAAAGAAGAGACCGTAACCAAGTGGAAGCAGATTGATCGTAGCGAATGATGAGCCGGCCTCAGGCTGAAAGCAGCAAAACCCTTCAAGGCTTTACCGTGCTCTCGACGGAAGCAACACCTAAAGCGGGCAACCATGCCTGAGACATGAATCTTAAATATTTAGAGCAGAAGCAGGAAGAGGTTTTCCCCTTCCTGCTTCTATTTATGGCCCTTGATCGGTAAAACCCGAATAATTTTATGCGGGGATCATCAACTGATTTGATGGATTGGGTGTTACTTTTCAGTTCTTTTATTTATTTTTTTACCAAAAACAGACCAATGTGTTGGGTGAGAAAGCAAGTGCGGCAATTTAGTGTGTGCATCGCCCTTCGCCGAGCTAATCTGTGCTTGAGTGAGGAAGATACTCTCGGTGAGATCGGCTCCTCGAAGGTCAGCGTCTCGTAAATCAGCACCGATAAAGTCGGCTGCTCTCAAATCGGCGTCCCGGAGGTCAGCGGCAATCAGATACGCTCCTCTTAAGTTGGTTCCTCCGAGATCAGCTCCTCTAAGATTTGCACCCATCAGATCAGCACCTTGACGATTGATTCTCTTCCTTTTTTTATCACTTTTATGCTGTGACTCCGCCCATGCTCGTTCACTTGTTCTTAGAAGCAGAACGTTTACATTTGCTCGGTGAGAGGGAACATCCAGTTCCATGAGTGCTTCGGGATCAAGTTGAGACAGTCGTTCCGTTTCATCAAGTGCGAGGCGTAGCTCTCCCTGAATCGGAAGAGACGTTTTCAACATAAGAGCCTCAGTCAGATACCAGAGCATCTCATGGAGCTGTAACATAATTGGAAACACATGGTACATTTTCCTTGCCGTGGCTGCATCTTCATGCCAGTCCGTTCCTCCAAAAGTGACTTGAGAAACTTTTTGCCCTGCACCGAAGCAGTCAAAAGCGGTGCACCCTTTAAATCCCTGCTGTCTGAGGTTTTTATGAATGCTGCAGCGGAAGTCTGATCGCAGATTGGGGCATGACTTGCCGGCATCTTTTTCGATCGCAAAATCTGCTGAAGCTGCGAAGGGTAGGGCAACACAGCACAAACCAAAGCAGCTCTCGCAGTCAGGGCGCAGACTGGTGCGGTGAATATCACGTCTTGCATTTGGATCATCGTAGTTCTCAGACAATAAGTGCAGCCCCTTTATTTTGATATTATTCCGATATGGTATGAGTTCAGAAGATGATAGTAAAGCATCTAATTAAAATAATAGCAGATAATCTGCCGCCTAGAAAATTAAGTTGTTAATTTATTGCAGTATAAGACGGGACTTCAATGAAAAGATCATATTTTATGATAAGGAAAAATTTAGAATCCGATATTAAACATAATTTATAAAACACCGATGAAAAAAAGAGGAAATTTTGTCGAATTTTGACGGTTCTAACTGATTGTTTAACCCCCCTATTAAAAAAATATTAAGTAGACGAGGAGCAGTATTCTAAATGGTCGAAAAAAAACATGGGCGCGTTCAGTTGCAATTAAAATTTGTTCTAATTACCATAGCTGTTTTACTTGTTATTGTTCCTACAGGTATTGTCGGAACTTTTTCTTATCTTAGTGCCAAGAATCAGATGATGACAAGTGTTAATGGGAATGCTATCAATAGCATTAAAATTCTAAGTGAAGACATTAATCAGACAATGGGGGAGCAGGCGGTTCGTCTTAATTATCTGGCGGATACTATTAATTCTTCCAATATAAAGAGCAGCCTTGTGTACAGTTTATTAAACAACCAATACCATAGTACAAACATGACAGAAAATATTTCAGCAGCCGATAATAGTGGCTATAACGTAAACGGAAATGGACAGAAAGCGCCTAAAGGGTTTGATCCGCGGAAACGCCCCTGGTTTCAACTGGCAATTGCGCATCCAGGAAAAGTTGTTCTTACAGAGCCTTATATATCCGCTGTCAGCAGACAATACGTCGTATCACTGGCAAGAACAACAAAAGACGGTCAGGGTGTTGTTAACTTAACGATAAATATAAACTCGCTGCAGAATATCGTTAAAGGAGTGCGTATTGGAAAAACAGGATATACCAGTTTGTATAGCGCTAAGGCTGTTGCACTTGTAAGCAATTTAGTGAAAACGGGAAAAGTAGCGCCGAATAAATATCTTTTCAAAAAAAACAGCGGTTCTTACTTTTCTAACCAGCTGGGTGTTCCCCGCCAGATTAATTTTATACATAATAACTTTACAGGCTGGATCCTTATTGGTAACGTATCGGAAGCGGAAATCAATTCGGATTTATCTGGTATTCTGATTCAAACAGTGATTGTTTGCTTAATTATGGCGATATTAGGCGTTCTCATTGCTCTATTAGCTGTTCGTAAGATCATCAGCCCAATAAAGAAAATATTAGAAGTTTCTTCATATGTCGTGAACAAAGACTTAACGCACAAAGTGAAAGTCGGAAGCTTCGTAGAATTTGAGCGCCTTGGCGAAGGATTTAATAAGATGATTGAAGAATTACGCCATGTTCTCAATATTGTCAGTGATAAGGCAGGAACGCTCGCTGCTTCATCTGAAGAACTGACAGCTTCGACAGAAGAAAGTAAAGCAACAATAGATGAAATTGCTCAATCCATTCAGCAGATGGCTATCGGGGCAAATGATTCTTATAAGGAGACAGGATCAACCGCTGCTTCCACTGATTCGATTCAAAATCAGATTGAACTCATTGATGGAAATGCCGATAAGCTGCATCGCGTTTCCGATGATGCCATGGGTAAAGTAGAACTTGGAAAAAAGACATTAAAACAAACGACCAATCAAATCCGGATTATAGACGAAAAACAAGAAGAGGCATTAAGGACGATTGAAGAATTTGCAAATCAAGTAGCAAGCATTGAAGAAATGAATAAGCTAATTGACGATATCGCTGCACAAACGCAGCTTCTTTCGCTGAATGCAGCGATTGAAGCTGCGCGGGCTGGCGAAGAGGGACGCGGATTTGCTGTCGTTGCTGATGAGATTCGAAAGCTTGCCGAACAGTCTGCTGATTCAACAAAAAAGATTTCAGAAGTGGTCAATTTGTTGCAAATACACAGCAGGAAATCTGTGGAATCGATGCAAAATGGTAGTCTTGAGATAAATAAGGGTCTCGAATCAGTAAATAAAACCGCGGACTCTTTCGAAAACATTGCCGTTTCAATGAACAGTGTCTCAAAAGAGATTCTGCAAATGACGCAAGCGATCAAAATGATAGCTCAGGAAACCGGACAGGTTGACACCGCCGTTAAGAACATTAATGAAGCAGCTTCAAAAGTAAATAGTGAATCACAAAATGCTTCCGCAGCTACTGAGGAGCAATCTGCGTCTATGGAAGAAATAGCCAGCAATGCAACGACTCTGTCGGAAATGGCTGAGGAACTCAATCAAATTGTTTCATCTTTTAAAACTAAGTAATGTATGTTTTGTTCATTAAGCGTTTCTGCAATAAATACTGTTGCTGTGCTGAATTAACTGCGACAGGGAATTGATTGTTATTCGTTATCCTAATGAAGGACACCCTTTTATTTGGCAGTGTTTTCTAGACAAATTCACTATACCAAATGTAGGGTGTCTTTCTGTTTTGTTGGCTGTCTGTTTGCTTTTCGTTCCATGCGCTCGCTGTTCCCGCAGGAGTTTCACAGCTTCCGCTCAAACAAAGGAGCAAAATCGACGTTGAGTTTAAACATAGCCATTTTATTAAGAACCTTAGTTCGTCTGCTCCGTCCTGTGTGAGATCAAATGATCACCTTGATTTTCGCTCTGCAGAAGTTGAGTCATTATTTGTTTTCAGAATAGAATTCTTTCATTTGTGCCCTGACAAAGGACTGGCGCCCAAAACGCTCATTTAATATGAACATCTTTTAAAACCCGGTCCCATAGATCGTTATTCCCTTCCCACTTTTCGATATTAGGGAACTCCAGAGAACAAACCTTTTTAAGCGGCCAGTTTTTGACCACTATATCGTTAACATTCGTATGATTGATAACAAGGATGCGGAAATCACCTTTCACCAATTCAGATAATGTCTCCTCCAATGCCTTAACCTCATCAAATGTCCCTTCAGTTCTAACAAAAAGTATCCGTTTACTTGTCTCTAGCTTATTTAGAAACCTGTTAATTCGGCGATCAAATTTTGCTTTAACCTCTGGGTAAGTCGCTAATTGAGTTAGTGTATTTCTGGTTGTATCAAAGTCATGATTAGACATAATATTGTACTGATCATCTGCTACCAACAGATTTTGTTCATTTGCATAGCCTCTGATCGACACATTTGATAACTCCATAAATCCCTGAAACCTATTTTTAAGAAGTCTATTAACTTCATAAAGAAATGGTGATCCCATCCAATCGATGACACCGGCAAAGGGGCGTAAATTATGCTTTCTTAATTGAATACTTGCCAGACACAAATCGCCTAAGCTAAAAATAGCATCATAATTTCCATTTATCGTTTTAAGATCCATGGTCCTCATCCTCCTTATTTCCTCTTTAGCTGGTTGATCCGTTTTAACTTTCCAAAATCGTTTGATCCAAGAAAATATTTTTGAGAACCAGTTTAATAACTTGTTGTTAAATATCAGCAAATTAGTTCGTATCATTAGTTTTATCCTTTCCTGCTTCTCATTTGTCTGTTCATAGATTTTTATTAATTTCTTGCAGCCCTTTTTTGAGGACAATGGCTTATCCCTCATTTTTCTGCAAATGGATCTTAGTGTTTCTCTTAGCTCGTCGCTACCTAATAAAAACTAGATGAATATAGATATTATCCTCGCCATGTCCTAATAAATCGGCCTTACATTCTAACTTTTCTAGATTTTTTTTGACTGGATCGTGGATTCTCAAACCCCCACACATGGAACAGCTCCATATGTGGCAAGCAGTATATTCAAAGGTTAATCATCCCGCTTTCGTTGTATATTTTAATTTATTATTCAATCGTGTGTTTGGTTTGGATGGTTGACCTGAGAATTAAAATATCCCTTTTTACCTTTTAGCATGGTATTGTAGAATCTGAAGGAAGACGGAGGCCAATTCCCGACACCATCAACCCTCAGCGACTGATGGCTTATCTTGAGCGTTTCGTTTCAGACACGATCATTCTCAAAATTAATGGAACACTTTCCCCGCACTTTTCTCAGAGAGAGGTGCGGTGCTTTGTCTGAAGTCAATATAATGCTTGAGTGTGATCATTGATTAGATGAAAAAACAGGCAGCCCTCTCATGAGACCATGGACAATAAGTATCAGACCGTTTTTTTCAGGAATTCCTTCGAAGGTTTCAAAGCCAGTTCATGTATCTGAGTCGAGCTGTGCGGTAAAAGAGCGGTTTAATCAGTTTACTCCACCTGAGTCTGTTTCCCCTTCCGAAAACTTCATTCTTATGTAGCAATTTCTTCTTAACTAAAGCCAGCGAAGAGATTCGCCGCCGATCATTCGGTGACTTTTTAAACGCTCTCTAAAGAATTTAATCTAAGTTAAAGAGACTGCCTATGACAACTAAAGGAGCAATGCATACATTATAGAAGTTGGAGGTTGTTCAAATAAGTAACGCTATTCATTTATAAGACGGCTGGAGGATTCAAATTAATATAATTTTTTTTACGAAAGTATTTTAAACAAACAATAGGATTCGGGTCGAAGTTTATTTATTCTTTTGTATTTTTAAAGATGTATTCAGCTTATCGTAACTTAGAATATAGGAGGCATTAGACTTGTTGAATAATCAGATCATCCTTGTAACGGGTGGTACAGGTTCATGGGGATACGAGTTAATTAATCAATTGTTAGATAAAAAGCCAAAGGAAATTAGAATATTTTCCAGAAATGAAGCCAATCAATTTACAATGAAGCAAATGTTTGATCATAATCCTAAATTACGTTTTATTATTGGAGATATTAGAGAAAAAGAGGCTTTAATTGGAGCGTGCCAAGATGTTGATTATATTTTTCATCTGGCAGCATTAAAACATGTCCCTGTTTGTGAAGAACAGCCTATGGAGGCATTAAAGACCAATGTTATAGGAACTCAAAATGTAATTGAAGCAGCTATTCAGTCTGGCGTGAAAAAAGTGGTATATATTTCGACTGATAAAGCCTCTGATCCATTGAATTTTTATGGATTTTCAAAAGCAATGGGTGAGAGGTTAATTATTCATGCTAATACATTGAGTACTCATACAAAGTTTGTATGTATCCGGGGTGGAAATGTATTAGGAACAAGCGGAAGCGTTATACATGTTTTTAAAAGACAGATTCAGGAAAAACAGAAGATAGGTATTACGGACCCAAACATGACACGTTTCTTTCTGTCTGTACAGGACGCAATTAAACTTGTTCTAGAGGCCACTTATGAAAGTATTGGGGGAGAAATTTTTGTTATGAAAATGCCCTCCTGTAAAATTATTGATCTTGCACAGGCATTGATAGCAGCCTCTGGAGAAAAAAATATTGAATTTGATATTCTTGGAATTCGTCCCGGGGAAAAAATTCATGAGCTGCTCCTTTCTGCAAATGAAAGTATGAAAACAATTATTTATGATCAAGAATACTTTGTTATCTTGCCAACCATTCATATAGATGGGTTAATGGAACATTACGCTAAATATCCCGCGGTAAAAATAGGAAATTACAGTTCTGAAAAAGGACTAATGAGTAAGGATGAAATCAAAGAGATGTTAAAAAAAGGCGGATTCATTAAATAAAGTTGTTGATCGTAGGAGAAGAGCATTTTCGGACAAAATTTTTTGGCGATGGCTAACACCATTTTGGTTTGATCCAGATCTACATGGCCTTCAAGAGAACCAGCGAAACAGGTGATTGTTTTCAACTTTCCTGTCATGAACCTGTAGAGACGCCTAAGGGCTTATCTACCTTTTTCCATGTTCTTTTATGATTGAATTTTATTTACATTCCGGGGTAAAATCTCTATAAAGAAAACTAGGTTCAGTATATTGTTTATTTCCTTATAGGCTATGTTAAAGTTCAACGTTGGTTTTGCCACTTTGTTTACTGGAGCGAAAAGCAACAGATTAGTTTAACGAAGCCTTCTTTTAAAAGGTGTGGTTCTTTTGTACACTACTGCGAAGTAATAAGCTGACATTTCCTTACCCTGAATGATCGCTTAATTGTTTTGATATTTCCGTGATCTTTATCTTTTCCTCTTGAGAATAATGGGACTCGCTCTTAACTCCTCCTAATCCATCTGCGATACCTACAATTTGAGTGGGTTCCATCACTTTATCTACAATAATATCGCCTATATTGCCGATAATACCCCCTGAAACTAAATGATAGCCGTTATCTTGATACTCTATGCGACCCATTACATGTGTAAAAAATGATTCTACTTCATTGCTTAGAAAGAGTAAATAATAGAGAAAAGCAATCCGGACATCTAATCTATAGCAAGTGATTCCTTTTTCCAAAGCTCCTTTAATAAATGCGGATTTAAAATTATTGATACCTCCGTCGATGACTAACGAGTCCTCACTCAATATCGGCAAATACTCCTCTCCAATGATTGCTTCAGCAGATAAAAAAGAAACTATTATGTTGTACTTTTGTTTTGGCTTATTGATTGCTTGTATTGGTTTAGAGAATTTAGGAAGAATTAAATTTAAAGATTCAGTAATTTGAGCTGTCTTTTGATAGCTTCTACTGTGCAAATGCACAATTGCCTGTCTTTCAGCGAGTCTTAAAGCTATTTTAGTACTTAAATTTCCAGACCCAATGACTAGCACGGACTTATTTTCCAATTCATCATTATAATGATGCCTTATGAACAGATCACAGGATTCTATAGTGGCATCATTGGGTTTACAGGTAATAACTTTAGATGTTTTTATGATTCGTCTTGCTTCACGAATAAGGGATATATCCTGTTTTTCCTCAATATCAATTAATATATAGTCGACTTGACCGTCCAGAGCGAACAGGCAATCTCTCGCCTGTTCTATTTTCGTTACCAAAAAATTTATTGCAGTAAAGCCCATTGCAGCTCTTCTTGGTAACGTACGTAATCCATTTGATTTTCTAGCCGTCATACTAATAATCCCGACTGATTTGTCGTTAATGCCTTTTAGATATTCCAATTCTTTCTTGATCAGTTGAATATTATCAATCATATTTTTAGAAATCATCTCCATTGCGATCTTTTTTCTTCATCCATGTTTGCTTATTTGTTTTAAGAAAAATTTGCTTTCCAAATTTGTTTATCAGGCAATGAGCAAGCAAATAAAATGATGATTAAGAATAAATATAAATAGTCACTTCAATCATATTCAAGATGTGGGCTTTTTGTGACTCTCCTGGAGGAAAATCGAACAAATCCAGATTATTGAAATGAAAAAACGTATTGTTGAAAAGGGGTGATAAGGATATACGATTTAACTTGGAAAAGCGTAGCGAAGGCCTGCCGCGCCGATCATTTCTCGTCGGTCACTGTTAGTGAGTACAAATAGACGAATGTTTTACATTGCCGGTTTGGTTGGCTTTTCATCTTTCTTTTGATTTGGGAGACGCATTCACACTATCCGGTTATGATCAGTACTGCCGGTTGTCTGGTTGGGGAATAAAAGATAGTCAGGGATGTTTCATAAAGAAAATTCTTGAGTTTGAATCGAATCATGATCTGTTCATATGGACTACATATTTCGCGTTTATTGGGCTCCTGATCTACTGGAAGCCATGTCATGAAGCGTTGCTTTTGCGGCGCAGAAGATGTCTTTTCAGATGTGTGGTTACTCGGTCTTTCGCAGACCCGGAATTTCCAGTGATAGAGGAACAAGCGAATAAAGTGGGCAAAAGAAAGAGAAAAAATATAAAAGCGATAAAACCCAATCATAGAACCGTTCCTGGTGCACATTGCACCGGAATTTCTACTGTACAT
Source organism: Sporolactobacillus pectinivorans (assembly GCF_002802965.1). Lineage (NCBI taxonomy): Bacteria > Bacillati > Bacillota > Bacilli > Caryophanales > Sporolactobacillaceae > Sporolactobacillus > Sporolactobacillus pectinivorans. The sequence continues at coordinate 3,333,550 of NZ_NXGA01000001.1, read as the reverse complement.
GTCTTCAATGAAGACGATCCAGTTTTTCACTGATTTCGGACAGTTTCCTCAATAGTTCTTCATGCTGTTTCTTTGCTACCTTGGGCTGCACGGAAAAGAAGATGATCCCTTTAATAACGAAATAAAGGAGCGCCAGTAGCAACGCAAACATGACAAGCTGAAAAATCATTGTTCCCAGACTGAATACTTGCATATGAATCACCTGTCTTTTAATTTGTTGAGTCAATTATAGGTGAATAAGGAATAAAAATACAGTATATTTTATGAACAGCAAATGTCCTTGAGAAAATATTGTTCGTTCACGTTCCTGATCGTTGTGATGCGTCATATATTTCTCTGCATTCCTCTTTCTGTCTAATCCACAATGCTACTGCTCATGGTAAAAAAAATACAATACATGTAACAATCTTTGATCAAAAATCGTTTAAACAGACAAATAGAGGCGGGAAGGTGATCCACATCAACATACTGATTCTGGGCGGAACGGTCTTTTTGGGCAGACATCTTGGAGAGATTGCTAGAGAAAGGGGCCATTCTGTCACATTATTCAATCGCGGGAATCATCCTGACATCGCTCCTGATATCGAACAGCTGCATGGAGATCGCGATGGGGATCTGAAGGCGGTGCAGAATAGAGCTTGGGATGCGGTCATTGACACGTCAGGCTACGTTCCAAGGATTGTCCGCAAATCAGCCAAGCTGTTTGCGCAATCAACCGATCATTATACGTTTATATCCAGCATTTCTGTTTATAAAGATTTCAGTAAATCCAGACTCAATGAAACAACAGGTGTAAGCAAGTTGGAAGATGAATCGGTTGAAGAGGTTACTGGCGATACATACGGCCCGCTCAAGGCGCTTTGTGAATCCGCCGTTAAGGAGGAATTACCAGGCCGATCGCTTATTGTCCGTCCTGGTTTAATCGTGGGACCGTATGATCCGACTGACCGTTTTACTTACTGGCCATGGCGTGTGATGAAGGGAGGAAAGATACTGGCACCCGGAGATCCGGAGGCATCTATTCAATGGATCGACGTCCGGGATCTCGCTTCATGGATTCTCGAAATGACCGAAAGAAAGCAAGCAGGCACATACCATGCAACAGGCCCGGCAGAATCGCTCACTTTGAGAACTTTTTTGAAGTCATGTGCGGCAACGCTGAACCCCAAGGTACAGTTTCAATGGGCCGAAGAAGGTTTTCTTCTTGATCAGGGTGTTGACTATTGGACAGAGATGCCGCTTTGGATACCAAAAAAAGTCAATATGAAAGGATTTTTATCTGTAGACAACAGTAAAGCGATTCAAGCGGGGCTATCATTTCGCCCTGTTCAAGAAACGATCCGGGATACAGCTGAATGGGTGAAATCGCGACCGTCAAATGCTGATTGGAAAGCAGGGATGTCGGCTGAACGTGAGCGCGAACTATTGGAGAAAATAAGAGAGAAGTAAGAAGTGAGGTCGTGGTGAGTATAGTAAACCAGCTAATATCTTTTTAAAGTTTTGCTATTGGAGCCTGTTCAAAAGGTGACTTTTCGAACGCCCTCTATTATAAAAAAACATGTTGAGCTAAAAGTATGCAGGACAAATAACTCCCCCCATCAGGGGATTATTTGCCGATTACGTCTTTTTTAATGTTAACGACGACTTTCTTTCATATGAAAACCGGAGTGAAACAGCATTCACACATGCTGCTGTTCACTCCGGTCTTTTTAAAAACAGTATTGGTAGATCTCTGCAATTTTCAGATTTCCGAAAGCTTTTTCAAATGCTTTTCCGAGATGGCCTGTACTTTTTTTACGCGGCGGACATATTTATCAACGTCTGTTATCGGATCGGTATGCATCCAGACATCGACAATTTCGAGAGCAATCCCTGAGCCGATAATTTTCCCGCCAATACAGAGGACATTGCTGTCCGTGTGCTGACGGGCCAGTTTCGCGCAGAATGGATCCTGGCAGACTGCCGCGGTCAAACCGTAAATACGGTTCGCGATCAGAGCGCTGCCATAGCCGACGCCATCAACGAAAATACCCCGGTCTGCTTCTCCCTTGGCGACTGCAAGCGACGCAGGATAGACGTAATCCGATAAATCGCACGATTCTTTGCTGTCCGTGCCAAAATCAATGACTTCATGTCCTTCTTTTTCAAGCCACGCTTTGATTTCACCTTTCAGTTCAAAACCGGCGTGGTCACTGGCCATAGCTATTTTCATTGTCGATTCCTCCAATTAGTTTAAATTGCAGATAGAAAAAACTTCATATCACCCTAAACTTATAGCTTTGGCCGGCCGCAGTCAAGACAGAACGTTGGGATGCTTTTCCAAGTCCCTTCTTGACAAAGTAAAACGTAACGTTTACTATCTATAATTGCAGGAGCTAAATAGTAACTGTTACGATTTAAACTGGCCAATTACATATTTTGGAGGTTCTCTGGAAATAAGACCAACAGCTTTTGTTTGCCGCTCCGTTTTTTTATTTGGGTCATTATTTTATTAATCGGCACGCTTGCTGGCTGCAGTCAATCAGGTTCAGGCGGAACCAGTAATAACTCCAGAATCAATGTAGTTGCTGCCGAGGATTTTTACGGAGAGATGATTAAAGCGGTGGGGGGAAATCATGTGAACGTGATTTCGGTAATTAACAAACCGAGAATGGATCCTCATGACTATGAGCCGACAACTGGAATTGCCATGTCTGTTAGCCAGGCTAAAGTGGTTCTCTATAATGGCATCGGTTATGAAGGCTGGATGGACAAACTGGTGTCAAATAACAAGGATCAGACGCTCATTCGTGTCGGCGAGGATCTTCCAGGCAAAAAGAATGAGGACAACGAACATCTCTGGTATCAGCCGGAAACAATGCCGAAACTTGCAAACTATTTGGCTGGCAAACTTGCAAAAATTGATCCGAAGCATACTGCTGAATACAAGAAAAACCCTGAAAAATATATTGCTGAAGTCAAATCTGTGAAAGACGAGATTGCTCAGCTCAGCAAGAAGTCAGCCGGTAAACTGGTTGATGTCTCCGAACCCGTTTTTGATTATACGCTCGACGCGTTGGGTTACAAAGTAGCCAATAATCACTTTGAAATTACGGTGGAGAATGAATTGGACCCATCACCAAGAGATATCGAAAACATGCAAAAGGATATCAAAGAGAAACGGTTTGCTTTCTTCGTCAGCAATATTCAGGAAATCAGCCCGACTGTGAAAAAAATGATGGCCCTGGCCGGCCAATATGGAATGCCCGTCGTCAAAGTGACTGAAACCTTGCCATCAGGAAAAGATTATAAAACCTGGATGATGGATCAACTGAAGCAGATTGAAACGGCGCAGAACAATCACTGAAGTCGTTTCTTGCGGTGAGAATAAAGATTGCTTGACAAAACAAATCGAAATTATTACTATTTATCAATGTGACGCACTGTTTAGTCTCAGACATTATTTGGTCGGTTTTACATATAGTTTGCGAGATAGGGAGGTTTTCTAATGCTTCGTCAAATCCAAGTGAGTCATCTTCAGGTCAGCTTTAATGGTGAGGAAGTGCTGCAGGATCTTTCTTTCGATGTATCTGCAGGTGAAATGTTTGCCATCATTGGACCCAATGGGGCTGGAAAATCAACGCTGCTGAAATCTATCCTTGGATTGATCCGTCCCCAAGGCGGGAAAATATCGCTCGCGACCGACGGTAAGAAAGCTGTCGTCGGTTATGTGCCGCAATCGCGAGTCATTGATGAAGATACACCGATCAGTGCGAGAGATTTTGTTTCCCTCGGACAGATATCTGGATTTTTTCCATGGCCGTCCAGACAGGAAAGAAGAACATTAAAGGAAATAATGACCTTTACCGATACGGAACGATTTGCGAGAAAACCGATCGGCAGATTATCAGGCGGAGAGCGCCAGCGGACGTTTCTGGCGCAGGCACTCGTTCGTCGTCCGAATTTGCTGCTTTTGGATGAATCGACGGCAAATCTTGATCCGAATGCTCAGGCCCGGATGATGGAACTCGTGAAAAGAGCGGCACAGGACTGGGGTGTCACAGTTATTTTTATCAGCCATGACCTTGAGCAGGTCAGCAAGTATGCAGATCGTATTCTGCTCATGTCCCGCGGTTTTTATAAGACTGGCGATGCGCGTACAATACTTGATGACCAGATGGTTCTGAAAAATGCCTATCAATCTATTTCTGCTGACAGCGCGGGTATCCCTTATCAAGAAGAACCCTCTTCCTCTGAACTGCCGCTTTCAGCTTCTTATAAATAAAAAGAATTTCAAAGAACCTGCCCTGCTTAGAATAATTGTTGGAAAACTGATTCTTTAATGTGGTGCGGTTAACGGAGGGAAGAAGATGTTTCAGTACGATTTCATGCAGCACGCGTTTATTGCGGGAACATTGATTGCAATCATGTGCGGCGTGATCGGGGTTTTCATTATAGCACGATCGCTTTCTTTCATTGCACATACTCTTTCGCATATCGGTTTTGCCGGTGCGGCATTTGCCGCTTTTACTGGGATGGATCCATTGATCGGGTTGCTCGTTTTTACCTTGCTGGGCGCGGTTGGTGTCGGACAGATGGGCGTCAGAATGTTCCGACGCGATGCGTCGATCAGTGTGATCCTCAGTCTGGCATTGGCTCTGGGCATATTATTTCTCTCGCTCGGAAATATACAGGGTAACTATTCAAGAACTCTGCTTTTCGGCAGTGTCGTCGGTATTGATCTTCAGGATGTCTGGCAGATTGTCGTCATCACTATTCTTGTACTTCTGGCGCTGGCCGCCAGCTATCGCTGGCTCAAGTTTGACTCTTTTGATCAAGTTGGCGCTCAGGCGGCAGGTTTGCCGATCCGCTGGATTTCCATTGGTTTTCTATTGTTAATGGCAGTCGCCGTCAGTGTGACTGTCCAGATCGTTGGTGCTCTGCTTGTTTTTGCTCTGATGACAGTGCCTGCAGCAGCTGCCAGGTTTTATACCCAGTCTATATTTGGAATGATCCTGCTTTCCTCGTTTATTGCGGTGCTTGGTGTCTGGTTTGGCCTGGTTGCCGGCTATTATACAAATGCCCCGGTCAGCTTTTTTATTGTGGCCTTTGATGCATTTGTATACTTTCTAGGTATGGCTTTTCAGGCGATCATAGGAAGGCGCCGCGGTGTTGAAACTGAAACAGAGTAAATCCCATTTCCTCTGAATTTTATTACCAAAAAAAGGGTCCCTAACGGGGCCCCTTTGGTTTTTCAGGATGTTATTTGCTTTTGATTTCATTAAGATAGCTCCAGCCGTCTTCCTGATAAAGCTTTTTTTCCTTCATCAACTTCCCCAGCGCTTTTTTAAAGTCGCCTTTGCTGATTGCAAATTGCTTTTTAATGTCCTCAGGCAGGCTTTTATCTGAAAATGGCATAGCTCCGCCGCGACCTGCCATATACTGAAGAATTGCTTCGGCGTGCCGGTCGATCAGTTCATAGCTTCTCGGATGCATTGAAAGATCAATGGATCCATTTTCTTTAACCTCAGTCACGCGGCCGTGAATCTCCTGACCGAGACGAAGCCTTCCCGTTGTTTCATTCTTATGGATAAAGCCCAGAAATCCGTCATCTGTGATGAAGTGCGCACCTTCAAGCAAAAGACGGTAAACCGTGGCATTCACTTCTTTATTTAATAATTCTTCGTTTGCAGGCCGAGAGATCACTTTCATTATTGACTCGTCAGCCAGTTTGGCAAAGAGACGATCCTTTTTATCGAGTTTCAGACTGCAATAAATTTTGTCGCCAGTCTCGGGCCAGTCCGGCCATTCATCGGGAAGGTCATCTTTTGAAAGCAATATGTCCTTATTAATACCGATATCGGCAAACACGCCGTATTTTTTATGCATTGAAACAGCGCTCGCCCAGTTATACACACCCAGGCGGATATCCGGGACATTCATCGTGGCAGCAAGCCTGCCCTGGTGGTCCTGATACAGAAATACTTTCAGAGGGGCCAGCTCATCAACGGGTTCAATGGCATCATTTTCGTGAAGCAGTATATCCTGTTCGCCATCAGTGAGAAAATAACCGAATGGCGCTTTATGCGAAAAATTAAGGGTGACTACCGTTCCCGCTTTCAGTTCGTCCAAATTTCATGCCTTCTTTCTCTGATCCGGTGCCCTGAATCGGGACTGATACATTTAACACGGGATCAGCGTCTGCTATTTATTATAGCATGCACAGAACAAATCAAAAAACGCGGCTAGCCTATTCATCGGCTTTTTAAAATACATATGATGAAATATGTCAATGGATGGGAACCGGAAAATGAATGGATACGATTACAAAAAATCATTATTTCATAATATCGTAACAATTTAAACTTCAAATATGCTGTGTTAAAATGAATCTACAAGAAAAGTAAGAGTAAATACAGAATAAAGATATATTCAAAAGTAGTGCATATCCATCTTTTTCAGAATTAAATCATTTATTGATGGGGAGCGATGAAATGTCAGCCTTTGAACTGTATACGTTAGCGAAAACCAATCCCTGGCAAGGTTTCTCCGGACTGAATCTCGGTTATGTTGATGAACAGTATGACAAATATCTTGATGATCCGCAAACGGTGGATCCAACGTTGAAAGAGCTTTTTGACAAATGGGGAAGGCCAAAGAATATTGACAGTAATCCGGCCGGTTCTCAGCCTGAGCCGATGTACAGTTTTGCGGAAAGCAGTTTCGAACTGGCACAGGTAGTCGGTGCCGTCCGTCTGGCGGAAAGGATCCGAGCATATGGGCATCTGCTCGCTCATGTCAATCCGCTGCATGATCATCATGTCATTGAAACACATCTGATGGATCTTGCTTCGTTCAATCTTTCACCCAGAAAACTGAAAGCGATTCCATCACGAGTGATCTGGCCGGAGGCTCCGGATCATGTAAAGAATGCACTGGATGTCGTCAACTACCTGCGCGATCTCTATTCGCGTTCGCTCGCATACGAATTCAGTCATGTGCAGGACCTTAAAGAGAAAAAATGGTTAAACAGAGCAGTCGAAAGCAAACTTTTTCAATACACAGCTTCCGACCATGAAAAAAAGGATCTTCTGAAGCAGTTGGTGAAAGTAGAAACTTTTGAACATTTTCTTCACAAGACCTTCATCGGTCAGAAGCGATTCTCGATTGAAGGTTTGGATGTTCTGGTGCCGATGCTGGATAAGCTGATTCAATACTGCGTAAGCGACGGTGCTAGGCAGGTCATGATCAGCATGGCCCATCGCGGAAGGCTGAGCGTGCTTGCCCACATTCTTGGCAAACCTTATGAAAAAATCCTGGCTGAATTTGTTCATGCGCCGATCAAAAGCATGGTGCCATCGGAAGGATCCAAGGGAATCAATTACGGGTGGACTGGTGACGTCAAGTATCACTTAGGTGCAGCTCGATCCATCGAGGACAGCCATAAGAAATATCTGCTTCAGTATACGAACGAAAAAGGTGGCGAAGAGACTGCTTTTCAAGTCAGGCTGACGCTGGCGAACAATCCGAGTCATTTGGAGGCCGTTGATCCGGTCATCGAAGGCTATGCCCGCGCGGCTCAGGATGACCGACGGGTGCAGGGCTATCCTGAGCAGGACGCAGGAAAGGCAATACCGATTATGATTCACGGCGACGCGGCTTTTCCGGGTGAAGGTGTTGTGGCTGAAACGCTCAATCTGAGCAGGTTGAAGGGCTTCAATACGGGAGGAACCATTCATATTATCGCGAACAATCAGCTTGGATTTACGACAGATTATCAGGACGAGCGGTCAACTGCGTACGCCAGCGATCTTGCCAAGGGATTTGAAATGCCGATTGTCCATGTCAGCGCGGATGATCCCGAGGCTTGCCTGAGTGCAATCACTCTTGCTTATGCATATCGAAAAACATTTGGCAAAGATTTTTTGATTGATTTGTGCGGATACAGACGGTACGGCCATAATGAGTCGGACGATCCTTCGGCGACACAGCCTCTCCTCTACGATCTGATCAGGAAACATCCGACCGTAAGCAGTATTTATCAAAAAAAATTGGAGAATGAGTCGCTGATCGGGGAAGATGAACTGATCCGATACAAAACACACCTGCTTGATAAATTTCAGGAGATTTATAACGCGTCACGCGACAGGGAAAAAGATCTTAAAGAAGTCCCTTTTCCAAAAAAACTAGCAGAACCGCTCAGTTACATTCAGACAAAAGTGGCGGTTGATCGGCTTCGGAAATTGAATGACGAGCTTCTTGACTGGCCTGAAGATCTGCGTGTCTATCCGAAACTGGCAAAAATTCTGAGGCGCAGGGAAACCGCATTGAATGCCGGCCACAAAATTGACTGGGGGACTGGTGAGTCACTGGCCTTTGCATCAATTCTTCGCGACGGGACACCGATCCGTTTTACAGGGCAGGACGTGGAACGCGGGACATTTGCCCATCGTCACGCAGTACTGCATGACGTGATGTCGGGTAAGTGCTACACACCATTTCACCATCTGAAAAATGTGAATGTTGCTTTCGATATCCATAACAGTCCTCTTTCGGAGACAGCAGTGATTGGTTTTGAATACGGATATAATGTTTTTGCTCCTGAGACGCTCGTTCTTTGGGAGGCACAGTTCGGTGACTTTGCCAATGTCGGTCAGGTAATGTTTGACCAGTTTGTAACGGCGGGCCGTGCCAAATGGGGCCAGAAATCAGGCCTGGTGATTCTGCTGCCGCACGGCTATGAAGGTATGGGGCCGGAACATTCGAGCGGCCGTCTGGAACGCTTCCTGCAGCTGTCCGCTGAAAACAACTGGGTTGTGGCCAATCTGACAACACCCGCACAGTATTTTCATATTTTGCGCAGGCAGGCAGCCATTCTGAACACGGATCTGGTCCGGCCGCTTGTGATTATGACTCCGAAGAGCCTGCTTCGGCATCCGAAGGCGACATCATCACCTGCCGATCTGTCGGAAGGTTGTTTTAAAAGTGTTTTCGAAGAGCCGCTGACTTCCGGAGAATCAGAAAAAGTGGAACGTATCGCGCTCTGTAGCGGCAAGGTAGCCATTGATCTTGCTGTGGAAATTGAATCATCGCAGGAGCATCTGGAGTGGCTGAAGGTTCTGCGTGTCGAAGAACTGTATCCCTTTCCGGAACAGGATCTCAGAAAGTTTTTCAACCGGTACCCGCAGCTGAAGGAAATTGTCTGGCTGCAGGAGGAGCCCAGAAACATGGGCGCGTGGCATTACATGGAGCCCCATATCCGCAGCATCGCTCCGGAGGGTGTTGCATTGAGCTATGTTGGCCGCCCGGAGCGGTCAAGCACAGCTACCGGAGAGCCAAAATTTCACAAGCAGGAACAAAAGCGGATTATCTATGAAACGCTGCATAAATATTGAAAAAAGTTTTCAGCGATTCGGGAGGGGATCAGGATGATCGAAGTCAAGGTACCGGAACTTGCGGAATCTATTACAGAAGGAACAATTGTCAGGTGGCTGGTTGATGTCGGGAATCAGGTCAATCAGGGCGACGATATTGCTGAAATCGAAACAGATAAGGTCAATATCCAGATCAGTGCTGAACATACGGGGATTTTGAAAAAAATTGAGAAAAAAGTAGACGATATTGTTGAAGTCGGTGAAGTCATCGCACTTCTTGATGAGAGTGCTGAAAAAGCGGATACTGTTGAAAGTGTGACGCCACCCGTGACGGTGAAGCCTACGCTCCCAGTGGCTGTTCGCGAGAGCATGGTATCCGCCAGTCAGATTGCGTCACCGGCGGCAAGAAAGCTTGCCAGGGAAAAGGGGATTGATCTTGCTTCAGTACAGTCAAGCGATCCACTGGGGCGCATCCGGGTTGATGACATTGCCCATCAGATGGAAATTCCCTTGCCACGTAAAGCGTCACCGACTGTTGAAGAATCCGTTCAGAGTGAGCCTGGAAAGCCTGTGGAGCGGATTAAAATGACGCACCGTCGTCAGACTATTGCCGGCAGGCTGGTTGCCGCGCAGCATGAAGCCGCCATGCTCACAACTTTTAATGAAGTGGATTTGACTGCGATTATGGCTGTCCGCAAGCGGCGAAAAGAATCTTTCGTTCAGGAACATGATGTCAAGCTGGGTTTTATGTCCTTTTTCACTAAAGCAGTTGTTGGTGCACTGAAGCATTTTCCGCTGCTCAATGCGGAAATCAGCGGTACAGATATACTGGTAAAAAAATTCTATGATATTGGCATTGCGGTGGCTACAGATCAGGGCCTTGTCGTGCCAGTTGTCCGCGACGCGGATCGTTTGACTTTTGCGGAGATCGAAAAGTCGATCAAGGACATGGCAGTCAAAGCGCGGACCAATAAGCTGACACTCAGTGATCTGCAGGGCGGGACATTCACAATCACAAACGGCGGGACATTCGGTTCGCTGCTATCAACGCCGATTATCAATGCACCGCAGGTTGGCATTCTCGGCATGCATGGTATCAAGAAACGTCCGATCGCAGTGGAAACACTCGAAGGTGACAAAATTGAAATTCGCCCGATGATGTACATTGCGCTGTCTTATGACCATAGGATTGTCGACGGCAGCGAGGCAGTCCGATTCCTAGTCACCGTAAAAAAACTGCTGGAAGATCCGGAGACACTTCTGCTTGAAAGTTGAAAAACAAGTTGATTTTTGGAAAACTGCACTGAAGCTTAAAGTGAAAAAATGCTTTGAAAAATGGTGAAAACACTAAATTATTGTCGTTTTTTATTATATGTATGATTTTCGTCACACAAATCGCACAAAAATAAGAATTTATCTAGTATAATTGACTTAGAAAAATTTTTGCGCGAAAAGGCATTGTGCTGCCGGGCACAGGCCTTTAACCAATGAAGGTGTGATCGATATGGGAAATGCGGCAGGCCTGGAACAGGCGCAGATGAACAATACGGCGATGTTCACTGAGCAGAACCTGGATATCATAAAATCGGTCATGAATGTGACTGATTTTAAGAAAGACTCAAGCATTTACTGGGAAGGCGACCCGTCCGACAAACTTTATTATCTGATTAAGGGCCGTGTGAAACTTTATAAATCGGCCTATGACGGGAAAGACCTGGTGCTCCATTACTTCACGCCTAGCGATTTGTTTGGTGAATTGGCCTGTTTTGGCTTTGAGGAGTACTCGTTTACTGCACATGCCGTGACGGACTGCACGATCGGCGTCATTGCCGAAAGGGATCTGGAAGCCTTGTTGCTGCCTAATTCAAGTCTGTCTTTCGAATTCATGAAATGGATTGGATTAATGAGCAAGTACACGCAGATCAAACTGCGTGACCTGCTTTTTTATGGGAAAAACGGAGCACTTGCTTCAACGCTTCTGCGCATGGCACACGGATACGGAAAAAAAGAAGAAGACGGGATTCACTATACGATCAACCTCACAAACTCCGATCTCGCGCAGCTGATCGGTTCCACACGTGAAACGGTGAACCGGATGCTGCAGTCTTGGAAAAACGATGGAGCCATCAATTACTATCACGGATCCATTGTGATTAAAAATGTGGATTATATCAAAGCAATCTGTCACTGTGAAGATAAATGTCCTATGAACATCTGCCGTTTATGATGGATTGGCGAGTTTGCCGAGAATGACCGATTTTTGCTGACATGAATATTCTTATGCCCCGCCAGCAATGCAAAGGCCGCTGATAAGCATCTATGCCTGTCAACGGCCTTTTTCATTTTTCGGTCAATCAGCTTACTGCTGCTGTTGCTGCTCCTGGACCATGATTTCCTCTTTGACGGCTTTATATGCGGCATCCAAATTGCGGATGCGGCGGATTAATTCAAAATTTTTATTGATCCGGTCCTGAATAATTGCTGAAACGACAGTATGATAATAGCTGTTCATCGTTTGGTTTGGTGAAAAGCGATCGCTCCGTTTATTAATTTGAAGGCGAAGCGCGTCTTTGAAATAATCAACACTGAAAAGATTTGAATCCATATGTTTCACTCCTTGCCTGAATAGGTATTGCTGAAATATATGCTATCGGATGATTGTCCATTCATTTTCTCCGCCGTGAACCTGAGTAAACATTTCAGCTATTTTTCCGGTCAGCCGCTGCGCCTCCTCATCAGGCATCGAGGGTCTGAGATAGACGATCTGCAGTGCATGTTCCGCATGCTCCGTAACACAGGTGCGCCTGGAATCGACAATCGGGCTTCCGAATGCGCCCTCACTGTCGGCAGAAATAATTTTATTTTCCATATTCATCATTCTGCCGTTCAGTCCATCATATGTGTCTGCCGAAGTGCCAACGGTAAGCCGGACAGGAGCATTGATCTGAGCCAGATCATAAATGCCCATCGGGATGCTGTATTGGACACTGAAAAAATTGTTCAGGTCAACGGCGGAATGAATCATGTGCGGCCTGCCGTCTTTTTTTATTTTTCTAAGTAATGCTTCCTGAGACGGACGGTATCGCGACGGATCCGTTCCTGCCTGCTTAAACATGGATCGCCACTCTTTGATGCCGGGAATGTCGCTGAACGGCTGGTTTTCCAGAGACAGTTTTATATTTTCATAAAAAAGCGGAAGCCGCTCTGAAATGATTGGCGGCAGTTCGGAAATTACGATATGATGATAACAGATGACACTTACCTTGAAATCCGGAACAAGTTTTTTAAGCTTCTCGGAAACAGAAAAGTCAAGCATGGCGCGCCCCCGATATTCATTCTACATCTAGTTTAGCACAATTTCTGTAACCGCCTGTTTAAAAAAAACTGAAAAGAGGATTTAATGATGGATCAAAAGCAGTATTTGTCTGTATTCAGTATGGACACGCCGGTTGGCCCGCTGACGCTGGCATCTTATGATCGGCGTTTGTGCCACATTGATTTTGGAACTCTGGATGAAACAAGGACTAAACTGGCTGAATGGGCGAAATCTGCTGGACTTCCGGCTGATTTAAGAGAGAATGAGACTGATTTAGCAGATGCGGCTGCCCAGATTCGCAGCTATTTTTCAGGCGAACGTAAGGGATTTGATCTGAATCTGCTGATGAAAGGAACCGCTTTTCAGAAAAAAGTCTGGATGGCACTTGCACACATTCCTTATGGAGAAACGAGGACCTATAAGGACATTGCGGCGGATATCGGCAATCCTCAAGCGGTCCGCGCAGTTGGCGGGGCCAATAATAAAAATCCGCTTCCGATTGTTATTCCGTGCCATCGCGTCATCGGGACCAATGGATCACTGGTTGGGTATGGCGGGGGACTAGGCAAAAAAAGCCAGATGCTGCTGCTCGAAAAACAAGAGGAAAAAGAAACTGTAACAGAATAAGATTCGTCCGTGCTACTTGGACGGCTTGATTTGCATGAACCTCAAAAGCCCCGCATAGAGTATGGCGAAAAGCTTCGAAAGCGGGGGAATGGGGATGGAGTGGCAGGAAGTCTTCCAGGGGCATGTCTGTAACCTGACAGAGTGGTGGGTGAATCAGACCGACTGCCTTGATCAGATCCTTACGGCTGATGAACAGGCGCGAATGCTGCGAAAAAATAAGACGCTGCAAGAAAGAAACGCTGAAGTTGAAAAAACTGCAATGCGGGTAAACCTTATAAAAGCGGAGAATAAAAGAGAAGATCGCGTGATCCATTATCGGCTCCATAGCCAGTGGTTGATCCGGCAAGAAGGACAATTCTATCTTGAAGAAAAATTGGAGACCAGGCAGGCCGTCCTGCGGGGTAATAATGTTGTGTCCGACCGATTGAATGCTGCCTTACAGCCGGTCAGAGCCGCTGAACCTTTTATAATATCCAATGATCCATCGGACGGAATTCGCAGTAAACAGCGCAATTACGACCGGTTAAACGCAGTCCGCTACGCTGAACTCTGGTGGAATCGCAGAAATCCCGTCTTCCCTAAAGTAGAAAACGACTGTACCAATTTTATTTCACAATGTCTTTTTGCCGGTCATATTCCAATGTGGGGACAGCCGGTCCGCGGCAGAGGCTGGTGGTATGAGCGGACCAACTGGAGCTTCAGCTGGGCGGTCGCCAATAATCTGCGCTGGTATTTAAGCAGACACGGCAACGTGATCGGAGCCGTTGAGGTCGACAGCGCCGAGAAACTCGTGCCTGGCGATGTGATCTGCTACGATTTTGAGGGAGACGGGCACTGGAATCACAATACAATGGTCACTGCCTTGGATCCATCCGGCTGGCCGCTGGTTAATGCGCATACTTACGATGCACGGAGCCGGAGCTGGTCTTACACCGATTCACCCGCTTGGACGGATAAAATTCAATATAAATTTTTTCATATTGAGGATGAAGCCTGAACAAACTTTAGATATGCTATAATAAAAGAGATTTTTTCGAAAACAAAGAATGGACGGCCGCTGATGTGGCCGCTTTTTAGTGAGTTTTACAGGATATTTTTTACAAAGTCTGACCGGTCCGTCAGACTGGAGAAATTCAGAGGTGTGCAGAAATATGAGTATTAATGTTGTCCTCTATCAGCCGCAGATTCCGCCAAATACCGGAAATATCGCCCGAACCTGTGCCGGCACGCACAGCTCACTGCATTTGATCCGGCCGCTTGGTTTTTCGACTGACGATAGGCATCTGAAGCGGGCCGGACTGGATTACTGGCCGTCGGTCGACCTTCACTATTACGAATCGCTGGCCGATTTTTTTGAAAAGCATCCGAACGGTGACTATTATCTTGTGGAAACGGATGGCAGCCGGCCTTACAGTGAATATGACTATAGCGATCCGGGAAAAGATTATTTTTTCTTTTTTGGACGTGAGACCACCGGGCTTCCAAAAGATTTTATTGCCGCATATCGCGACCGTTGCGTGCGTTTGCCTATGACCGATAAAATCCGTTCGCTCAATTTATCAAACTCAGCGGCAATTATCATTTATGAAGCGCTGCGCCAGCAGCACTTTCCGGATCTCGCCTGAGTTTTAAGGAGTACTTAAATCCGGCGGAGACGTAGAACGACTATTTTTTCTCGGGCATTTTAGTCTATCTTGATCGGCTTTTTGCTCTCGAGTGGAACAAGGCTTCAGACATTTCATGAAAGATTGTCAGATCCCCGCATACACTTTAGTACTTGGGTTAATCTTTTCTGGGGGGATTTTATGAATTTTCTTGATAAGCTGAAACAATTCCGCAATTATGAGGAACAGTTGAAATGGGAAGGCACTTTTGCAGACTACCTGGAATTGGTGAAAAAGAACCCAGTGATCGCACAGTCTGCACATTCAAGAGTGTACCAGATGATTATTTCTGCAGGCGTCTCCGAAAAAGACGGACATAAGTGCTATCACTTTTTTGACGGACAGATTTACGGACTGGAAGAAGCGATTGAACGGCTGGTAGAGGAATATTTTCATCCGGCAGCAAAACGACTGGATGTCAAAAAACGTATATTACTATTAATGGGTCCGGTCAGCGGTGGAAAATCAACGATCGTGACGCTGCTGAAACGCGGGCTTGAACGGTATTCATGGACAGATGAAGGCGCTATTTATGCGATCAAGGATTGCCCGATGCATGAAGATCCGCTGCACCTGATTCCAGCTCATCTGCGGGAGGATTTCTATCAGGAGACAGGCATCCGGATTGAGGGAAATCTTTCGCCGCTCAATGCGATGAAACTGGAGAAAGAATATGACGGAAAAATAGAAAATGTGCCTGTTGAGCGTATTTTTCTGTCGGAAGACAAGCGTGTCGGAATCGGAACATTCAGTCCGTCGGATCCAAAATCCCAGGACATTGCTGATCTGACAGGCAGTATTGATTTTTCAACGATCGCTGAATTTGGGTCGGAATCAGATCCGCGTGCTTATCGGTTTGACGGTGAATTGAATAAAGCCAATCGAGGCCTGATGGAATTTCAGGAAATGCTGAAGTGCGATGAGAAGTTTCTCTGGCATTTGCTCTCGCTGACTCAGGAAGGAAACTTTAAAGCCGGACGATTCGCATTGATTTCTGCCGATGAGCTGATCGTTGCTCACACGAACGAGACAGAATACCGTACATTTATTAGCAACAAAAAAAATGAAGCGCTGCATTCGCGTATGATCGTCATGCCTGTCCCTTATAATCTGAGAGTCAGTGACGAAGAAAAAATCTATCAGAAGCTGATTTCCGAAAGCGATGTGGCAAATGTCCATATAGCACCCCATGCGCTCCGGACAGCGGCGGTTTTTTCCATTCTGACACGTCTGAAAGAATCCAAGACCCGGGGCATTGATCTCGTAAAAAAAATGCGCCTTTATGATGGTGAAATCGTCGAAGGATATAATGCCGCAGATATCAAAGAACTTCAGAATGAATTTTCTGATGAAGGTATGAGCGGCATTGACCCGCGCTATGTCATCAACCGAATTTCTTCAGCAATCATCAGGAAAGGTGTGCCTTCGATTAATGCGCTGGATATCCTGCGTTCCATCAAAGAAGGGCTGGATCAGCATCCTTCGATTGCCGAAGAGGAGCGGGACCGGTATACTGAATTTATCGCCGTTGCACGCCGGGAATATGACGAAATGGCCAAAAGAGAAGTTCAGAAAGCATTTGTTTATTCCTTCGAAGAGTCGGCAAAAACGCTGATGGATAATTATCTCGATAATGTCGAAGCTTATTGCAACAGCAATAAAATTTTTGATCCGATCACCGGTGATGAAGTGGATCCGGATGAGAAACTGATGCGGTCGATCGAAGAACAGATCGGCATTTCCGAAAATGCAAAAAAGGCTTTTAGAGAGGAAATCCTGATCCGGATCTCCGCATACGCGCGTAAGGGCAAGCGTTTTAACTATCAATCCCATGAACGGCTTAAAGAAGCTATTCAGAAGAAATTGTTTGCCGATCTGAAAGATGTCGTGAAAATTACAACTTCCAGTAAGACACCTGATGAGGCCCAGCTGAAACGTGTTAATGAGGTAATTGCGCGGCTTGTCGATGAATACGGCTATAATTCCACTTCAGCAAACGAATTATTAAGGTATGTAGGCAGTCTGCTAAACCGCTGACCTTCGGAGTCCCGGATGTACCCGGCAACGGATTCGGAAAATGAAAGCCAGACGGCGCGCTTTCTGCAAAGCAGGGGGCAGTCGATAAACGTGATGAAAGAAATCTGGAGCTGGGTCAAAGCTATAGTGATTGCTCTGATTGTTGTGGCTCTTGTCCGTCAATTTGTTTTCAGTAATTATATTGTCAAAGGCGAATCAATGATGCCGACGCTTCAGGACGGCAATCGCCTGATTGTCAGCAAGGTCGGCTACACGTTCGGTAAGCCTCACCGTTTTGACATCATTGTTTTTCATGCGACAAAGACCGATGATTATGTGAAAAGAATTATCGGCCTGCCGGGCGACACGATCGCCTATCGGAATGACCAGCTTTACGTCAACGGGAAACCGGTCAGTGAACCCTATCTGAAGCAATACAAAGAAGAATTGCCTAAGGGAACGGATTTAACGAATAATTTCAACCTTAAAAGCTTGACAGGTAAAGTTCGTGTGCCAAAGGGCAAATTATGGGTGATGGGTGATAATCGGCAGAACAGTGAAGACAGCCGCTATTTCGGATTTGTGGATGAAAAAGAAGTCGTCGGCCGAGTGGCCTTCCGTTATTGGCCGATGGACGAATGGGGAACGGTCCATCTGGCCGCCCTTATCCAATAGATTACCTGCGAAGCGCTTCGGACAGACCGACCAGGCGCTTTTCCCTTTGAGAAAACATGAAAGATTGAAAAGTTGGGGAAAATTTCTTGTTAATTTGGAAACATTCGTTTACATTATTAAGAAGGTATATTGTGACATGACTGGGAATTGAACAGACTGGGAGTCCGTGTAAAAAATATGAACCGAAAAAAAAAGAAAAGTGAATTCTTGTCCTGGTTTTGGGCGGTTGGTTTCGCAGTTCTGGCCGTCATCATTGTGAGGTCATTTATTCTGGGCAACTACATCGTTGACGGCCCGTCGATGATGCCGACATTGCATAATGGCGATCGACTGATTGTCAATAAAATAAATTACCGTTTTTCACAACCGCAACGGTTCGATGTTGTCATTTTCCATGCTACACCTACAGCTGACTATGTTAAAAGGGTCATCGGACTTCCCGGAGACACCATTATGTACAAAAATGATCAGCTTTATGTCAACGGGAAACCGGTCAATGAACCGTTTCTGGCTCCCCTGAAAAAAGAAATGCATAAGGGTGAACTACTGACATGGAATTTCACACTTAAAGGTTTGACGGGTGTGACAAAAGTACCTAAAGGAAAATTATGGGTGATGGGGGATAACAGGCAGGATAGCGTAGACAGCCGGTTTCCTCAAATCGGATTTGTCAGCGAGAATAAGGTCGTCGGGAAAGTCGATCTGCGTTACTGGCCGCTGAACTCGTTTGGCATGATTCATAGATGAAAATGAAAAAGCGCTCCGTCCGGGAACGCTTTTTTGTTGTTTAGGAAACTATAAAATATCAACTTGTGGACAACTGGATAACTGTCCGTTGAACGATCTGTAGAATGCTCAAGGGGGTCATCCGAATCGGCTGATATACTACACTCTGTCGAGTTTTACTTGATTCGGTTCGTTTTCTTTATATCCTAAATCATTTAAAGATAAACGTTCAGTTGAGCTAAATAGAGTCGGAGTTCAGTCCAATGTCGAAGGTTCAAACAAATCAGGCAAGCTCAGCACAAGTTGATGCTATAAGGGAAAAAACTCTTTCGCATCCAATGACTGTGCGCCTCAGTTTAAAGAGACTGGAATTGAGAGCTCTATCCGATTAAAATCAAAGCTTTTTGTTCCTCTATGCAAATGATCATTAGACTGCGGCATCCTCCGACTCTTTCTGAAAAAAGTATTTCATTGCATGGTAGACGTCGCTTTTTTGTTTCAAAATATAAGAATGAAAAGCATCATTCTGAATGTTACGGTAAGCGCCCATCAGCGTGCTGGAGCGATGATATGGATTGATTTCTCCGTATCCGAAAAAGTCGGTAAGTTCCATGATTTCATTAACGAGGCGGATACATTTCGGATTATCCGAAGATAAATTATCACCGTCTGAAAAGTGAAAAGGATAAATATTGTATTTCGATGGCGGATAGGACTGGTCGATCAGTTCGAGAGCTTTCACATAGGCTGAGGAGCAAATAGTTCCTCCACTTTCCCCTTTGGAGAAAAAGTCTTCCTCGCTGACGACTGTCGCCTCCGTATGGTGAGCAATGAACTGGATCGTCACTTTCTCATATTTTGTTCTGAGAAAGCGCGTCATCCAGAAGAAGAAACTACGTGCAATATACTTTTCCCAAACACCCATTGATCCGCTTGTGTCCATCATCGCCAGGACAACGGCACGGCTTTCGGGTTTGACAATTGTTTCCCATGTTTTGAAACGCAAATCTTCTTCATGGATCGGATAAATCTGGGCGCTGCCGGAGCTGGCGTTTCTTTTGATCGCCGAAAGAATGGTGCGCCGCTTGTCGATATTTCCCATCAGCCCTTTTCGCCTGATGTCCCGATAATCAATGCTTTCTACGATAATATCAGGCTCCTGTTTTCTTTTAAGATGGGGGAGTTCCAACTCTTTAAAAAACAGATTCTCGATCTCCATGATCGAGACATTGGCTTCATAATAATCGATCCCCGGACGGTCCCCGGCTCCTTTTCCTTTCCCCGGGCTCTGCCCCTGCCCCTGCCCTGCCTGCTTACCGGGTGCTTTGGCAATCACGTCGCCGACTTTGCTGTCTCCTTTGCCCTGGCCGACGTGCCTGGCTTTGTCAAAGTTATAGCGAAGTTTATATTCGTCCAGAGACCGGATCGGAATGCGCGTCATTTTTTGCCCGTCAGACAGAATAATACTTTCACTACTGACCAGATCAGGCAGATTGTTTTTGATTGCCTCTCTGACTTTTTCCGCATGCCTGCGTTGATCCTGGTCGCCCTTCTGGTGAAGATCCCACTGCTCCTCTGAAATCAAAAAATTTTTCACAGCCATTCCCTCCCTGTATTAAGTTTTCTGCGGACATTCCTTGTCATTGCTGATGAGTAATGAGGGTTGATTAATTCAGTTTATGTAGAAATGACGGAAACTTGACTTAGAATTTGCATCGCTGTTAAAAATGGACAGTTCAGCTGTTCGTGACATTTTGACCACCAGCCAATTCTACTGGGGAAAAATTTGTGATATTAAAACGATAAAATGGCTAAGCCGTGGTAAAATGAAGTTTGAGACCACGCAGAAGGGTTGTAAAAAATGATAAAAGCGATCGTTTTTGACTTTGATGGCGTCATTCTTGACAGCGAGAGAATTATGTATCTCGTCATGCAGAAAATGTTTCATGAATATCACGTTAATCTTCCGCTCAGCTTGTGGAGCCAGGCCATAGGCACACAGCACGGCTTTGATTCAATAAAATACCTTGAAGAACGCGGCCATGTAAAAATAGATAAAGCTTCTTTTCTAGGAGAACGCGATCATCTTTTTAATACATTGGTAGACAGAGAAGAGGTATTGCCGGGTGTCAAATCGGTGCTCAGCCAGGCTAACATCCTTGGCCTTAAAATCGGGCTTGCAACGAGCTCTAAGGGAGACTGGCCGCGCA
This sequence comes from Sporolactobacillus pectinivorans, assembly GCF_002802965.1. Lineage (NCBI taxonomy): Bacteria > Bacillati > Bacillota > Bacilli > Caryophanales > Sporolactobacillaceae > Sporolactobacillus > Sporolactobacillus pectinivorans. Next base: position 3,312,963 of record NZ_NXGA01000001.1, on the reverse strand, counting down.
GACATTTGAAACGTCTCGGCCTCTCCGACTATTTTCAGAGCATCAAGTCCATGGATGACGTTCAGAAAGTAAAGCCTGATCCTGAACTTTACATTCAATCCCTCCAAAGCCTTCAAGTGCAGCCCAAAGAAGCTATCGCCATTGAGGATTCCTTTAACGGCTCTTTGGCGGCGAAAAAGGCGGGAATGTACTGTATTGTTGTTCCGAATGCGGTAACGAAGCAGATGCCATTCGGACATGTCGACGGCTGTTTCAAATCGCTTCAGGATGTATCGCTCGAAAAGCTGATTCAATATTTTACTCCGGTTGGCAATAATTAATCTGCACTTGTAATAATGAAATGAATGACAGCGCTCTTTTACGTTTTGTTATATAATAGATAATAGGTAAGTGGGAAAGAACGTTAAGCAAATGGGGTGAAAGCTATGAGCTGGAAAACAGTTTATGAGAAATGGCAGGCTGATGAAGGACTGGATCAGGATTTGAAAAAACAGCTTGACGCGATTGCCGGAGATCCGGCCAAACTGGAAGACTGCTTTTACAAAAATCTGGAATTCGGTACAGGCGGTATGCGCGGTGAAATTGGACCGGGAACAAACCGGCTCAACATTTACACGGTCAGGAAGGCCTCGGAAGGGCTGGCAAGATATATTCTCAGCTCCGGTGAAGAGGCTGTAAAACGAGGTGTCGTGATTGCTCATGATCCGCGCCATTTTTCCGCTGAATTTACTTTGGAAGCTGCAAAAACGCTGGGTGCGCACGGGATCAAAACGTTTATCTTTGATTCACTGCGCCCGACACCGGTTCTTTCATTTGCGGTGCGTTATCTGCACACTTTTTCGGGCATTGTGATCACGGCGAGCCACAATCCGCCGCAATATAATGGCTATAAAGTTTACGACGAGTTCGGCGGCCAGCTTCCTCCAGCTGAAGCGGACGAAGTGATTAAGTTTGTTGGCTCTGTTGAGGATGAGCTGACAGTAAAAGTCGGTGACGAACAGGCATTGAAGGCAGAAGGGCTGCTCCAGATTATCGGCAAGGATGTGGACGACGCCTATCAGGAAAATCTGAAGAAATTGTCCTTGAATCCAGACATCATTAAAAAAGTCGGATCGAATCTAAAAATCGTCTTTACACCACTGCATGGATCAAGCTACCATCCGATCGTCAACGGCTTGAAAAACTGGGGATTCACGAATGTCACGGTCGTTAAGGAACAGGCGGAACCGGATCCGGAGTTTTCAACTGTGAAATCCCCGAATCCTGAGGAACACACCGCTTTTAAAATAGCGATTGACTATGGAAAAAAACTGGATGCCGATATTCTTCTTGGCACAGATCCTGACTCAGACCGACTCGGTGTCGCAGTAAAAGATGAACAGGGAGAATATACTGTTTTGACCGGCAACCAGACAGGGGCAGTCCTTCTGGATTATCTGCTTACGCAGCGTAAAGAAAAAGGAACGCTGCCGGAGAACGGCATCGTGGTTAAAACGATCGTAACATCGGAAATCGGCCGCACGATTGCTGCAGCATTTGGTATTCCGACTGTTGATACGCTGACAGGTTTCAAGTTCATCGGAGAAAAAATTCATGAATATGAGTTAACCGGTGCACATACTTTTCTATTTGGCTATGAAGAAAGCTACGGCTGCCTGATCGGTTCGTTTGTCCGCGACAAAGATGCGGTCCAGGCTGCGGTGTTTGCTGCGGAAGTGGCTGCCTATTATAAGTCAAAGGGCAAATCAATCTATGATGCACTTCAGGATATTTATGAAAAGTATGGTTATTTTGAAGAGGGGCTTGAATCGCTGACACTGAAGGGGATTCAGGGTAAAGAAGAAATTGATTCGATTCTGAACGACTTCAGAGATCATCCGCCGGTTCAGGTTTCCGGTGTAGCTGTTGACGTGATTGAAGACTATGAAAAATCCGTCACTACAAATGTAAAGTCCGGCAGCAAGACTGCAATCACTTTGCCGGTATCCAATGTCCTGAAGTACAAACTGGATGATGGCTCGTGGTTCTGCCTGCGTCCGTCCGGCACAGAGCCGAAAATCAAGTTCTACTTTGGTGTTCAAGGCAAAGATGCAGCCGATCGTGACACGAAATTCGCTGCTTTGAAAACAGAAGTTATGGATCGTGTGCACGGGCTTGTAAGCAAATGAATGATATACGTGCGGGCGTTGGTTTCGATGTTCCTGCACATTATTCTTTATTTTTGTTTATAATATGAATAGATTCTAAGAAGGGCATTCGCGTGTGAAAGTGGCTCGGTTGTTCAGACGGAAGTTTTCTTGTCCGGCTGAAAAAAGCAGCGGATGCCCTTTTCTTGGGTAAAATGAATATTAAATCGTTTGTCTGACGAGCAAGTTCGGGAGGAAAAAATGAATAAGTTACAACAGGAAATAGAAAGACGGCGTACATTCGCAATTATCTCTCATCCGGATGCCGGGAAGACGACGCTGACGGAAAAACTGCTTGTTTTGGGTGGGGCCATCCGCACAGCAGGCGCTGTTAAATCGAGAAAAGCGGAGAAATTTGCCACATCGGACTGGATGGAGCTTGAAAAAAAGAGAGGTATTTCAGTCACTTCCAGTGTGATGCAATTTGAATATAATGGTTACAAAATTAATATTTTGGACACTCCCGGACACCAGGATTTCAGTGAAGACACATACCGGACACTGATGGCTGTGGATAGCGTGGTCATGATCATTGATGCGGCAAAAGGCGTGGAACCGCAGACCATCAAGTTGTTTAAAGTCTGCCGTGATCGCGGCATTCCAATTTTTACTTTTATCAACAAACTGGATCGCCAGGGCCGGGATCCACTGGAACTATTCGAAGAGATCGAGAATGTGCTTGGTATTGAGTCTTATCCGATCAACTATCCGATTGGCATGGGTCAGTCGTTCCGCGGGGTTTACGACAGGCAGGAGCATAAAATCGAATGGTACAATGAGAAGCGTGAGCGCCAGGTTCAGGAATTGGGGGAGGTCGACGAACTTCCCGATATTCTTAAGGGAACTGTTGACGATTACACACTCAGCCAGCTTGAAGAAAATCTGATGTTGCTCGATGAAGCGGGCAGCACCTACGACTTTGAAGCCGTTAAGGCAGGAAAACAGACACCGGTTTTCTTTGGAAGCGCGATTTCAAGTTTCGGCGTGCCGACTTTTCTGGAGCATTATCTCAAGATGGCTCCGGATCCGCAGCCGAGAAAATCGAGCGCAGACATTATCCAGCCGGATGATCCGCGTTTCTCGGGATTTATTTTTAAAATCCAGGCCAATATGAATCCGGCGCACCGTGATCGCATTGCTTTTCTCCGGATTGTCTCCGGAGCATTTGAAAAGGGAATGAACGTTTATCTCGACCGTACGGGCAAGCAACTAAAACTTGCTCAGCCGCAGCAGTTTTTTGCCGACAGCCGCGAGTTGATCGACGACGCCTATCCGGGCGACATTGTCGGGCTTTACGATACCGGATTCTATCAAATCGGCGACACGGTCTGTGATGAAAAGGATACATTCAATTTCGGCGCGCTCCCACAGTTCTCACCTGAACATTTTGCCAAGGTGCGCGCAAAAAATGCGATGAAACAGAAACATTTTCTGAAGGGTGTCAGCCAGCTCGCCCAGGAAGGTGCCATTCAGGTTTACAAAACGCCTTATGAGGAAACGATACTTGGTGTAGTTGGTCCACTGCAGTTTGATGTATTTGTTTACAGGATGCAGGCTGAATACGGTGTGGATCTGGATATCGAGCGAATGCCGCACCAGATTGCCAAATGGATCGCAGATCGTGATGACGCCGAAGAGCTGCGCCGTAATTCGAATAATCTCGTAGTGACCGATTATAAAGACCGGCCGGTGATCATCTTTGAAAATGATTTCTCGCTGCGCTGGTTCCAGCAGAAGAACCCGAAGATTGAACTGCGGGATTCGAGTCATAATATGTGAATATAGAGCAGAAGAGGTAGAGCGAGAAAGCCCTATCTCTTCTGCTTTTTAATTACAAAAGACAGAGAACTACATTAGTTTAAAAATAATCAGGGATCTTACAGTCAGAAGAAGGGGTATCTTTTGTTTGTGAATAGTACATGCAGATACTTTCTTTATATTTTTGCCGGGAGCGGGGGAGTGCATTAAAGCCTAACTTGTTGTAAAATTGTGCTCCAATATCGCTATATAAGAAAAAATCATCGCAAGCATCCTGCTTTGTCAAAATACTAATTACAGTTTTAACAAGTTCAGTTGCATTTCCCGCTTTTCGACAATAACCTACCGTGGCTATTGAACCAATTCCTCTGATTACTGTTTGATCGTGAAGATCGAGTTTATATACAATGAGTGAACTGAGCAATCTATTTGTCCCTAGCTCCGTCAGAACGTACCATTCTCCTTGCTTATACTTGACTGAATGTCTGCAAATTTCCAGATATTCATTGGGTGCCGAATGATTGGACCAGACGTCATATCCCATCATATAAATCGTATCCATCTCCTTACTTTCTGCTTTTCTGACACGATGCATATTCTGTCCTCCTTGTAATTAAAAGATTGATCCCATCACAACTAGAAAGAGCCGTGGCAATGCCACGGCTCTTCCGGATAATATTTTTTTATTTTTCAACTATGTCTCCGAGTTCGGCGCGGACTTCTTGAGCGGCTTCAACCATGTTTTTTAATGCCGGAATGGCTTCTTCCGGCCGGCGGGTTTTCAGGCCGCAGTCCGGATTGATCCAGAAGATTTTCGGATCCAGTACTTTCAGTGCCCGTTCGGCGTAGGATTTCATTTCGTCAACGCTCGGGATACGCGGGCTGTGGATGTCGTATACACCCAGACCAATTCCTTTTTTATACTTGAATGCTTCAAAAGTTGATATCATTTCACCGTGGCTGCGGGCGCCTTCAATCGAAATGACATCGGTATCCAGCGCATCGATAGCTTCGATGATTTCATCGAACTCTGAATAGCACATATGCGTATGAATCTGGGTATCATTATTGACAGATGAAGTAGTCAGGCGGAATGCGTAGATGGCACTGTGCAGATAATCGGCCTTTTTTTCTTCCTTCAGCGGGAGACCTTCACGCAGCGCCGGTTCGTCGACCTGAATCATTCGAATGTCCGCTTCTTCAAGCGAATGGATTTCTTTTTTCAGTGCAAGTGCGATTTGGTTAAACACGTCGGCTTGGTTGATATCATTGCGAACAAATGACCAATTATAGATCGTGACAGGGCCCGTCAGCATGCCTTTGACCGGTTTTTTGGTCAGCGACTGGGCGTAGGCACTTTCTCCAACGGTTATCGGCGAGTTCCATGCGACATCTCCGAATATCAGCGGTGGCTTTACACAGCGTGAACCATAGGATTGTACCCAGCCGAAACGGGTGAATGCGAATCCGGCCAGTTTTTCACCGAAGTATTCTACCATATCGTTCCGCTCAAATTCTCCGTGAACAAGCACATCAATGCCGATATCTTCCTGAATACTGATCCACTTGGCCGTTTCATCTTTTATAAACTGGTCATACTGTTTTTTCGTCCATTCGCCTGTTCGCAGATTGCGGCGGGCCTGGCGGACTTCTTTTGTCTGCGGGAAGCTTCCGATTGTGGTCGTCGGCAGCAGTGGCAACTGAAATGCGTCTTGCTGGATCTGCTGCCGCAGCTTGTAGGAACCCGGGCGTGACGGCAGATCGCTGTCAAGCTGATCCAGCTCTTTCCGGACATCTTTATTGTTACGGTGGGCCGACTGCTGAAGTGCATCAAGGTCCCTGCCGGACTTTTCTATAATAGTTGTGATGTTTTCTTTGCCCTCATTCAGTCCTTTTGCCAGAGCCACTGCTTCCGCCAGTTTCTGATCGGCAAACGAGAGTGCGTTTTTCAGGACAGGGTCCAGTTCCTTCTCGTTCTCGATTGTGACGGGGACATGAAGCAGGCTGGAAGATGGGGTAATCCAGAGTTTATCTTTTCCCCCGACAGTGGCGAGCAAACTTTCAAGTTCATCAAAAGTTGCGGCAAGATCTGTTTTCCAGATGTTGCGTCCGTCGATCACACCGGCTGCGAGCACTTTATCTTGGGGAAAGCCATAAGCTTTGATTGCCTCAAGATTGGCTTTTTTGCCATAAACAAAATCGAGACCGATGCCGTCAATCGGTAATTTTACAACTTCTTTATAGTCATCGACCGCTTCGAAATAAGTCTGCAGCAGCAGTTTCAGACCCGGAACGCCTTCTTTGAATGCCTGATAGACTTTCTGAAAAACGGCGAGATCATCGGGCGTCAGCGTCTTTACTAAAATTGGTTCATCAATCTGCACCCATTCAGCTCCGGCATTTTTCAATTCACTGAAGATCTGAATGTAAAGTGGAATCAGTGAATCCAGCAGAGTCTGAAAGTGTTCCTGATCATAGCCCTTGGAAAGCTTCAGCAAAGTTACAGGTCCGACAATGACCGGTTTCGAGGTGATTCCCAATTCTTCCTTCGCCTCATTGAACAGCGCGAGCAGCCTGTTTGATGTTATATGAGGTTGGGTTTCATTACTGATTTCAGGAACGATGTAGTGATAGTTTGTATCGAACCACTTTGTCATTTCCGACGCTTCCGTTTCTTTATTGCCGCGGGCAATTGAAAAGTAGGTCTCAAGTGAAATTTCCTTTTCGTCTTTGTTGAATCGTTCAGGAATCAGTCCGAACAGAACGGCGGTATCCAGCACATGATCGTAAAGGCTGAAATCGCCGACCGGTATGAGATCCACACCGACTTCCCTTTGCTTTTTCAGATAATTGAGCCTCAGATTTTTCACGGTCTTCAAAAATTTGTCCTTTGAAATCTTTGCGGCCCAGAACTGCTCGAGAGCCTTCTTCCATTCTCTTTTTTCGCCGATTCTTGGATAACCAAGATTTGAACTCAGCACTTTTGCCATTTTTCTCCATCCTCCTGTTTATCAGTGATCATCTCTGAGGGGCAAAAATAAAAGCCTCTCTATTCGTTAGAGAGGCTTGATCGATCATCCGCACCCTCTTATTTTTCAAAGCCGCCAAATTTGGAAGCTTTGCTGGAATTAGCACCTTTTTCATAAAAATTGAAAGGTTGCCGGGCTTCATAGGGCCAGTCCCTCCGCCACTCTTAATAAGAGTCAACAAAAACACCATTTTTAAGTTAAAAAGAGTTTATCATGAATCCGTTTGTTCGTCAATTTAATTTAAGAAGGTTGCAATGGCTATTAAGTCAATCCACTTTTATGCCGATAAATAAGTGGTATTCTTTAAAAACATTAAAGCGGTAAAAAATTTATCCGCGTATTTAAGGACTAAAGGGGATATTATTATAGTAAACCTCTTCCTGAGGAGAATTTTAAGTGAAAGTATCTGTTTCCGGAAGCAGGGCAGGGTCCATAGGTAATAGAGCCACAGAAATTTTGCAACAGTCATTCGTAGATTGCACATTCAAATCAGTAAATGTGAAATGCTTGGATCTGTTCATCCGGGCATATCAATGTCTCAGGAGCAATGTTTAAAAATCTTTCGGCATAAAAAGAAAGCAGGCAGATAAGCATGGTTTTTAGTGTTAAGAAAGGGCCGGGTATGAGCTGGCTTGAGAAAGCAAAATCTGAAAGAACTTCAATCACTGTTGATGATCCGAAAATAATGGACAAGCTTAAAATGCTAGATTTAACTGTTTCCGATTTGCAGCTGCTTAAAACATTACAGCCTTTTGTAAAAAAAGAAATCAACCAGATTGCAAAAGACTTTTATTCCAGTTTCTATCAGATCGATGAACTTCGAGAAATTATTGATCGTTACAGTTCGGTAGAGAAACTGAGTCAGACACTCGCCGTCCATGTCATGGATTTCTTTTCCGGGGTTATTGATGACTCCTTCCTTGAAAGAAGGGTCCGCGTTGGGAAAATGCATTATAAAATAGCTTTGACCCCGTCGTACTACATGGGCACCTTTCAGAACCTTCAGTCAAGCTTAGTTCAGATTGTATTTCGTCTGACAGTGGAGCCTGCCGCGGCAGAGCGGATGATCTGCGCAATAAATAAAATGATCAGTTTGGAGCAACAAATTGTTCTTGAAGTTTATGAGGCGGAATATGCCGAAAATCTGAAGAAAGAGTATGAAGAAGGACGTGAGGATCTGAGATCGGCAATCAGGCAGGTCAGCAGCGATCTGACGCAATTGTCAGCGCAAACCCATGATTCTGTCCATGATTTGCTTAATCATTTCTCACATGTCAGAGAAACAGTGCATCAAAGCAGTGAAGAAGCCGAAAGGGCCAAAGGACAGGCATCGGGCGGTAAGATTCAGCTGAAACAGCTTTTTTCTCAAGTTAATGATGCCAGCCGTTCGGTCAGAGAAATGGGGGAAATGGTTCAGAATCTGGAAAGTTCTTCACAGGAAATCGGAAGGGTGACCGGCCTTGTCAAAGATATCTCCGAACAGACAAATATCCTTGCTTTGAACTCCGCAATCGAGGCGGCAAGAGCAGGTGAATACGGAAAGGGCTTCACAATCGTGTCTCAGGAGATCAGAAAACTGGCTGAGGAAACAAATAAAGCGATGGCACAGATTTCCGACCTGACTGCCCATTCAGCCGATGTAACGGTTAATGTCGTTGGATCGCTGACCAAGACAACAGCAATCATTGAAAAAGGAATGGCAGAATCAAAGCAAACCGGCCAGAAATTTGAGGATATTATTAAATCAGTTGATAAGAACAGTGCACTGTCCGGTGAAATTGATCAATATATGGATGTCATGGCAGGAGTTGCGGAGAAACTTGGCCAAGGGACAGAAACACTGACAGATGCCGCAAACCAGCTAATGGAGAAGTTGTAACGGCCGACTATCAAAACATAATAGACTGAAAATAGCGGAATCATGCGAATAATATGATCGTGTGGTTCTTTTTTCTTTGGTATATTCTGAGTTTCAAATTTTTATCAGCTTTGTGAAACTTTGGAATTAATGAAAAAATAGTAAAACCAGTTTATTGGCATTAAAAATATCATTTTTGTACAATGAAATTAGAAATTAAAGATTTAATAGTCAGATATTATTAAGAAGTGAGGAAGCGCTATGAAACAAAGTCTTGCTGCGAATCAGTTGATTGAAGACATGATCAATAATGTAGAAACAGTCATTGTCGGGAAAAGAAAGATTATCCGGCTGATCACCGTCGCGCTGCTCGCCGGCGGGCATGTACTCATAGAAGATGTCCCGGGAGTGGGGAAGACGGTACTTGTCCGCGCAATCGCTCAATCAATAGGCGCTGATTTTAAACGCATTCAATTTACACCGGATCTACTTCCTTCGGATATTACGGGACTGTCCATTTTCAATCAGAAAAGCGGAGAATTTGAATTCAGGCCGGGCCCGCTGATGGGTAATGTGATACTTGCCGATGAGATTAACCGGACTTCGCCGAAAACACAGTCTGCACTGCTCGAGGGTATGGCAGAGCGGCGGGTTACAGTGGATGGGGTGACGCGGTCTCTGCCTGAATTATTTTTCGTCATGGCGACTCAGAATCCGATCGAGTACGAGGGGACTTATTCGCTCCCGGAGGCACAGCTGGACCGATTCCTGTTGAAATTGTCGATGGGCTATCCCAGCAGGGAAAATGAGCTTGCGATTCTGGACAGGATGTCGGGTGAAAATCAACTGGCTGGTGTCAAACCTGTACTGACTACTTCCGATATACTTGAGCTTCGTCAACTGGTGGCACACGTTTATGCATCAGACAGTGTAAAAAATTATTTGCTCGATATTGTCGTTGCGACAAGGAAGCAGCCAATGATCTATCTAGGTGTGAGCCCGAGGGGGGCGCTTGATTTATTGAAAGCCTCGCGTGCCTATGCTTTCATTGATCAACGGGATTACGTCACCCCCGATGATGTTAAAGCCGTTGCGCCATTTGTGCTCGCACATCGAATCGTAATGAGACAAAGTACGGCTAATTCGGAATTTACTGCACAATCGGTGATCCGGGAGCTCATTGAACAGATTGATGTCCCCATCCTTTCGAGTGAAATGATCAAATGAGTCACATTTCTTCATTGTTTCGCTATCAACGACGCAGCATACTCAGGCTAGGGATTGTAATAGCGGTCTTTGGGTTGATGTTTTATTTTGCGATGGTCCAGGGCGGCTTTGTCAGTTGGTTTATCTTTTATGCGTTTCTTCCTGTGATGCTCTACATAATCTTTTTGGCAGTCTATCCGCTTCGATGGATCGAAGCATCGAGGGTAGTTGAAAATGGGCAAATATTTGCAGGGGATACGCTGCGGACACAGCTTATTTTAAAAAAAAGATTACTCATTCCTTTTTTCCTAGTCACAGCCCGTGAAGATACAGAGTATGGAGAAGGTGCTGTATTCCATGCTTCATCTTCCGGCCTATCTGTCTGGCTGGGGCGAAAAGCCTCTTTTTCCTGTTCTATTGCAGACATGAAGCGGGGGAAATATGCTCTCTCTTCCATCAAATTAAAAATAGAAGATCCATTTGGCTTTTACCGGAAAACAGTTAATTTGCCGTGCAGCAGTGACATTCTCGTCTATCCCAAAATGCAGCCCATCAATCTTTCAGAGGGTCAGGCAGGCAATAATACTTTCCGCTTTTCGGCAAATGACGCCGATCTTTCTCAATTCAACGGTGTCCGAGCTTATCAGCCGAGCGACAGGCTGTCTTGGCTTGACTGGAAATCGACAGCTAAAATCAATCAATTAGTGACAAAACAATACGAACCTGAAGGAGAGCCTCGGGCTTCCGTTGTTTATATTTCAGATGAAGCTTGTTCACAGAACATCTTTGAGCGGAGCATTTCTTATACGGCATCCCTTGTCAAAACCCTCCTTCAAAAAGATTATACAGTTCAGCTGACTTGCAGCCGTACGAAAAAAGCATTGATTCTTCACCGAAAAAATTTAAAAGAACTGACGGAAGCTTATCGGATTCTCGCTGAACTGACAAAAGAGGATGCATTGAAAAGCAGTGATTTCCCAATCTCAATCCGTAAGAAAACAACGGCTTTTGCCGTAAGTACCGATTCCAAAATTTTTGAACAGCTGACCACGGGCGCACGCTCCTCCCGTCAGGTTCAAACCCTTTTCTATGTGACTGATGATCCGGAAAAAGAGGGCATGGCTCATTACCTTTCGCCTTTCTTTTCACTTTATCTTGTTGCCGGTGACGACTTCAGGCAGATTCTGAAGGCGGGGAACTAATATGCAGAGTATTTCAAATAAATGGCTCCGTGCAGCCATCTTCTGTCTGGCTGTTTTTATGTTATGGGAATGCGTCAAACCTGTGCTTGTGCTGACCATTCTAAATAATCACCTGCTGCTTCTTTTGTTCATTATAGTTCCCATGCTGCTGTTTTATTTTCGTGTGCCCGGATGGCTCAACGCGCTGGCGGGTGTCATGCTGATCAGCAACGGTATTCATTTTTATTTTTACAGAAATGAGCCGATATTCAGCCGCAGCTGGATTCTCTCTGCGACAGGTGAGATTTATAGAAACGCGCTGCTGGTTTGGCGGGGGGATCTCGGGAAACTATCTGATTTATTCAGTGCCTTTCTTTTTTTTGTGCTGCTATGGCTGATTTGTTTTACGCTGTGGCACTGGCTGAAAACAGGCCGCTTTTATCTGCTTTTTTTCCTTGCAGTCGCCAGTCTTAGCCTTGTTGACACATTTACATTTTATAAAACAGGGCCATCGATTGTCATCGTGATTTTGACAGGATTGCTGATACTGGGTATCCAGAGATTTATTGAGATGCGGGGCAACACGCCGACAAATCAAAGAGGACAATCTTTCGGATATTGGACTTCTATCGTTGTCCTTGCCGCCCTGTTATTGTTTCTAGGTTTCTCCGGCCCTAAGCCCGGGCCGCAGTGGCCCAGCCCGATTGCATTTCTGCAAAACAAGGGATTACAAGGTTTTAATGCGGGCGGTTCATTTTTTTCCGCCGGCCAGCGGATTGGCTATGATTCGGATGACTCGAATCTTGGCGGCTCTATAGGAATGGACGCAACGGTCTTGTTCACCGCACATGTGAGTGGCGGATCAAGCTATTGGCGCGTTGCTTCAAAAGATACTTATACTGGAAAAGGCTGGGCATCCGGCGGCACCAACACTATTCCACTGACACAACCTTCAAGCGAAAGTGCTCTTACCTTGTATGAAGGCAGCACAAAAGTAACAGAGGAAACAGCGTCAGTTTCTTTTTTCAAGGCGAGTCCTCCGATTTTACCTTATGTGGGGCAACTGACGGCGATAAGCGTCCCGGGGGGGAAGCTGAGTCTGAATCAGGAAGCCGGACAAGTGCTGACAAAGAAAGAGCAGCCGGCAAAATCCGAGCAAATCAGCTATTTTGAACCGACTTTCCAGGTTTCGGCTCTGCGGAAGGTCACATCGGGAAATGACCCGATTCAAATCCGCAATCTGGATCTGCAGCTGCCGAAAGAGCTTCCAAATCGTGTGCGCACACTTGCTGGTCATATCATGGCAGGTCAAGGCAATAGATATGACCAGGTGATGGCGGTGGTCAGATATTTGAAGTCTTCCAGATTTAGCTATTCGACCAACCGAGTGCCGCGTCCCGCCAAGAATCAGGACTATGTGGATCAGTTCCTGTTTGATTCTCATGTCGGCTACTGCGATAACTTTTCAACGTCCATGGTTGTCCTACTGAGGTCTGAAGGCATTCCCGCCCGCTGGGTGAAGGGATTTTCAAGTGGTACTTATATGGGAGAGTCCGAGGACAGAGTAGGCGGTAAAAGAGTGTTACGGTCCGTTTATGAAATCAGAAACGCTGACGCGCATTCATGGGTCGAAGTTTATTTTCCGGGCAGCGGATGGGTAAGCTTCGACCCGACACCGACCTTTACGGATCCAGGCCAGTTTGCAAGTGCGGCGCAGGGAAACGGAAAGGCTGCATCGATCAGTACAAACAAAAATGCGGGACAAAACGCATCCACCGGTGGGGGACAGAATCAGCAGCGTCAACAGCAGTCACAGGCAAAGCCCCCCCAGAGTAATAACGCAACAAGGGCGAACCAGCAGCAGGTCAAAACAAAGACCGGTGACGTGAGAAGGATGTCGCATAGGAATGGCCCGGAAAAACCGGGCTGGAAATTTTTTCCCATGATTGTCTGTATTGTGCTTGCAATGGCTGCCATTCTGGTATTTCTGACACGGATCAGATGGCTGACTGCACTTTATGCAAAAAAGCAGGCCAAAATGGTTGTAAAAGATAAAAAATCGTTCATGAATGCCTACGCCAATTTGTTCCGTCTTTTAGGGCTAAACGGCTTGCACCGCAGGAAAACACAGACACTGCGTGAATTTTCTGAAATAGTGGATCATCAGTTTCTCGGAAATGATCTGTCAGAACTGACCGGATACTATGAGCGGCTTGCCTACTCGGATCAATTTACCCTTTCAGAAAATGAAAAAATTAAAATAGGCAATCTGATCGGACACCTCGTTATAAAGCTGGCTGATGGAAGAAAGAAATAACGGGATAAACATTTAATATAGAGATGGAGGCTTGAGTGATCTTATTATTTAAGGTTACTCAAGCTTTTTCTTTAACACATGCCGTATGCCACTGACGGTTTTAATATGCAGGGCAGCTTCATAAGATAAAAAGAAAACAGCTGCTGAGAAGAAATCGGTTTGGAAAGGATGCTGGGCGCTAATGAAAAACGAGGAGCTCAAAGCACTGGAAAGATCAATTGATGAAATTACCGAAATAGCAGAAGGTTTCGGCCTTGACTTTTACCCCATGCGCTATGAAATCTGTCCGGCAGAAATCATTTATACTTTCGGAGCTTACGGAATGCCGACCCGCTTCTCCCACTGGAGTTTCGGCAAACAGTTTTACAAAATGAAGATGCAGTATGATCTGGGCTTGAGTAAAATCTATGAGCTTGTTATTAATTCGGATCCCTGTTATGCATTCCTGCTGAATACGAATAGCTTAATTCAGAATAAAATGATTGTAGCCCACGTGCTGGCTCATTGCGATTTTTTCAAAAATAATGTCCGATTCGTCAACACACGCCGGGATATGGTTGAAAGCATGAGTGCGACAGCCGAACGGATTCACCAGTATGAAGAGCAGCATGGAAGAAAAAAAGTAGAGAAGTTTATCGATGCCGTTCTGGCCATTCAGGAACATGTGGATCCGCGCATTATACGGAAGGGTGACTGGCTTGATAATAAGCCGGGAAAACCGGTAAAAAAGAAAAAGCGGCCATTATCTGCCTATCAGGATCTCCTGAATCTTGATGAAAAAGCCGAGACCCGGCAGGAGGAAATTAAAGAGAAATTTCCTAAAAGGCCGGAGAAGGACTTGTTGTTTTTTATCGAAGAATACAGTAGGAAACTGGAAAACTGGCAGCGTGATATATTAACCATGCTCAGGGAAGAGATGCTTTATTTTTGGCCGCAACTTGAAACAAAAATAATGAATGAAGGATGGGCTTCATTCTGGCATGCCAGGATTATGCGTGAACTGGATCTGACATCTGGTGAGGCTGTCGAATTTGCAAAACTAAATGCCCAGGTGGTTCAGCCTTCGCATCAGAACATTAATCCGTATTACCTCGGTCTCAAAATTTATGAAGACATTGAAGAAAAGTATAATCATCCGAGCGAAGAGATGATTAAAATGGGCATAAAGGAAGGATCAGGCCGTGAAAAAATGTTTGAAGTCCGTGAACTTGAATCCGACCAGTCATTTATCCGAAATTATCTGAGCAAAGATCTGGTTCAGCACGAAGATCTTTTTCTGTTTGAGAAAAAAGGGGAAAATTATACGATTACAGATAAGGACTGGAAAAACGTGCGGGATCAGCTTGTCTCGATGCGGGTCAACGGAGGTTTTCCATATATTGTTGTGGAGGATGGAGACTACCGGGGCAATGGAGAACTGCTCCTCAAGCACAGGTATGAAGGCATTGAACTGGATGTCCGTGATATGGAAGGCGTGCTGACCTATCTGGTCCAGCTTTGGGGCCGACCGGTTCATCTACAGACAATCATTGATGAACACCCGACATTGTTCAGCTGCGAGAATGGCGAAGTCCGGCGCAAAAGATTGGAAGAATAACAAGTTTTAATGATGCTTTTAGACGTGACGGCTAAGAGCGGCTTGATGCCGGAAATAACATAAGCTGTGAGCACTAGAAAAAGAGGATTAATGGAGAGAAATCGGGAGTTTCTTCCGATTTTTTGTACTATAAAAGAAAGCTATAAAAGAAAGTATAAAATTTTAGCGAATTATAGTATAAGCGCAACTAAGGCTCAGCCCGCGCCAGAGGCTTAGCTTTGGCAAGTTTTCTTTACACTTTAAGAAAGTATAAAAATTTCAAGGATTAAAGTGTAAGTGTAACTAGGCCTCTGGCATCGCCTAAAGGCTTGCCAATCGGTAAGTTTTCTTTATCATTTCCAAGAAAGCACGCGGATGGTCCGGCAATGATCTTGATGGCGCGTTAAGTATTGCGCCCGTCTATATAACATGATAATATAACTGATAATGATTATCATTTCTATATAACGAAAGGATGAAAATCATGTATGCCGGTTTTCTCGTTGCTTTAAGGGAAGGATTGGAAATTTCTTTGATTGTTGGCATCATTTTTGCCTACTTAAATAAGATCCAAGAAAAGAAAAAATATCTATATATTTGGGCCGGAGTTGTCCTGGCTGCACTTGTTTCCTCGGGATTTGCAGCAATCATCTATCATGTCAACGGAACTGGCGGCTGGGCCTATCAGGCTTATTTTGAGACAGTCATTTTCATTTTAGCGGTCACGATTCTGACGTACATGACGTTCTGGATGAAGAAAAACAGCAGAAACCTGAATGGGAGCATTAGAGAGAAAATTACTGATGTGCTGCAAAAAGGCAGCATGTTCCAGCTTGTGTTTCTGACGTTTATTACAGTGATCCGTGAGGGTGCTGAGCTAGCCATGTTCATTCTCGCCATACTTAGTGATCAGAAAGCAAATGGTTATTCGGTCATGTCTGGAGCTGCAGCAGGGCTTGGCCTTTCAGTGCTGATCGGTTATGGCATCTACAAAGGAACGTACCGCATCAATTTGTCCTACTTCTTCCGGATTATGGGCTGCCTGCTGATTGTCGTAGCGGCCGGGTTGCTGGGAAATGCTGTTCACGAACTGACAGATGTGGGTGTACTTCCGGAAACCGGGTACATGTATGATTTGAGCAGTGTTCTGAGCCAGCAGGGTGTTCTTGGTAGTATACTGCATGCATTGTTCGGCTACTCAGATCATCCGACTTATCTCCAGAGCGCGATCTGGTGTGGGTATTTGCTGATTGTTTTGCTTTTATTCATTAAGGGAGATAAACTTCAGTCAAGAAAAGAAATGGCGCAGCAGTGAAAAATGAGTGCCAATACCAATAATGTGGCAATTATAAAGCAGCTGAATGGCTGCTTTTTTTCTGTAATTATAGGAAATCTTTCTCCTGAATATTGGGAACAGAATAATGCCTGCGGTTGAATATGCCAGAGAAGGGGCATTAGTTTTAGCCGCTTACTGACTGTTTTTAAACTGTTGTTATTTTATTCAGCTTGTGATAAGTTGGTTTTGATCAATAATGAAAACGCTGTATATTTTCAGACCGGTTGCTGCGCAGATGAGCTTTCGCTTATCTGCGCAGCAATTACCCGTGCGGAGAACGTTATGAAAAAGGTGGTAAGTCTAATGTTTGGTGAGATCAGAGGTTATAACCGGCAGGCGAACAAAATTATTATTGAATTTGAGCGGAGAAATGCCAGCATTGAAATAGTCACACCTTCAATCATTAACTTTTTTGCCTCAATTGCTTCTGAACGCCGCGTTTCAAAGGCAGTTGAAAATTTAAGAGTTGACCCGGGAGCTGTTTCTGTTGACCGTGTGGACGGGAAAATTGTGGTAAAAACTGAAAAGCTGAAGATCGCTGTTTCCGATGAGTTCTTCGTTGATATTTATGATGCAGCGGGAAATCTGCTTTGCGCGGATTACAGAGGCAGTGCCGAGCCATTTGTACGGAGAGGATCCGGCGAAGGTCTGGATGTAGCCGCCGAAGAAGGGCACAAACTGGAATTGGAAAAAAACAGGCTGAAAGTCCGGGTTTTAAAAAAGATGGACGAAGAGCTGTTCTTTTATGGCCTGGGGGACAAAACCGGACATCTGAACAAAAAGGGCTATCATTATAAAATGTGGAATACAGATAACCCCGATCCGCACGTTGAGAGCTTCGAAGCGATGTATAAATCGATTCCCTTTTTTATTACTCTGAAAAAGAAACAGGCTTTCGGTTTGTTCTTTGATAATACATTTGAATCCGTCTTCGATCTTGGTAAAGAGAACAGTAACTATTATTCTTTCGGCGCTGTTGACGGAAATCTCAATTATTATTTTATTTATGGTCCGGCGGTCAAAGAGGTGGTAAATGGTTATACGTATCTGACCGGGACCACACCGCTGCCGCAATTATGGACACTTGGCTATCAGCAGTGCAGATGGTCTTACACGCCTGAGGAAAGGCTGCACGAAATTGCCGCTGCCTTCAGGGAGAAGGATATCCCCTGCGATGTGCTTTATCTGGACATTGACTATATGGATGGTTATCGGGTTTTTACCTGGGATAAGAAGAAGTTTCCGGATCCGAAAAAAACTTTAAAAGAACTGAAGGATCAAGGATACAAAGTGGTCACAATCATTGATCCCGGCGTGAAAAAAGACAGAGGTTATCCGATTTATGATCAGGGTCTCAAAAACCGCTATTTTGCGACCGAAAAAGACGGCGTTCCCTATGTAAATCGCGTCTGGCCGGGCGACTCGCTTTATCCGGATTTTCCAAATGGTGAGGTCAGAAAGTGGTGGGCGGCTAATCAGAAAATCATGACAGATACAGGGGTGGCGGGTATCTGGAATGATATGAATGAACCGGCCAGTTTTAACGGACCGCTTCCGGATGATGTTGCGTTCAATAATGACGGCGTGCCTGCCGATCATCGCGAGATGCATAATGTATACGGACATTATATGTCAAAGGCTACTTATGAAGGCATTAAACAGGCTACCGGCAAGCGTCCGTTTGTCATAACGCGGGCCTGCTATGCCGGGACTCAGAAATATTCTACTGTCTGGACAGGAGATAATCAGAGTCTATGGGAACACTTGAGAATGTCTTTGCCGATGCTGATGAACCTTGGGCTGAGTGGTGTGACTTTCTGTGGCACCGATGTCGGCGGATTCGGTTTCGATTGCACTGCGGAACTGCTGTCGCGCTGGGTTCAGGTTGGTGCATTCACCCCATTGTTCAGAAACCATTCCAGTATCTTCACAAGGGATCAGGAGCCTTGGGCATTTGATAAAGAAACAGAAGCAATCAACAGAAAATATATCAAACTGAGATACAAGCTGCTTCCATATCTCTACGATATCATGCATGAAGAAGAGTCCAACGGGTTGCCGGTGATCCGGCTGCTTTTACTCCATTACCAGAATGATGATAAAACTTATGAAATTAATGATGAATTTTTGTGCGGGGAAAATATACTTGTCGCGCCGATCGTTGAACAGGGAGACAAAGCGCGCATGGTCTATCTGCCTGAAGGAGATGCCTGGATTGATTACTGGACAAAACAAACATTTGAAGGCGGGCAGTACACGATCAAGGAGGCACCGCTCGACATTTGCCCGATTTATATTAAAGCCGGCAGCATTGTCCCGCTTTATCCGGTACAGAACTATGTCGGTGAGAATCCTGTAAAACAGCTGACCTTAGACATCTACTTGCCTGAAAAAGGGAAGATCGGCAGCTATGTTCACTACCAGGATGACGGTGAGAGTTTCGATTATCGGAAGGGCGCTTACAATCTTTATGCATTTGATGTCCAGGCAGATGAACCGGCAAAACGGATCAGAATAAAGGGAGAAAAAAAGCATGCCGGTTATGGCAAAGGATACACATCATTTAAGTTTATTCTGAACAACGTGGAGCCTTCAGCAATTATAGCAGGAGAGACAAGCGTTTCCTTTGAAGTTTCCGGGAATCGGACAGTCTTTTCCGTGCAAGAACCCGGAGACATCATTGTCAGGCTGTAAACATTGGAACAACAGTCCCTTGGTTTAATTAGATGATCAGAGAAAAGAATCGTGTTACACATGTAAAGTGCTGAGCACAACCTTTTTGTTCCTCTTTTGTGTCACTAAAAATGACTGTTGTGACCTGTGAAATTGAAGACAAGTTTATGTTCGAGTGTTTGGCCCTGAAAAAATAAAAACCAGTAAAGATAAAGAATGTCCAAGAAAGTTAAATAAGCATTATGGGTCCATACGGATCTATAATGCTTTTTTTGCGCAAATGTAACCTTTACTTCTGAATTATTCATTATTTTTAAATATTCTATAAAAATTCATGTAAGATTTCTTAACAAAAGTATAGACAATCATGAACAGTGAAACTACCATATAGACATTAAGTGAAATAATATTTTAGATTTATTATATTTGTACGGTAAAAAATATTATATTTTTCTGTTGCTAAAAATGGTCAGAAAAAAAGCTTTGCTTAACAGATTCTTGAAGGAGGTGGTGTTTTATTTGTATTTCGTAAATTTGCAGAACCGATATGGTAAGAAAAAGGAGGAGGAATTTGTATTGAAGGTAATGAAACGGCTTTCTTTTTTTATGATGGGCGCAGTTTTAGCATTGTCTGTGACGGCTTGTGGTAATACTTCTTCAAGCAGTAACACGGGTACCCAGTTTACTACTGTTTATTATTATCATCCTATTTCTCCCGGAGCACCTAAAAATCCTTTTAATGCTACAGGTAATTCTTTTACAAGTTTTGATAAAATGCAGCTGGCTTGGTCAGCCGATTCAGCGACTAATCTGAATAAGTTTTATCCTGGGCTGGCACAAAAATGGAGCACAAATGCCAATGGAACTACTGCAACAATAGAACTACAACCAAACGCAAAGTGGTCGAACGGCAAACCAGTTACTGCAAACGATGTTAAAACATCCATGGCAGTGGCTTTTACTCAGGGCACCGCGCAATCATTTTCTCTCGGTTCTGTCAAAGTTCTTTCTCAGAAAAAAGTTGAATTGAGTCAGCTACCTGGTTCAAAGTACAATCTGTTCCTGCATGATTTGCTCCAACAGACCGTTGTGCCGGATTTTCAATACAGCGGGCAGCTTCCAAAAAATATCTGGACAATCATCCAGCAGTCTCAGTATTCCGGCACAGATAAGACGAAAGCTGCTTTGGCCACAAAAGCACAGGGCGAGTTGACAGCACTGGGCAAGAAGATCACGCAATTCGCGCCGCAGACCGATATCTCAGCCGGACCATTCGTTTTACAACGGCTTAACCCCGGCGAAGCATATCTGGTGAAAAACAAATATTTTTACGCGAACAGTAAAGTGAAGGTGGACAGTGTATCACTCAGAAATTATACAGGGAACCAGCAGATCTGGAATTATCTGACTTCCGGACAACTGGATGCGGCACCATTTACAGCTATGCCACAAAATGTCCTGAATAACATTATCAGAGTAAAAAACAATCAGAAAGTGGTTTCACCAAGCTATGTTGCCGCATCTCTGGCATTTGATCAAAATTTTTATCCTTATGGAAATACAAATGTTCGCAAAGCTCTAGCTTATGTTATTGATCGAAACGCCGTTCAAAAAATTGCTGAGCCGGTTGTCGGGACTCCAGCAAAATATACAGACGGAATGATCGACAGTGTGGCTAAAAATTGGATCGACCCTTCCACACAGTCTAAAATGGATCCTTACAATCTGAATATCAGTAAAGCTACGTCCATCCTGAAAAAGGAGGGTTTCAAAAAGACAAATGGTAAATGGATAATGCCTGACGGGAAACCGTGGACCATGAATATCTACGCTGTCGATGGATTCAGCGACTGGATTCAGGGCGCAAAAGTCATTTCGACTGAGCTAACGAATTTTGGTATTGATGCCAATCCAAATATTGTGAGCAGTTTTGCTCAGTATCAGGCTGATCTTGCAGCACAAAAGTATGCAGTTGGTTTCTGGCTGGATTCTTTAGGAGCAAGCATGTACACAGCGTTTGGAAGAATTTATGGTTTGCCTGACGGATACAATGTGGTCGGTGGCAAACTGGTTCATTATACACAGAAGGATAAGACACAAGGAAACTGGATTGGCCTTCCTGAAACTCTGAAACTAGCAACAGGAGAAACGGTTAATCCCGGAGAATTGACGAATGAGCTGAATACATTGCCAGTGAGTCAACAACGGTCGAATGTTCAGAAGCTGGCATTGACGACAAATGAATATGTTCCTGTTATTGAACTTTGGGATTATGTAAATATTCAGTTTGTCAATACGAGCAGATTTACCAATTTCCCTGTACACGATATGGGTTTAATGAATAACCAACCAGGCGTCTGGATGTCTCTTGGCTATGTCAATCCGAAATCTTCAAAATGAAAGTAAAGAAGGACAGAGATGAATGCAATAAAACAAAAAGAAGTCAGTTAGAAGGAGGATGCAAATTTTTATGAAAGATTTTTCAATCCGCCTTATATGGCGGATTTTTTCTGGGATCATAATGGTTCTGGTTGTGGCTTCATTGACCTTCTTTCTGGTTCGAATGATGCCTGGAAATCCGGTAGATGCTCAGTATAACCAGTTGATCATGCAGGGCATGACGCCTGTTCAGGCTCAAAATCAAGTACGTGTGATGTACGGATTTATCCCGCACTCTTCACTTGCCTCACAGTACATGACTTATATTGCGAACCTTTTGCGCTTAAACCTTGGGCAGTCGGTTTCATATGAAGGGGTCAGTGTGTCGCATATAATCCTGAACGCTGCTCCCTGGACTTTGATTCTTGTGTTTACAGGTTTGGTAGCAAGTTTCTTAATAGGGGTGTTGGCGGGAGTTATTGCGGCGATTAAACGTTCGTCACCGATGGGCACTACGCTTACTATATCCGGTTCACTGCTTCATGGTGTTCCACAATTTGTTATGGGGCTGCTATTGGCCTACGTATTTACAACACTTTGGCCTATTTTACCTTTTGGAGCGCCCTATGATTCTTCAATAGCTGCAGGATTTAATTTACCCTTTGTTTCATCGCTTATCAGCCATGCTGTTCTGCCGGTTGCGACCTATGCTCTTTCCAGTTATGGAGGCTGGCTTCTGACGATGAAGTCAAGTGTGATTACGGTTCTGGGTGATGATTTTATCTTAGCTTCCGAAATCAGGGGATTGAAGGCCGCAACAAGGGTTAGATATATTGCACATAATGCAATTCTTCCACTGTTCACTCTATTTACACTGTCGATTGGTTTTATGTTTGGTGGATCCGTTTTTATTGAAAATATATTTGATTATCCTGGGCTGGGTAATTTATTGCTCAAGTCCATAGACGCCAGAGACTACCCGTTGATGAGCGGGGCATTCCTGTTGATTACGATTGCAGTAATTATATCGAATATTGTTACCGATTTTCTCTATTCTATGGTTGATCCCCGCATAAGGAGGTAATTTAAAGGTGAATGCAGAGCGTTCAATTCAATCTCCCAAACTATACAAGACTGCAGCGCAAAGCAAACAGTCATTTTTGAAAACAGCCTGGAAGGCTATAATCAGGAAAAAAAGCCGTTTTGCCGGTTTCATTATCATCTTGTTTTTTACACTGATGGCTATCATTGGCCCGAATTTGTATCCTAAAGAACTTCCGATTGATTCAAATGCCATCTATGCACCAATAAGCTGGAAATACCTCCTGGGAACAGATTTTGAGGGAACCAGCAATTTAGCTCTGATTATTACCGGAGCAAGATATGTGCTCCTTGCCGCAGCACTTGGTGCACTTTTTACAGTTATTTTTGGTACAGTTCTGGGTCTTATTGCCGGATATTTTGTAGGCTGGTCAGACTCGATCATTATGCGAGTGACCGATCTTTTCCTGACGGTCCCGTCGTTTCCATTGCTCGTGGTACTGTCAACTGTATGGAATTTCGGGCAACCGCTTGCCATGGGCTTTGTTTTAGGGATTACGGGTTGGGGCGGCATGGCGAGGGCTGTCCGCTCACAGACTCTTTCTCTGCGAGAACGTGGCTTCGTTGAGGCAGCGAAAGGTCTTGGGTTGTCGCCATTCTACATTCTGTTTCGGGAAATTCTTCCAAATGTCAGCTCATACATTGGAATGAATCTGCTCACTTCAATCACCGGCTGTATTTATGCCGAGGTTGGCCTGTTCTTTCTAGGCGTCGTTCCTTTCCATGTAAATAATTGGGGGGTCATGCTCAATATGGCTGTTTTCTCTGCCGGAGCAATGTCCAGTCCGACTGCTCTGCCATATCTGTTATCCCCTCTCCTGGCATTGCTGATTCTTACGCTGGGTATTGTTCTGTTTTTGGATGCGATTGACGAAATCTTCAATCCCCGTTTAAGGGAGGATGTGTAAAATGGTTAATCATTCTGCTGCAAATGCGGAAATAGAGACGGATGAAAGGATTGCTATCCGTGTCCGGAATATCAATGTTGTCTATGCGACACCTACGGGGCGGATTCCCGCAGTCAGAAATGTGGATTTGGATTTGCCAAAGGGCAGTATTACAGGAATCATCGGTGAATCCGGATCGGGGAAATCAACTCTGATTATGGCGATTATGAATGCAGTAACAAAACCGGGAAACATTGAAAGCGGATCGGTGATACTTAACGGGCAAGGCGACCTGTTGAAGATGAGCCGTGAACAGCAGAGAAAAATACGCGGAAAAGAAATCGGCTTCGTTTTTCAGGCAGCGCAGAATTCGCTTAACCCGCTTCGGCGCGTCGGACAGCAGATACTGGATCTGGGCCGGTCCCATGATATTAAAGATCTGCGAGGCCTGATCAGGCACGCCAAACAGTTGCTGACCCGGCTCGGGCTTGATGCCGACCGGGTGCTAGCCTCTTATCAGCATGAACTTTCCGGCGGTATGAGGCAGCGTGTTGGCATTATGTTTGCACTTGTCCTGAATGCGGATGTTGTCTTTCTTGATGAAGCAACTACGGCGCTGGATATGCTTTCACAGGCATCGGTGCTGGAAATCATACGTGAACTTCAGAAAGAAAAGCACTTGACGATTGCACTAGTTTCGCACGATATCGGAGTTGTTGCCGATCTTTCCGAACGAATCGAAATTTTTTATGCCGGGGAGATTGTCGAGGAGGGAAGGACCAGTAAAATTCTTTCCGATCCCGAACATCCGTATACAAGAGGTCTGATTCGTGCGATTCCCAGAATCTCGGGGAATATTGACTCTGCTGAACCTCTGAAGGGTTCATCCCCGGATTATAAAACATATCAGCAACCCGGTTGTTTATTTTATGACCGCTGCCCGATCAGGGCGGAAGGGTGTCTGAAAAGCAGACCGGAACTGGCTCAGATCGGCCGGGAGCATAAAGTTGCGTGTTTCAGGGTGGGTGTCGATGATAGAAATTAAAAATCTTGAAAAAACTTTTCATATCAAGGCAAAATTCTCTGACCGCAAGACGATCCATGCTGTTCGGAATGTCAGCTTTTCAATTCCGGATGGCGGGGCCATATCTCTGATTGGGGAATCAGGCTGTGGCAAAACAACCATTGGAAGAATGCTATGCGGACTGGAAGTGCCGACAAAAGGGACAATCCTTATTAATGGCAGGGATATCTCCCGGATGAAACGCAGGGAACGTATGCATGCGCTGCAAAAGATACAATTAATTCATCAGGATCCTTATCAGGCATTGAATCCAACACATACGATTTATCAGATGATGTACGCGACTCTGAAAAAAATGGTAAAGCAGAAAAAGGAGAAATCTGATTGGGTCCGGCAGCGTATGGAGGAGCTGCTTAATTTGGTAGGACTGGATCCGTCCACAATCCTTTTTAAATATCCACACATGCTGTCCGGGGGGCAGAGACAAAGAGTGATTATCGCTCGAGCGCTAACCGTGGAACCGGAAGTTCTAATTGCTGATGAAGTCGTTTCGATGATTGATGTCTCACTGAGACTTGGTGTTTTGAAATTACTGCGCGATTTGCGGGATAAATTCAACATTTCTATATTATTTATTACGCATGATATAGCCTCGGTCCGATATCTTGGCAACAATACCAAGCTTTATGTCGTATATAAAGGTATGATTGTTGAGAAAGGGGAAACGGAACAGATCATACGGAAGCCGCATCATCCTTATACCCAGGCGTTGCTAAGTGCCATGCCTATTCTCAATGGTATCGAAAAACCGGGGAAGGATCGGTTTGTTCTGACTTCGGAATTCCGTCAAAATAGTGAAGAAGTGGCCGGATGCCTTTTTGCAGATCGCTGTCCGTTCAGTGAGCAGATTTGCAGGGAAAAACGGCCTCAGCTGGCTGATTATGGAGACAGTGCCTGCTTTTTTCCAAAGATTCGTGACGTGGCCGCAGTTGCTATTGAAAAAGAGCGTTAATTTCTAAGCATTAATCAGGATTGCAAGACATAATAAATCAATCGGATGGGTGATGACATGCTAAGCGGTGGACTTTCGATGTTAAAAGAATCATTCCCGGCTCTGAATCCTTCAGAGCAAAAAGCGGCTAGATTCACTTTGGATTTTCCGGAGCAGATGGTTCAAATGACGGTGAGTGAACTTGCGGAGGCGAGCGGATCAAGTCAATCCGCAATTATTCGATTGTGCAAAACACTTCGTCTGAAGGGCTATCAGGAATTAAAATTATGCGTGGCAGGTGATTTGCAAGGTTCATCAATGAATGGGGATGAGTATAAAGAAATCAATCCGGACAGTGATGTCAGGACGGTTGCTGCTTCAGTATCGAACAACACCATTTTTTCAATTAATGAAACACTGAAGGTACTCGACATGTCAAAATTACAGAGCGCTATTGATTTAATTGAGAAAGCGCAGCGGATCGATTTTTACGGTTCGGGGGCCTCGCAGCTTGTGGCACAAGATGCTCAGGTTAAATTTATGCGCATTAATAAGGCCAGTACGGCATACGCGGACAACCATTTACAATTGACTTCGGCTGTCACACTAACAAGTGATGATGTGGCAGTCGCTTTCTCAAATTCCGGAGAGACACTTCAGACTGTCGAATGTATAAAGGCAGCTAAACAGTCAGGTGCCAAGACCATAGGAATCACACGTTACGGGAATAGCACGCTAAGTCAGCTTGTCGATGTTCACATCGGTACAGTCTCTGCAGAATCGGATGTGCGGAGCGCGGCAACTTCATCACGGATTGTGCAGCTTAATCTTGTTGATATCATCTATCTCACTGTTGCCGGGCATCAGTACGATACCTCGTTGAAATATCTCAATCGTTCATTAAATGCGATTAAAAAAAGTTTTCGAGTTAAGTAGGTGTGAGACATGTCCATGAATTTTGCTACTCTGGATCATTTTTTTAAAAAAATGGTTAAAATCAATCAGATTCCCGGTGCTGTATATGCCGTGATCAACGAGAAAGAGACACTTGTTGAGAACGCTGTGGGCTATGCACATAAGGATAAAAAGATACCCATGACGCTTGATACATTATTTGATCTGGCTTCTTTAACGAAGGTATGTGCCACTCTGCCAAGTATCTTTTTGTTGCTGGAGCAGGGGAGACTCGATATCGACGATCCGGTTCATCTTTTTTTTCGAAACGAGGTCAATGGTGAACTTACACTGAAAAATTTATTAACCCACACAAGCGGTTTTCCGCCATCTGTTCCGTTCTATAAATATCAGTGGTCGAAAGAAC
Source organism: Sporolactobacillus pectinivorans (assembly GCF_002802965.1). Lineage (NCBI taxonomy): Bacteria > Bacillati > Bacillota > Bacilli > Caryophanales > Sporolactobacillaceae > Sporolactobacillus > Sporolactobacillus pectinivorans. The sequence goes on along the minus strand of NZ_NXGA01000001.1, from coordinate 3,286,140 downwards.
AGATTCTGGACTATATTCTCTCGATTGACAGCAAACCGGACGAAAAGGTGGTATACAGTGACCTGAACTTCATCCTGCTTGGCTTCCTGGTTGAAAGTCTGACGCATCAGCCCTTGAATCTTTTTGCTCAGGAAAACATTTATCGGCCGCTGGGTATGGAAAGCACTGGTTTCAACCCTGATGCGGATCTGCATTCCCTCGCTGCAACTGAATGGCTGCCTGATGAAAAGAAATATCAGTGGGGAACGGTTCATGATGAGAATACCCGTTATATGGGGGGTGTTTCCGGACACGCCGGTTTATTTTCAAATTTACATGATTTACAAATTTACGTGCGCATGCTCATGAATGAGGGGAGAACGGATGCAGGGGACTATTTCCTGTCCCCTGCTACGCTGAGGGCAAGTCAAAGAAATTATACGGAAAAGTTTAATTATAATCGGGGGATGGGCTGGCAGCTTGTTGATGACCATTTTTCTCCGGCAGGTTATCTCATGTCTGACCGAAGTTATGGCCATACCGGATTTACCGGCACCTCTTTCTGGATCGATCCGGATAACCATCTCGGGTTTATTTTATTAAGCAACCGGGTGCATATCAGCCGCCAAATCAATATGAACCGGATCAGGAGGATCTTTCATAATCTCTTTATGACTCAGTATGCTGAAGTGCATCATTTAAAACCATGAACAAGTATCACCGGGCGGAGGTGTGACAATGGAAGAGATGAATCTTATCGGTTCATACGGCCAAACAATTTATCACATACCGGGACCCCGTTGAAATCTGTGTGCCCTCGACACTGCAGATCAGTTGATGTTAGGCACTTATACGCCTTTTATCGGACCGAATAAATTTGCTGGGAGACGAAACGGATGAACTATGAACCATTCACTCAAGTCCGTCTGGATCAAATTGTCAGGCTCTGGAATCTTGAAATCGGAAATGAATTTCCGATGAGAAAAGAGCTTTTCATTCAGAACAGCTATGAAGATGTCAATGTTCTGAAGGCGGGATCCTGTCTGGCAATTGATGACGCGGGCGGTCTCGTCGGATTTATCATAGCGAAAAAATATATGGAATCGATCGCCAACCTTAGCCCGGAAATTGGGTGGATTCAGGCATTACTGGTAAAAACTGACGATAGGCACAAGGGCATTGGTACAGCTCTCCTGAAACGGGCCGAAGATGTGTTGGTGAAGAGCGGTGTGAAAAAAATTTTGCTGGGGAAAGATGTCTGGCACTATTTTCCGGGGATACCGGATCATTATCAGAACGTGAAAAATTGGTTTATGGCCAGGGGGTATCAATTCGGGGGAACTGAGTATGATTTACTGCTGGAAACGGCAGTCCGGGAGATTCCAAAGGTTGAGGCAGCCCATTTTTCTCTGTTAAAGACGCGAATAGATAAAGAAGCACTCGTTCATTTTCTCCAACGCTGCTTCCCTGGGAGATGGGAGTACGAAGCGATCAAGTATTTCGAAAGAGGCGGGAACGGGCGAGAGTTTGTCATTCTAAAGAAAGCTGAACAGGTTATCGGTTTTTGCAGAATAAACGATCCTCAGTCAAAACAAATTGCTCAGAATGTTTACTGGTCCCCGCTGTTTTCGGACGGATTAGGCGGTATGGGGCCGCTTGGCATCGATCCGGATGAACGCGGCAAGGGATACGGACTGGCTATTGTGCAGGCCGGCACAGCTATTCTCAGCCAGCGCGGCTTGAAACATATTGTTATTGACTGGACGAAATTGGTGGATTTCTATAGGAAAGCCGGTGCGCGTCCGTGGAAGGCTTACGCGACCTATTCAAAAAATGTGAATAAAGCGTGATCAGAAAATTGTTCACGGATGCAAGCAAAAAGGATGAAATTATTATTTGTCATTTGAAAGAGCGGGTTCAGGTCAGGGAGCTTGTGCGCAGGAAACATATAAAAGCCTTGCCGGATGATTGGGCCGCTTATGTCGATAAAGGGCCCAAAAAGGATGGTTATGATGCTGGATAAACTTACGACAGAGGCACGAAATAAAAAAACGACAAATCTGGATATGATGACCGTCCATGAAGTTTTGCGAGCCATGAACCGGGAAGATCAGAATGTGCCCCGGGCAGTCTCTATGGAATTAGATAAGATTGAGCAGGTAATCAAGCTTGCAATCCATACTTTTCAGTCCGGTGGACGGTTAATTTATACGGGCGCCGGTACAAGCGGCAGATTAGGTGTGCTTGATGCTGTGGAATGTGTGCCGACCTTCAGTGCATCCCCGGAGAGAATTGTTGGCTTGATTGCCGGTGGGAAACGGGCTTTCACTGAAGCGGTAGAAGGTGCCGAAGACAAGGAGGAAATGGGTGCACAGGATCTTACAGGTCTTTCTCTGACAAAGAAAGATCTGGTCGTGGGCATTGCAGCGAGCGGCAGGACTCCATATGTGATTGGTGCGTTGAAATATGCCGGGCAGGTTGGCGCTGCGACAGCAAGCCTGAGCTGTAACCGTTATTCACAGGTCAGCAGGTATGCAGATGTGGCAATAGAAGTAGACACAGGACCGGAAGTACTGACAGGATCTACACGCTTGAAGGCGGGAACAGCTCAGAAACTGGTTCTGAATATGATCTCGACGGCATCAATGATTGGTCTCGGGAAGGTCTATGAAAATCTGATGGTTGATGTACAGCCGACTAATGAAAAACTGATTGAACGCTCGAAAAGGATCATTATGGAAGCGACCAATGTGGATCTTATCACTGCCCAAAATTATTATCAAAAATCCAATCAAAATGTCAAGGCGGCTATTATCATGATACTGCTTCAATGCCCACTTAAAGAGGCATTAGAGCGGCTTAAAAATGCAAAGGGATTTATCAGGCGGGCTGTTGATAAGGATGCCCGGCCTGAATGACGCGTCATTAATTTCTAAAGAAGAGATGTGCGGATATGGACAGATACTACATAGCGATTGACGGAGGCGGAACAAAAACAGACGCTGTCTTATTCAACGCGAATGGTCTGCTCGTCAATCGGGTGATCGGTGCGGGAACGAATCCGAATGGTATGGATTTTACACGGGTAACCGAACATTTTCGCTCTTTGTTTTCAAGATTGCTGTCTTCTTCGAAACCGGAAAGGATTGCCGGGTGTTTTGCCGGTTTATCCGGATCTGATCATCCGGCGCTGGTACAGAGATTGGCTGATTGCCTTCGTGCTGCGTGCCCGGTAAGGATCGAGCATTTGTCTGTTGGAAGTGATGCAATGAACGCTCTGTGGAGCGGAACGGACGGTGGGCCGGGGCTTGTGATTATTGCAGGTACCGGTTCTATAGTTTTCGGTGTTCCTGAGAGCGGAGAATCTTTCCGGATCGGTGGATGGGGCTATCTCTTTGGTGACGAAGGAAGCGGTTATGCTATAGGTCGGGAGACAATCCGACGTGTTTTAATGGCTTATGACGGACGTGAAAAAGAAACGGAGCTGACAAAAGCCCTGACAGATTATTTTCATGTTCAAGCAATTGCCGACATTGTACCGGTTGTTTATCGATCGACAAAAGATGTTATTGCTGGACTTGTCCCAATCGTGGCCGGAAAGGCGGATCAGGGTGATTGGCTGGCAGGGGAGATTCTGAATGATGCGGCAGAGCAGCTGATTTCGCTGATCCGCAGCGGGATCGTGAGATTTTTTCAAGAACCTGAAACTGTACTCGTCGGCGGAGTTTGGAAGTGTCATGCTATTCGCCGCACGGTCTGTTCACGACTGACTCAGCCTTTCATTTTTCCTGAATTTCCACCGGTATATGGATCGATGGCAAAATGTGTGAATGAGTGGGAGCACCGGAAAACGCAGCTGCTCGATCAGCTAAAGCTGCAATTGAAGACTTATAATCCGGCGTAGTTGTTCAAAATTGCATCAAATGAATAGGAGGCCGTGAACGTGATCCGGTTGGGGATTGAGATGCTGCTTCAGGAAAGAATGGACCTGCTGAAAGGGAAGAAAATCGGCCTTCTGACCAATATGACCGGACTTGACAGCAAGATGAATGCAACGATTGATTTACTTTTTCGGCAGCCCGATATTCAGCTGACGGTTCTCTTTGGCCCTGAACATGGAATCCGGGGAGACGGACTGGAAGGCTCTGCTGTCGATTCATCTATTGATCCAATGACACGATTGCCCGTTTACAGTCTCTATGGAAAAACCAGAAAGCCGAGTCAGAAGATGCTAGAGGAAATTGACTGCATCGTTGTCGATCTGCAGGACATTGGCGTGCGCTATTACACATTCATCTCTACTCTGAGTCTGGTTATGGAAGCCTGCATGGATGAAGGCAAAGAGGTTATTGTTCTCGACCGCCCGAATCCGATTAATGGCCTCAGCAGGGAAGGAAATATTCCGGATACATCCTTTTTATCCTTTGTCGGGCTGCAACCGATTCCCAATCGTCATGGCCTGACGATCGGCGAACTTGCGCGGGTTTTCAAGTATCAGTTCGGGCTTGACTGCGCCTTAACCGTCGTTCCTATGAAAGGGTGGCAGCGATCGATGTTATTCAGTGACACCGGACTGTTGTGGGTACAACCTTCACCCAATTCAACCGGAGAAAATATGGCTTTGCTTTATCCGGGCATGTGCCTGATCGAAGGGACGGAATTATCGGAAGGCCGAGGAACCACCCGTCCTTTCGAAGTGGTCGGCGCTCCCTATATCGACGGTTCGGATCTTGCAAAGAAATTCAATGATCTTAACTTAGATGGTACCATGGCCAGACCTACCAGCTTTGTTCCTTACTATTCAAAATTTCAAGGACAGCTCTGCCGAGGTGTACAGATACATATAACCGACAGCAAACAGTTTCATTCTTATGAAGCAGGGCTGCGTCTTGTCGGTCTGATTGCTGCCGCCTATCCTTCTGATTTTGCTTTTAGAGACAGCAAACAGAAACGATGCATGTTTAATCTCTTATCCGGAGATGCAACAATCCAGCAAATGGTTCTTGGCAACGATTTTGGAGACTTTTTTGAACGCTGCGAGTCGGACTGCATGTCTTTTGGAGAACAGGTCGTTCCTTATTTGCTCTATTAGACTACCATGCCCCTGAAGTGGCACTGCTGGAGGATGGAAAAATTTTTCGGGAGAGAAGACAGTGACAGGCCAATCGAATAACGAAAAAGAAGGTGATTCCCAATGACGGCCCAAATCATGGATTTACTCCATAATCTCGGACAACTGATGGTTTTCGGATTTTATGGTAAACAGATGACGCCTGAAATAAAAAAATTCATTGATGAAGACAAACTGGGTAATATTATTCTCTTCTCCAGAAATCTGGATCACCCTGACCAGATTCGAAATCTGACGCATGAATTGCAGACTGAGGCCAAGAAAGCAGGACATAAACATCCATTGCTGATCTGTACGGATCAGGAAAACGGAGCAGTGCGACGGCTCGGGGAAGGAGCGACAGAATTTCCGGGTTCAATGTTGATCGGTGCCACACATTCAGTAAAAAATGCTTATGAAATCGCAAAAAGGACTGCGGATGAACTGAAGAGCGTCGGGATCAACTGGAATCTCGCCCCGGTCGTCGATGTGAATAACAATTCGCAGAATCCGGTCATCTGTACCCGTTCATTTGGAGAAGATCCGGCGGAAGTAGCGGAGATGGGTCAGGCTTTTATGCAGGGTATGCAGGAGGAAGGAATTATACCGACACTGAAGCATTTTCCCGGTCATGGAGATACCGGCATTGATTCTCATCTTGACCTTCCTGTTATTCCCCATGATTTGCCAAGACTAGAGGAAGTTGAACTTGTTCCTTTTAAACAATGCATTGAAGCCGGAGCGGATGTGATCATGAGTGCCCATATCTACTTTCCGGCCATAGAAAAGCAATACGGTTTGCCTGCTACTCTGTCAAAGAAAGTGCTGACCGGGCTTCTGCGCGAAAAACTTCATTATCAGGGAGTTATTACGACTGACTGTCTGGAGATGAAGGCGATTGACGACCGATTTGGAACGGCACATGGTGCAGTGATGGCATTCCAGGCCGGGACTGATTTGGTTGTGGTTTCGCATACTTTTGCAAAGCAGCAGCAGACTTTTGAAGCGGTCGGCCGGGCTGTCAAGGCTGGAAACATTAATGCTCAATCCATCCGGATGTCGATGGAAAGGATGGATCGGCTCAAAGGAAAATATCTGGACTGGGATTCCGCACTGGAACAGGAGATCATTTCGGTCGAAACAGGTGAAGAACACCGCCTGGCGGCTGAGCATATTTACAGGGAAGGAATTACACTTGTTAAGAATGTCGGTCATGTTCTTCCTTTGTCAGGCAGCGAAAATTCAAAAGTACTCTTTATTTACAGTAAAAAAATTACTTTTTCGCAAGCTGAAGATCATGAAAACCAGTTGCCACTTTTGAAATCAATCGTGAAGTCTGTCCATCCTTCAGCAGATGTGGTGATGATAGAGGATCCTTCGATTGATTCATTTTTAAAAAAAGCTATCTCCGGTCAGGAAAATTATCAGGCGGTCGTTGTGTTAACTGTGTCGGTTACGAAGGGGAGTAAGCTGATAGAGGTTATCGAGCGGTTGAAACAAAATTGCGACACACCGATTGTGATTATCGCAGGGAAAAGTCCGTATGATGCCCGTTTACTACCGGAGACAGACGGCTATGTCTGTACTTACGATCTTAATTTAACTTCCTTGAGTATAGTCATAAGATCACTTTTCGGTTTAGAAGCAGTGAGCGGGACACTGCCTGTAAGTTTGTGAAGCCAGTCTGCACAGAAAAAAGATCAAAAAAAATCCCGCCAATATTAGCGGGATTTTTTGCTTATTATTCGGGCATTACCACAAGATCTTTTCCAACATTCTGTTGAAGCAGTTTGTACGCTCTCATGACATCATTGTTGGACGGGGGCTCGACACCTTCGAGCGTATAATCCAATCCCATGTTCTCCCATTTATATACACCCAGTTTATGATAAGGAAGGATTTCCACCCGTTCGACATTGTCCAGCGTACTGATAAATTCGCCTAGCCCGATTAAATCACTTTCTGAGTCTGTGATTCCGGGTACCAGTACATGGCGGATCCACATCGGTATCCTTTTTTCTGACAGGTAACGGGCAAAGGCAAGAATGTTTTTGTTCGGCACACCGGTCAGCCACTTATGCTTATCCGGATCTATTTCTTTAAGATCCAGAAGAACAAGATCGGTATATTTTGCCAGTTCATCGAACATTTGATGAAAATGGGGTGAATCGACATAGCAGCCACCGGATGTGTCAATCGCTGTATGGACACCGATCTGTTTGCATGCTTGAAACAATTCGATCAGAAAAGGAATCTGAAGCAGCGGCTCTCCTCCGCTGACTGTGATGCCCCCTCCGGATGACTGGATGAACGGCAAATAATCTTTCAATTCACTGACAATTTGCTCCGCACTCATTTCTTTCCCGATACCGATTGCGCGGGTGTCTACGTTATGGCAGTATCTGCAGCGAAGCGGGCAGCCCTGGACAAACACAACAAACCGTATACCGGGTCCGTCAACCGTTCCAAACGATTCGACTGAATGGATATTTCCCAAAACCATTGGACCGGCCTCCCTTCCCAGACTTCACTTCATCATTGAAGCCTTTTCTTAAATCGCTTTGTGGAAAGTACGATGGATAACCTCCAGCTGCTGTTCACGAGTCAGTTTAATAAAGTTAACGGCATAACCGGATACCCGAATTGTCAGCTGAGGATATTTCTCAGGATGATCCATAGCATCCATCAGTGTCTCACGGTTGAAGACGTTAATATTAATGTGATGACCCCCTTTATAGGAATAGCCGTCGAGAAGCGCAATCAGGTTGGCGGATCTTGTTTCTTCCTGTTTTCCAAGAGCCTGTGGAATGATCGAGAACGTATTTGAAATGCCATCTAAAGAGTCATGATAAGGCAGCTTGGCTACCGATGAAAGTGACGCAAGCGCGCCCTTTGTGTCTCTACCGTGCATCGGATTGGCACCCGGGGCAAAAGCTTCTCCTTTAAGCCGTCCGTCGGGAGTGCTGCCCGTCTTCTTGCCGTAAACTACGTTGGATGTGATGGTCAAAACGGATAGTGTCGGTACGGACTGGCGGTATGTGCCGACTTTGCGCAGCTTCGTCATGAATCGTTCAACCAGATCCACTGCGATGCTGTCCACACGATCATCGTTATTTCCGTATTTCGGGAAATCCCCTTCCGTTTCAAATCCAACGGCAAGACCGTTCTCGTCGCGCAGGACATGTACCTTAGCGTACTTGATTGCGCTGAGTGAATCGGCAGCTACACTCAACCCGGCAATTCCCGTGGCCATCGTGCGCAGAATGTGTGTATCATGAAGGGCCATCTCCACGCGTTCATAGCTGTATTTATCGTGCATGTAATGGATGACATTCAGCGTATTAATATAGAGATCGGCAAGCCAATCCATCATTCGGTCAAATTTCCGCATCACGTCTTCATAATTGAGTACATCGCCGGTTACAGCGGCATAGGGCGGGGCAACCTGAACATTTTTGACTTCGTCTTTGCCTCCGTTGATCGCATACAGTAAAGTTTTAGCCAGGTTCGCGCGTGCCCCGAAGAACTGCATTTGCTTGCCTATTCTCATTGCGGAAACACAGCAGGCAATGCCGTAATCGTCACCATATTCTACGCGCATCAGATCGTCATTTTCATATTGAATGGCACTCGTCCGGATAGAGATCTCCGCACAGTATTTTTTGAAAGCTTCAGGGAGACGCTTTGACCAGAGAACGGTCAGATTTGGTTCTGGAGCCGGTCCGAGATTTTCGAGTGTATGCAGAAAACGGAACGAATTCCGCGTCACAAGGGGACGTCCATCAACAGCCATACCGCCGATTGATTCAGTTACCCAAGTCGGATCGCCGCTGAACAGTTCATTGTAGTCCGGAGTGCGCGCGAATTTTACAAGGCGCAGCTTCATGACAAAATGATCAACAAGTTCTTGGACTTGTTCTTCCGTTAGCACATGATTGGCCAGATCTCTTTCAATATAAATGTCAAGGAAGGTTGAGGTGCGCCCAAGGCTCATTGCCGCCCCGTTCTGCTCTTTGACAGAAGAGAGATAGCCGAAGTACAGCCATTGGAAGGCCTCCTGCGCATTTTCCGCCGGCCTGGAAATATCGAATCCATAGCTTGCAGCCATCGTTTTGAGTTCCTGAAGGGCGCGGATCTGTTCCGTTAGTTCTTCCCGCAGACGGATAACTTCTTCTGTCATTTTATTGCTTGTATTTTGTTTATCGATTTTTTTCTGCTCAATGAGAAAATCAACACCATACAGTGCAATGCGGCGATAATCGCCGATAATCCGGCCGCGGCCGTATGCATCGGGAAGACCGGTGATAATCCCGACATGGCGGGCAAGTTTCATTTCGTCCGTGTAAGCGTCAAACACGCCCTGGTTATGTGTTTTTCTGTAATCCGTAAAAACTTTATTGATTTCGTCGCTCATTTTGTACCCATATGCTTCGCATGCCTGTTTTGCCATGCGAATGCCGCCAAACGGCATGAGCGCACGCTTAAAAGGCTTATCAGTCTGTACACCGACAATCTTTTCAATATCTTTATTCAGATAGCCCGGCTGGTGAGAGATAATCGTTGAAACGATTTCGGTGTCCATGTCAAGTACACCGCCGTTTTCTCTTTCTTTCTGAGACAGATCCATAACCTGATCCCAGAGCAGTTTTGTTGCCTTTGTCGGTCCGGCAAGAAATGATTCATTGCCAGTATAGGATGTTACATTCCTGATGATAAAATCGCGGACATCAATTTCCTTCTGCCATTTTCCTTCTACAAATCCATTCCATGCAGATTCGTTTTTGTTGCTTTCTACAATTACTTCCATTGTTCTTTCATCTCCTCATAAGATGGTCGAAGATTGAACTGAATCTTTTATCACACTAATAATTATAAAGGAAGTTATGTAATCGCTTACTAAAGATATGTGTCAATTTTGTTAATAATATTGTTCGGCTATTGCGTGAGTCATGGAAGAAAGCGCATAATTAATAGTTTTTAATGAAGAAGCTTGTCCCTGTAACCTCAATCCGTGAAGACATGCGGTACTATCCAATGATCTAAGGCTATTCACCGGTTACTGATATAAAAAAGCTAAACGGTCAATCATTCAGGAGTATAATTGAAACTAAGAAATTCATCTGGGTCAAACACCCAGTCCATGGAGGAGTTCTGCCAATGCACATTCATTATTTTCAGCATGTTCCGTTCGAACAGCCGGGTATGATTCGTGATTGGGCGAAAGCACGGCATCATCAGATGGACGGCACACTTTTTTATGAAAAAGGGTTCAGGGTTCCGGACATTGACCGGATTGATATGCTGGTCATTATGGGCGGCCCGATGAATGTTTATGAAGAGGATAAGTATCCCTGGCTGAGTGAAGAAAAAAAGCTGATTAAAGAAGCGCTGAATCTGGAAATCCCTATTCTGGGAATCTGTCTGGGCTCACAGTTGTTGGCTGATCGTCTGGGCGCTAAAATTTTTCCGGGCAGACAAAAAGAGATCGGATGGTTCCCGGTCTCGTTCAAAGCTGATGCTCACAGCCCCTTTCGTACTTTTCCGGATCGGCTTGATGTTCTTCACTGGCATGGCGATACATTTGATTTGCCTGACGGAGCAGCACGGATGGCGTCGACCGCAGCATGCCCGAATCAGGCTTTTATCTTTGAAAACCGAGTGATAGGGCTTCAGTTTCATCTGGAAATGGCTGAAGATAACATAGAGAGCGTGATTCGCCATTCGCAAAGTGAATTTGTGGATGGCCCTTATATCCAGAAACCTGAAAACATAACGGGCAGAGCTGAAAAAATAAATGTCAATCGAATCCTGTTGTTTCAATTTCTTGATGAATGGATGACATCACTGCCCGGCGTGATTCGGTGAACAGACAAAGCTTTCCGAGGATCAAAGAATGCCGAGCTTTTTAAGCGCCTTTGCAATGCCGTCCTGATCATTGGAGTCTGTGATGAAGTCCGCCGAGGATTTGACGGCGTCCGGTGCGTTCCCCATGGCGAAGCCTGTGCCTGCAAAGCGCAACATCTCAAGGTCGTTGAAATTGTCGCCGAAAGCAATAGTTTCGTCACGGTCGATGTGAAAGTGATTGATCAGTAATTCCAGTGCCGCTGCTTTATTGGCTTTCTGATCGGTGATTTCCAGGTAGGTGGGCTTGGACTTATAAATGGATGCAGGCGTATTTTCTTTTTTTAAATAATCATTCAGTGAATCAATAGCTGCCGGAGCGCCCATGCACAGGGTTTTATTAATCCGCGACATATTCCCTTCAGAGCTGCTGAATTTGAAAGGGCGGGCAGGGGTGCCGGTAATGGCTTCCTCCTGGACAATCCATCTGTTATCCGGTTCGGGGACTAGCCATTCATTAAGACTGTAAGCTGAAAAGCAAATGTCCGGGAACCGCTTACAAATCGTGCTATGAATATTGAACACGAGTTTTGGATCCATATAAATATTGAGCATCGGGCAGTCTAACGCACCAGGAACAGGCTTGCGATATACGAGTGCACCGCCGTAGCAGACAATCGGATCGGGAATATTAAGCTCTGCCTGCAGGGGAATGATACCACCGGGCATACGGGCCGAAACAAGAATGAAAGGAATTTGTTTCTTTGAACAGTCCTGAATCGCTTCACGCGTTCCCCGGCTGATTCTGTGGTGTGAAGTGAGCAATGTGCCATCGATATCACTGAAAATCATTTTTACCGTCATTTTATCTACTCCCCTTCTTTGTATGCGCTGCTGTCTGAGTGCAACGGTTTTTCCGCAACGATTATCTCCGTATCTTTCGACCGTGCTAAAGCCAGGAATGCTGCTGGAACTTCTGCATCAGTAATGACAATGTCGACATCGCTCCAGTCAAGCCCCTTATAGCGGCTTTTCTTCGAGAACTTCAGATGATCCGCAAGAACAACTGTCTGCCCGGATCTGGAAGCGGCTGTTCCGTTCATATACGCATCGTCTCTGTCATCATAATAGAATCCGTCTGCCGCGATACCCGCAACGCCGAGAAAAGCACCGTCGAAGCGGATCGCTTCAAGCTGATTCACGCTTTTCATATCAAAGAAATACCGGTTTGCGGTGTTCAGAATCCCACCGAGCAGAAAAACCTCAATTGTTGCATGCTCCGCCAGCACTTCAGCCGTATCGAGTGAGTGCGTATACACAGTCATTTCATCACTTAACTGTTTTGCCATGCAGGAGACTGTTGTTGAAGCATTAAGAAAATACTCGCCCCTGGGATTCAGCAGCGGCAGCGTTCTTGCCCCGATCCGCATCTTTTCGCCGGAATAATTCTGCATCCGGTCGCGATAGGCGAGAATTGTGTTCTGCAAGTCCGGCAGCGCAATCCCGCCATGTGTCCGGGTAGCCGCGCCTTGCTCAACCAGCTTGACGATATCCCTTCTGGCGGTGTCGCGGGATACATGATACAAATTACAGATTTCTCCGACAGACATGGTCCGTGTCACTTTCAGATGTTCGAGAATCAGCACAAGTCTTTCTTCTTGAAAAATAATGATCATCTCCTTCCACATAAGTAATTATAAGTTATATCATAATTAAATTCAAGTAATTAAAATTAATACATAAGTAAATAGAAGCAAAAAGGAGTGCTGCTATTTGCCAAGAAGGTAGAAGATCTTGAAAAAATACACAATGTATTTGTTGAACACTAACTAAGGTCCGCTGACTAACCGGTATCATTTTTGATTAAATTTTCTGTGCTCGCGTACATGTTGACATTTTTAAAATATAGATATATGATGTAAATGTCTAGTATAAACGGTTTGATTATTCCTTTTTTTTCCTGCGGATGAATAAGTTGCTTTTTTCGTGTAAAGAATGAATTGAGGGATAGTATGAAAAATCAGGGTGTTTTGCGCTGAATCATACTGGCTCGGTCAGAGGAACCGTAAGGATGGAAGAGAGGTAGGGCTTTCGTTGTTTCGGCGCCGGAAAGCGTTTTGAAATTTTTGTTTATATTAGGCAAAATTTTATGTATATCGTGTGATAAAGTTTGGCATTTATAATTCTCATGTTATAAAGGGTTATCAATGTGCAACATCTTTATTGATACTTTTTATAATATGTGAATTTTTTATTTACACGAGCGAAGATCCGGCTTATTTTGCGGGTTGCAGTGATAGGCAGAACGGTCGCTTTCGGATAAAACATGCGCATATAACAATTTTTAGGAGTGATTTTTTTGAAGACAGGTACAGTAAAATGGTTTAATGCAGACAAGGGTTTCGGTTTCATTGAAGTTGAAGGCGAAAATGACGTATTCGTTCATTTCAGCGCTATTCAGGGCGATGGCTTCAAGACACTTGACGAAGGTCAGGCTGTTGAATTTGAAGTTGTTGAAGGAAACCGCGGACCGCAGGCAGCTAACGTTACGAAGCTGTGATTCGATCCTGATGAAGAAGCTGTTCTCCCTAATCGGAGGACAGCTTTTTTTTACGCTTTAAGAAAGACAAAAAAGGCTAAGTAACCGAACATAAAGCGCCACGTCCTGCGGCATGTTTGGCACAGGCCATCCCCGGCTGTCACAATTAAGACTCAGCACGCGCCAGAGTTTTGGCCTTGCCCGGGTTTTCTTTATATTTTCTCTGAGCGTCAGGCTGGATTAAGAGAAGAAGTTTTTATAAGATAAAATCGGATACATACTTGATATGGAGGTAATTGATTTTGTCACAGCTGGAAGAAATTTTAGCTTTTAATAAAAAGTTTGTGGAAAATGAAGCCTATGTGCCATTTGAAACCTCAGGTCACCCGGCAAAAAAAATGACGATTGTCACCTGTATGGATTGCCGGTTGATTGAACTGCTTCCGCGGGCGTTAAATATTAAGAATGGCGATGCGATTATGATTAAGTGTGCGGGAGGCATGATTGAGGATCCTTACAGCAGCACGATGAAAAGCATACTGGTTTCTTTGTACGAGCTAGGCTCGCAAGCCGTTTATGTAATCGGCCATACGGATTGCGGTATGTATGGTCTCGATGCAAAGAATATGATCGAAGACATAAAGAAATACGGAATCGATGACCAGGCTTTTGCAGCCGTGCGTAATCAGGGAGTCAGTCCGGAAAAATGGCTGAACGGCTTTCATTCGGTTGATGAGCAGGTGAAAAACAGTATCGCGGTTGTAAAAAACCATCCGTTTTTTCCGGGTGGAACGCCGGTTTATGGACTGGTCATCGATCCGAAAACCGGTGAGCTGAGACTGGTGCAATAATTGAACGGATAACCGTTTTCTTATTCTGTTTCGACCGTCTCCCGAATAGGTGCTGATTTCTACAAATTACCATATGAAAAGGGAATATAGAAATCTTCAGTGGCGCACAATACGCCTATAAGGGAGGTGAGACACATGGCAAATTCAAATCAATTAGTTGTGCCAGGTGTACAGCAAGCGCTTGATCAGATGAAAGCAGAAATCGCCAGCGAATTTGGTGTAAATCTTGGACCGGATACGACTTCCAGAGCAAATGGTTCGGTTGGTGGAGAAATTACCAAACGTCTGGTTGCTCAGGCACAGTCTCAGTTCGGTGGCTATCAGAAATAACATAAAGAAAGAACGATTTAATGAATGATAGGAGGGCGGCGATTTTGCCGCTCTTTTTTATATGTACCTCCTCGCCTGCGATCATGGATTTCATAAGACCAATGCCTGTCATGCCTTGTTCTATTTTCAGCCAACCTTTCATAAATTGGGAACAGGAATGAGGTATCTGAAATGGAATTCCGAAAAGGGGGAGGACCTTGGTATATCGCTTGCTCGCACTGGACATCGACGGGACCCTTTTGAACAGTAATAATCGACTGGATCGGCAGACAAAAGATGCCGTCGCTTATGCGGTGAAAAAGGGGATTGTTGTGACACTGGTCTCCGAAAGGCATTTCCACTCGGCGGCGAAAGTTGCCCGAGCATTAAGATTGACGCATCCAATTATTACACATAATGGGGCGTTTGTTTCTTCATCGATGGATCACCCGGTTTACACGAGTAAAATCGATCATAGTGTATTAATTCAGCTGGCAGAGTTTCTTGAAACTTATCCGTGCCAGATTCAGATCTCTCATGAGCGCCTGTCGATCAGCAACAGGCCGCGCCAGAAGAACCTGATTGCTAAAATGACGGTTGGCATGAATGAACCGCTTTTTTATCCGGTAACTTATGTGGATACGCTCAGTCAGTATCTGTTGGAGAACTATGAAGGCGCCACAGATGTCAAAATTAAACTGGAAGATGAAAAGGTGATTGATGAAATTGAGCGGGCAATGGCAGACTATTTCCCATCGCTTGATGCACGGAGAACCTCTCCGTATGATCTGACACTGGTGCGCCAGGGAACGTCGAAATTCAATGGTTTGCTCTTTTTTGCAGGACAGCTCGGCATACCGCTTCATGAGATCGTTGCTGTCGGTGATGGCCAAGAAGATGCCGAGATGGTTGAAAAAGTGGGTCTTGGTGTCGCCATGCGCAATGCCCCTCCTGAGGTTAAGAAAAGCGCCGGGTGGATCACGCGGTCGAACGATATGGACGGCGTGGCTTATGCCGTCAGAGAAATTTTTCGCAAGCAGCTTCGCGTTCATAATTAATTTGATATGAGCATACAAATGATGACCCGTTTTCCGGGTGATCTTTTTTTTGTACTATAAGAAAGTATAAACATACTTAACCATTAATGAACGGTGCAGAATCTGCTTTGCTTTTAACGATTTTTTATATTCATCAACTGCTTTTTGAATTGCTTCAATCTGATCGTCCGGGAGATCTAAAATATCTTCTAATAAGTTGTTCTTTATAAAGTTAATTTTATAACATGACTGTCTCCTAAACATTTTCATTTTTCTCAGGACGCCGCCTGAGCGACCCCATTACGTAAGAGTAGAGCGGGCCGCAATTTTCATGTCTGTCCATAAGTTCTCGGCTTATTAAAAAAGTGACATAACACTGTAATATTTTAGCTAACCATGCAAGTTCTTTGCGGAGTTTTGCGGAAATCACGCAATTTTTTTGCGGTAAGCACGCAAAAAGTTTTCGGTGAAAAAATAATAGGAAAGAGTTACCATTAAAAATATCATAAGCCTATACTCACCTTTTGCTTCATCAGCTCACGCTGCAACATTACCAACCAGCAATACATCTTCAAATGAATCGAACGTAATTCTTCCAAATACAATCTATCCACCAGTCACGTCGGATTCACTTTTGTCTTCAAGTAATACAGCATATGGAGGCCTTCATACCCTTGTAATGGAACCGCCTCAGGGTGGCGGTTCCTATCCCTATAAAGCATGGCAATATTATGGAACCTTCAAATATTCTCAGAAATTTTTACATGTTACGGAATCGGCTATCGTTGCTGCGATCACCCCCTTCATACCATGGGCATCAGCAGCTGTTGCATTGAATGTCGCCTCAATTTACCACACCGCATATGCAGACAATGCATATATCACCGAAGTTGTTTATCGCTATTGGGAATTTTTCAAGAATAATTCTCAAGAACTTCTTGCAGAAAAAACATATTATAATTTTTACAGCGATAGTGCCAGACACCACCTTTTAAAAACTCTTTCACACACTTATTATAAGTAAAGTAAGGGGAGGGAGGACGATTAAACGGAATGAGTAAAAGCGTATACTGGATTTTTAGAATAGTTATTACTTTAGTTTTTCTTCTTTTGATCATTGTTGATACTAGGCACAATGGAAACTATTTTCTCGGACTTGCAATCGGTTATATTTTGCTTAGTTATGTATTAGACATCTTTAAGAGTGACAGAAACAAATAAAAAAAGTTGCCTCTGATTTTTAGAGGCAACTTTTTTTAGAGATGGAAGAAATAGCGAGGATTATTTTGAGCAATTTTTTAAGATTTACAATTCCACATCAGAATGCCTTTTCGCTTATCCTGTTATATTTTTGGTGGTCGCTTGATAGTATGGATCGCAGTCCATGCGGGCTTTTTCAGTGTATTTGCTTATGCTTGTAACGATTGAGAACGTGTGATCGTCTGATGATTATGATAAAATGTTAACAAGTGGGAAAAGAGAGGCGAAACAAGTCATGATTCGATTCATCCATACTGCCGATCTGCATCTGGACAGGCCGTTCGAGGGATTGTCGGAACTCCCCCGCTCGCTGCACGAACGGGTGAAGGAAAGCACATTCAAGGCGCTCGGTCGATTGACAGACAGGGTGCTGGCCGAGCGGCCCGATTTTTTGATTATTGCCGGGGATGTGTTTGACGACAGCCACAGAAGTCTGTCTGCACAACGCCGCTTTATTCAGGCGATGGCACTTCTGCGTGAGGCGGATATCCCTGTGTACCTCGCTTTTGGCAACCATGATCATCTGGATGATCCATGGAACCGGCTGAAACTTCCGGACAATGTTCATGTTTTCCCGGCTGTACCGTCAGTGATCCCTTTCCGGAGTGAAAACGGAGAACGGGTGAATCTGTACGGATTCAGTTATGCACAGCGCAGGGTCACTGAGGACATGACATCAGGATATATTAAACAGCAGGGCGCTGATTATCATATTGGCATTCTGCATGGGGCGCTGCGCTCAGGAGATGGGGAGGATTCGTATGCTCCTTTTACGACCGGTGAGCTGGCGGAAAAAGGTTTCGATTACTGGGCACTCGGACATATCCATAAACGGCAGCAAGTGTCGCCCCCGCTGCCGATCTGGTATCCGGGTGACTTGCAGGGGCTTTCGATAAAAGAAACCGGTGAAAAAGGCGCATCAGTTGTAGAAATTGATCAGCAGGCGGTCCGTGTCGCTTTTTTTCCGACAGCGGACATTTTGTGGGAGAAACGGGAATTGTCCATTGAGGGTGAAGTGACTGCGGACCGTCTGGAAAAGGCAATTGAACAGTCCAGAAATGCGTTGCGCCGTGATTATGCAGGTGTTTTTCTTCGGATAGAGCTCATTTTTTCCAAAACGGATCAGACTTGGAATGAAATTGATTTACTGGTTCGCGAACTTACTGATGCTCTGAACGATGGAGAAGAAGAACGTGGGAATTTTGCCTGGCTTTTGCCGATAATGTTCAAGCTCCGTCCCGAATGGGAACGCAGCAGTATACTCGAAAGTCCCCATTTTATTGGTGATACCTTTCGATTGATCGAAACAAAGGAAAATGTGAATGAAGCAGTCAGTTCACTTTTTGAGCATCACTCCGGACTTCGCTTCCTTGAACCGTTGCGGGAAGAGGAGATCGCCAGGATACAGGCACAAGCCGAACAATTAATTGCCGACAGCTTGATTTCCGGGAGAAGCGACCGGTAAGTTCCTGCTTATATTAAGGGAGGACGCGTCACAAGTACGCGAACCGCTGAATAAAAATGAAAATCAGAGTATTGGAAATCAATCAGTTCGGGCGTTTCGAGAACCGAAAAATAGAATTGCCGGAGATGCCTTTTACTGTGATCTACGGTGAAAATGAAGCTGGAAAATCTACGATCATGAATTTTATTCTTTGTACGCTGTTTGGATATCCTCAGAAAAGTGGATTGAGAAAATGGGTGAACGGCGGAGCTGAGGACCGCCTCGGAGGATCACTGGTTTTTACCGGTGACGATGGACAAGATTACAGACTTGAAAGAGTGTATGCCAGAAACGATCAGCCTGAACTTTTTATTGGAAACAGTGAAAGGGGCTCCATCCACAAGATACTTCACGGCATCGACCGAATGCTATATCAAAGTGTGTTCTGCTTTGATCTTGACGGTCTTAGCGGTATTGAAAAAACAAAACCTTCAGATCTAAATGACCTGCTTCTTGGAGCAGGCATGATCGGCAGCAGCGAGCTGACAAAACTCGAACAATCCCTGGCCAAAAAAACGGGTTTGATTTTTAAGAAGGGCGGTAAAAATCCGGAGATGAATCAGTTGTTCCGAAAACTGGATCAATCGGGGACTGATCTGAGGAAATGGGAGAGAAAGCTGGATGCTTTCCATGAACTCCAGCAGGAGATTGCCAAAACTCGAAAAAAAATTCAAATGCTGGAGGATGAGCGAAAAAACGTTCAGGCACGCTTTATGGAGTGGTCGGCATTTTCATCGGTCAGACCTTTGATTGCGGGTTATCACGTTTTGGAAGAAGAAATCAGTTCTGCGGGGAAGACAAGTTCATTTCCTGAAAATGGACGATCCCGATTTAGTGATCTGGAAAAACAGATTGCAGAAACCGAAAAAGAAATGACGGATTTGAAAGATGAGATCCGTTTTTTGGACGAAGCCGAAGCTGCAAAACCAGTCCGGGAAAAATGGATTCGTGCGGAGGGAAAGCTTTCCGCATGGTTTCGTTCGGCTGCCAGGGATGATCAGGATTTGCGGGAAATCGACCGCCTCGGTAAAGAGCTGGCGGCAGGACAGGCTGCGTATGAGGCAATGGCTGAGCGCCTTGGGACTGAATGGAGTCCGGGGAAAATACTCAAGGCTTCTGTAGATCTTTCTTTTATACGTCAGCTCAGGGAAAAAACCGAGATTTGGATGAAGCTGGTCTCAGAAGAGAAGAACGCTGAGAATGCCCTAAGCGTGCAACATGCATCTGTTGTTCAGCTGGAACAGCGGTTAAAGCAACTGACAGGGCTTAGGAATGAAGTGGATGTCAATAGTTTGCGCACGGTCCGCCGCACGACTCCAGAGCAGAAAGAAAATCCTTTTTCTTTGCTGCTTGTCTTTGTTTCTGTGCTCTTGATGACGATCCTGTTTACCGCATTCTCTGCACTTCTGTTTACTTTTTATGCCGCCTTGCCTGTATTGGCGCTTGGCCTTACACTTACTGCATTTTATGGCTGGGCAGCGCTGAGATCCCACCAGCAGGGGCAAAAAACCGGAATTAATGAAGCAGATCATCGGCGTGCGGCGGAGGCCAGTCTCACTGAAGAACAGTTGTCCGGAGCGAAAAGGGAATACGAGCAAAAAATGCGAATGCGTGAACACTGTAAGGATCAGCTTGAAGGATTTGAACATCAGCTGAAGGAATGGATGCGGGAAAACGGTTATGCTATAGATAACGTCGGTTTAGCTGAAGAAACTGCGCGACTTGTCGGTGATGCACGTGCACTGCTGAGCAGGCTTGACGGAATGGGCACGGAGCTTGAGGCACGCAGGGCAGATCATGATCAGTTTATTAGTGAAAAGCAGCAGCTCACTGAAGAATTATCCTTGCCCGATGGAGATACGTCATACATCGAACAGCAGTTTAACATGGAGAAAGAAAAAGCAGCGGATCTTCATGCGTTAAAAAGCAAGCGGGATGTCTACAGGCGGCAGGAAAAACGCCTTAATCAGAAACTATACCGCTTAAATGAAGAACAGCATTCTCTGTTTGAACAGGCCGAAGTGGAAAATCGTTTGCAGTTTCTTGAAAAGGCTGATCACTTTGAAAGGTTAAGCAGTTTGCTCGAGAAACGGGACGAAAGATGGCTGCAGATGATTGAAATATCAGGAGGAGAGGACAAGCTGAAACACTTCAGCGGAGATCTTGACCACGGTATTTGGGAGGGGGTAGATGAGAATGATTTCAAAAACAGTTTGTCGGAGCTGGATGGAAAAATCAAAGAGGCACGTGACCGCCTGACAGAAGAGCAGGCAGAGGGCCGCAATATGGAAGAAAGCGATACGTACCGTGATGCATTGGACAACTATCAGCAGCTGCTTACGGCAGCAAACAGTAAATCCAGGGAGTGGGCAGTATACAGAACGGCTCAGTGGGCCATTGACCGGGCAAAGGATCAGTACCGCAGACAGAGACTGCCGGGAATTCTCAATCGGGCGAGAGATTATTTCGAGAACATAACATCAGGCGAGTATGTTTCACTTCAGCTGGATCAGGCAGGCGGGTTCATTGCCGGAAGAAACGATGGAAGGCATTTCAGTGCCGATGAATTAAGCCGGGGCACCGCTGAACAGTTGTACCTGTCTTTGCGGCTTGCACTGGCTGAACGAATCTGCCCGGGCGAAAAGCTGCCTTTGATTATTGATGAAGGCCTGGTCAACTTTGACGTCAGACGTACAGACCGAGTTCTATCACTACTTAAGGAGGTTTCTCAAGAGCGTCAGGTTATCCTTTTCACTTGCCAACCTTCTGTCCTTAAATGTGCATCTTCTGAATCGGTGATCACACTTTCCAAAGCATTTCGTTAATTTTTTCCCAAAACAATGGCCGATTCTTTATATTGCATTGAAAACAATGTGGAAATTGTTTCATTTCCCTTCATTCGCAAGTCCTCATGCTATAATTTTAGTGATACAATTTAAATAAGGATGGATCAATATGGATGAAACGGAATTTAAAGTGAATCTCGTAGAAGATGAGGAAAGCCTGGCGTCCATCTTGAAAGCCTATATGGAAAAAGAAGGATGGAATGTCTCTGTTTTCCATACAGCTGAAGATGCGGCTGAATACATGCACAACGGTGTTCATTTGTGGATTCTTGATATTATGCTTCCCGGGATGTCCGGGTACGACTTACTGAAAAAAATAAAAGAGAATCATTCTGAACAGCCGGTCATTTTTATTTCAGCTCGCGATCAGGATTTGGACAAGATTATTGGCCTGGAACTTGGGAGTGATGATTATCTGGCTAAACCCTTTCTTCCAAAAGAACTGGTGATACGCGCGAAGAAGCTTCTCCATCGGGTATACGGAGGCGGTATTCACGAGAGCCGGATGGTGATCTCGAAATACCAAATAGATGTTGTCCGCCGGAAAGTGTTTGATGAAGAGGGAACAGTAATTGAACTGACAACCAAGGAGTTCGATGTACTGCTTTATCTTGTGGAAAATGCAAATGTCGCCAAATCCCGTGAAGCAATTCTGAATGAAGTCTGGGGAGAAGATTATGTCGGTTCGGACCGGGCAGTCGATGATGTTGTCCGCAGAATCAGGAGAAAGCTGAGCCGGCTTTCGCTTGAAACGGTCTATGGGTCCGGATACAGGGTAGTTTCGTGATGTTTCGGCTTATTCGCTTTAAATGGACACTGACGAAACGGATCTGGCTGTCCTTTGCCCTGCTGATTTTCCTGATCGGCATCATCATGTCACTTGTTTATCCTTTCATGATCAAGAGTGCGCTGCGCGAGGATTCGTATGATACTATTGAGTATGTCCAGAGCACACTGTATCAGGGACAGGGAAATTACGGACTTGGTGATTCAACGGCTGAACTTAATGCGCAGCGTTCCGCCAAGGCGGTTGGCAATGTGTTCGTGGACGGGAATTATCACCAGGTTGACGGCAATCTGATCAAGCAGGCGGCGATCTATAAGCCGATGGTCCACGATATGGCCAGTCAAAAATCCATGTCCAAGCGGTATGAACTGGAATATCGAGGAGCTACATTATACTATGTTATAAGCAAGGTTTATACCAATTTAGGTAATGGTTATTTCGTTTCGTATATGTGGGATACTTATCCCAATGAATTGATGCAAAAGCTTTGGACACGCATGATCTATATTTTTATCACAGTTAGTATTTTAAGCCTGTTTATTGCCTTTTGGCTAGCCAGATATCTGAAACGTCCATTGGATATCCTGGGACGGCGTTTTGAAGAAATCTCAAGGCTCCATTGGGAAAAGCCTTTTGAGTGGAGAGGCGATGAAGAATTCGAACGCCTGTCCGCGCAGTTTGAGAAGATGAGGCTTAATCTGATCAAGTATGATCAATCGCAGAAAGTATTTCTTCAGCAGGCTTCCCATGAACTGAAAACACCAATCATGGTTGTGCACAGTTATGCACAATCTGTTAAAGATCGTATTTATCCAAAGGGCGATCTTGACGATTCAATCGATGTGATTATTCATGAAGCAGAGCAGATGGAAGAACGTGTGAAGAAACTGCTTTATTTTACCCGATATGATTCATTGAATGACCGGAAACTCAAGTATCAGCTGATCCGTTTTGGCGATCTTGCCCTTTTTATACGTGAGCGTCTCATAGCGCAGCGACAGGATATTTCCATTCATATTGAGGGAGAAGAAACCATAATATGGGGAGATCGGGAGCAGCTTCAGACCGTTCTTGAAAATCTGGTGGAGAACGGTTTGCGCTATGCAAAAAAACAACTGAAGATGATTGCTGAGCAAAAAAAACGCTGGAACATTATTACGATTGAAAATGATGGAAATCAAATACCGGATGATGAGAAGGCGGCGATGTTTGAACCGTTTGAAAAAGGGAGCAAAGGACAATTCGGACTTGGGTTGGCAATCGTCAGACGTATTGTCCGTGCCCACTCTGGCGAAATTCGGGCTGAAAATCGCCGGAATGGAGTAGCTTTCGTTATTTCTCTCCCCGCTCCGCCTGAAGAAAAACTCCCGCCTGATATTGACGTAAGCGAGTAAAGCGTATCTCTAATTCGGGAGATTCTCGGTTTTACAGTGCAGGGTAGGACTTCGCAGATCGGGTATCCGCTGCATCAAAAAGGCAAATTAAATGCTATTTTGAAGGGAAGCGATCATTTGAAGGGAATTGCGTTTTATAAAGAAGGAGAGCATGTCCATGATTTTTTGTTGATTAAATCAGTCACCCGGGGAACGGCGAGCAACGGAAAACCGTTTTTGACAATCATCCTTCAGGATAAGACAGGAGATATTGAATCAAAACTCTGGGGATCTTCCCCGGAAGACGAGAAAAGTTATGTAACTGGAGCAATCGTTCTTGCTGAAGGTGATATTACGACATTCAGAGGGAGAAACCAGTTCAAGATCCGGAATATCCGTTTGAAAGAAGAACATGAGGCCATTGATAAAGCAGAGCTGGTTATGGCAGCACCGCTCTCGGCTTCTGAACTAGAAGAGAAAGTGACACAATATCTTTTTGAAATTAAGAATCCGGTGATTCAGCGACTGACGCGGGCGCTTTTAAAAAAACATCATCAGGCTTTTTTTGAGTATCCCGCAGCGGTAAGCATTCATCATAATTTTCTTTCCGGCCTTGCTTTTCATGTCTGCTGCATGCTGGACATGGCCAAAGAAGTGGTCAGGCTGTATCCGGAAATCAACAGTGATTTGCTTTATGCGGGCATTCTTCTGCATGATATGGGCAAGCTGAAGGAGCTATCCGGCGTTACGGCAACAAATTACACCCTATCCGGAAATCTATTGGGGCATATCTCTATAATGGTTGATGAAATTGGAGAAATCGCTAAAGAGCTCGGAATCGACGACCGTGAAGAGGTGCTTCTGCTACAGCACATGATCCTTAGTCATCATGAGCACCCGGAATGGGGTAGCCCCAAGCCGCCTATGTTCAAAGAAGCTGAGATTCTCCACATTCTTGATGACATGGACGCAAAGATCAATATTATGACACGGGCAGTCAGAAAAACCAGGCCCGGCGAATTTTCGGAGCGTATTTTTGCCATGGATAACCGCTCGCTTTACCGCCCGTCATTCGATCATATAGAGGATCAGGACATTTCGGATAAAGAGGACAAATAAGAATCGGTCTATCTGTCCAGCCTTCCGCATAAATTATGGGTACAGGCCATCAAAAGCGCCTGTAAAGGAATTTATCGGGGAGGTTTATACATGAAACAAGCAAAACGTTCACTTTATGCGGTTGCGCTGCTTTTCTTGCTTTTCATGATGCAGCAATTCGGCATGATCGATCCCATTATCTCGAAATTGGAAAGCGTGCCCTGGTGGATCTATCTTATTATCGCCGGAATTCTTTTCAGTGGTTATCAGGCTTTTTCACTTTCCCGTCAGGACAAAGAAATTGATGAGGAGTGGAATGAGCAGCAGGGCAATGTTTTTATAAAAAGAATGAATGCGGAAAAAGAAAAACGCCGCAATGGAAAGAATCCGAAAGCCATGCAATGAATGCGGGCGCGGATTCTTTTTTTGAACTTCCTGGAGACCGCAAAAAAGAGAGCGCTTCGCCATTATTAACCGATGGCAGAACGCTCTCTTTTAGTTGTGGAATGAAAAACATGGTCTGCGAAAAATTGTAATGAATGACAAACAGTATTACGGCTGTGTAGTCGTCGTGGACGCTGAAGTATTGAACAAATCTTTGAACTGCTTATCCTGCACTTTAATATCGGCATTCTTGATTAGAGTCTGCATGACTTCAGTCTGAGATTTTTCTTTACTAGCGATGTATGCATCTTTGACAGAGGATTTCAGAGAATTGTAATCGTCTCTTTTTCCTTCAAGTTTAATGATATGGTATCCGCCGTCATTGCTTGAATAGACGGGATTGCTGATCTGACCGACCTTCAGCTTCATGGCAGCATTGCTGAATTCAGGAACCATTGCTGATTGCTTAAACCAGCCAAGTTCGCCGCCCTTTGCCTTTGATCCCGTGTCTATCGAGTACTTTTTGGCAAGCGTCGCAAAGTTCGCTCCGGCCTTCAGCTGTTTCAGAATGTCGTCCGCTGTGCTCTTGGTTTTAACGAGAATGTGGCTTGCCTTCAACTCTGTAAGCTGGACTTTATTTTTGTTGTAATAGTCCATGAGTGCCTGATTTGTCACTTTAATTCCGGCCATCTGTGCTTTTGCCAGCATCAGTGAATCTTTGATCTGACGCCGGAACTGGCTATCCGTCATATTGTTCTGCGCGAGCGCCTGATCAAATTGTGCCTGGCTGGAAAATGTCTTGCGGACCTGATCATATTTCGCGTTGACCGCTTTGCTGGAAACATTGTACTTACTCTCAAGAATCTTTTCGTAAACAAGATTCTGAAGTACTTGCTGGCCACTTGTATTCTTCAGCTCGTTGTAGAATTCACCCTTCGTTATGTTGCCGCTGTTCGTTGTTACAACAGCAGCATTATCCCCACTGCCATTTCCACAGGCAACAAGGCTTGACATAACAAGTACTGCGGCCAGGATCATGATTAATCTCTTCACTGCGTCCACTCCTATTTAGGTTTAATTCCCATTTATTAAAATCTTCGAAGAAACGAGAATTTATCCGTCTCTCACCTGAAAAATTAAGATGGATAAGGATTAATTTGTAAGCGATAAATACCAACACTATACATTTTAACCAAAACAAGCGTGCTTGTCGAGACAACCTCCTTTCTTACAGCGAATCCGATCAAACTGACAAATTAATATAATCCGGAACCTGATCGCCTGTTCGCAGCGTGTCAAAAATGCGCTATAATTAGTTTCTATAAAAAGAATTGAAGCAGGATAGCTCAAATTAATCTGATCAAACTGTAGCAGAGAGGGGCAGGCAGAGCATTGGAAAAAAATAGGCGGGCACTGTTAAGAACGGGAAGAAAAAATATCTGGAGGGCAGCCTTTCTGTCGCTTCTGATACTTGTATTGCTGACTTTAATTCTTTTGTTCGGACTGCTGACTGGAGGGTTTTCCAGTCATTCGCCTGCGCCGGGTATCATGCAGAATTCAAGTAAAAATGCAGCTATTTTTACTGTACAGGCGAATAAACAACAATTAGAGACATTGATTAATGATCAGATTCATACAGATAAAAATGCACGGCTATCCTACCGTGTAGCTATTGGCGATCAGGTGGCACTGAATGGAAACTATCGTCTGCTGTTTACCGGAATTCCCTTTTCCCTGACCTTTAATCCGGTTGTCAGCCATGGGGATATCATCCTTAAAGAATCGGAAGTGAAGCTGGGCAGTATAAGGCTTCCTGATAAACAGGTTCTTAGTTTTTTAAAGGCAGGGAGCCAGTTTCCAAAATGGGTGATCATTCAGCCGGACAAGCGTCAGATCTATATTAATCTGACTGCTGTTCAAATCCAGCAAGGCCTCTATCTGCAGGCTGAAAAAATTGATCTTCCAAAAAATATTGTTTCTTTTACTGTGCATCGCGGTAAATAACAGAATGTAAATTGGGGTATTATGAGCACTGGAGATAACGTTTGCACAGTGATCGTTTGAAAGTGATAAAATAAATCCGGAAGAAATCTTTGAAAAGATGGATCACTTGGAAACTGACAGGCACTTTTTGGGGGGATAGATTATGAAAACTTTTGCTCAGATGCTGGACAAATATGCTGAGCTGGCTGTAAAAGTCGGCGCAAATGTGCAGAAGGGCCAGGAAGTGATTGTCAAAGCCCCGGTTGATGCGGGGGAACTGGTTCGGCTTGTCACAGAAAAGGCGTATCAGGCGGGCGCTAAGCGCGTTTATTTCAATTGGACAGATGACGGTCTGGATCGGCTGCGTCTCATATATGCTTCAGAAGACGTAATCCGTGATTATCCTGTTTGGAAAGCGGACATGCTTGAAGCATTGGTTAAACGTGGGGCTGCCTGTATCGACATTCGTACGACAGGCGTCGGCATGACAGATGGAATCGATCCGCACAAGGCCGCCATCGATCAGGAAGTAGCGTGGCAGGCGTTGAATACTTATTATGACTACCGCATGTCCGACAGGGTCAGCTGGACAATACTGATTTATCCGACGGTGGAATGGGCGAAGAAACTGTTTCCCGGGAAAATCAGAGAGCTGGCTGTAAAGGATCTCTGGAATGTAATTTTCAGAATGACCCGGATTGATCGTGACGATCCTGTCCAAGCCTGGGAAGATCATTTGAACACGCTGGCGGAAAAAAAGCGGGTCCTTAACGGGAAAAAATTTAGGAAACTGCACTATCAGGCACCAGGGACAGATCTGGAAATCGCCTTTGATCCCGCTTATCATTGGGATACCGGCACTTCAACAAACAGCAATGGCACAAGGTTTGTGGCCAATATGCCCACCGAAGAGGTCTACACGCTGCCATTGAGGACCGGCGTCAACGGAACAGTCACGAGTACAAAACCGCTGAATTATGGCGGAACGCTCATTGAGAAAATTTCTCTGACCTTCGAAAACGGAAGAATTATCCGGTATGAAGCGGAAAAGGGAGAAGAAATTCTCAAACGTTTGATTGAGACTGAGGAGGGCTCGCATTATCTTGGTGAAGTCGCTCTTGTGCCGGTCGATTCACCGATATCTGCGTCCGGACTGACATTTTATACGACGCTTTTTGATGAAAATGCATCCTGCCACCTGGCTATTGGCAAGGCCTATCCTACTTGCCTTGATGGCGGAACCGACATGTCGCGTGAGGAACTTAACAGGCACGGCGCCAATGATAGTCTCGTTCACGTAGATTTTATGGTCGGTTCAGCAGAACTGGACATTGATGGCGAGACTGGGGATGGCCGCTGGGAACCTGTTTTCCGAAAAGGCAAATGGGTATTCTAAGTTGGACCATATTTTATTGAACATCAATGAAGGCAAAAGCCACTCCGTTCACGGAGCTTTTGCCTTTGTTTTTTAATGTCTATACATTTGTGAAAAGGGCTCGGGCTGACTCAATAACTTATAAACAGGATTATATAAAAAAAACAGGAAATTCATCCTGTTTTTTTATTCAGCAAAGTCTTTCGATTATTAAAAAACTATTAAAGCGATGGCGGGGTTTCTTCTTCGCCCGGCTTCTTTTCCGGAGTATCGGTTTTCAACTTATTTGTTAATTTTTCTTTAGCCGCTTCCAGCTGAACCACATTATTTTTTATTTTTGTCAGATAAGGTTGAATGTCGTCTTTCCATTCTTTAAGCAGGCTGCCCAGATCAGAAACAGTGGACTTTAAAACTGGAACACTTTCGTCCTTCAATGCCAGCACCCGGTCTTTTACCACACTCAGATTATTTGCAGCATCCTTAATCGGCTGTTGAATGGATGAAGCTTTGTCCTTTATATCCTGCCGGAATTCCTCGCCTTTTTTGGGTGTTGTTAGCAGCACCACTGTTCCACCAACAATACCGCCGATAATCGCGCCGATTGTGTATGAAAGAAATTTGCCCATAATATCGTCCACCTCTTCTTTCGAAATTCATTTCAATTAATAGTTGGTGTTCAAAAAGTCACTGAATGATGAGCGGCGAATCTCATCGTTGTCATGTTTCTCCTTCGTCACCTTTTGAACAGATTCTAATACTATTATACCCCAGACCGTCGCGCTTATCACTTGATCGAACAGATGGCAGAAGAAAAATTGATAATAAAAAAGCCCTGCCATTTTAGGCAAGGCTTGTTCTTATTTACTGTTAACGGATTGAAGGTTTTGGTGTTGCCCGGATAAATCCGCTCCGCTCACCAATTTTTTCAACGATTGGATAAAGGACTGCAACGCATACCGCATTGAACACAGCCGTTGGTAATACAAGTGCAAGAAAAAATTTAAAGAATGGCATAGGTGCATGGACCAGAACGATCATGCTGCCAACAAAAATGGCCCCACTCAATGCAGTTCCCAAAAAGCCCAGCACGATACCAGTGATATATTTTGGCAAACCGGACATCTTTCCGGCAATTAACTTGAAAGCGAGGAATACGACAACAGTTGTAGTAAACTTGTCGATGACTGAAGGCAACTGTCCAAGGGGCATTGAAGTTGTCAATGCCCCCAAAATCCCGGCAACCAGCCCGATGGCAATAAAAGATTTATAATCCGCAAAGAAGAACAATGACAGGAAAATCATGACTAACATCAAGTCCGGCTTCATTCCGAAGAAAAATCCCGGCACTATCAAATGCAACACCGCACCAATGGCCAAAAATACTGCAATAATAACTAAATTCCTAAGCTTCATCCTGATCTCTCCTCATCTAATGCTCATATTTTCCTCCAGTAGTGCCCTACCGACCCGCTGCGAGGTGTAAAATTAATATACACTCATTTTTGTGAAAAAGCAAACAATTGTGAACCAATCGGCTTAAAATACCGAGCCTCAAGTAAATAGCCGATGATAGCTGTCACAAAGGGTACAGATTGACTGGGCGTTGGCCTCCTCCCTCAGGACGGAGGCCAACGCTCCTAATCCTCTAAAAAATCCATCTGTTTCCCCTAAATTTATTTCTTTATATTTTTATTGATAGCCTGAGCCATTTCCGTCCGCTGCTCATTGGTATAGTCATCCGCATGTGACTGAAAGCTGAATGAAAAAGTATCTGACGCGCCATAGCGTGGAATCAGATGCAGATGATAGTGGAAAACGCTTTGTCCTGCCAGAGGGCCGTTGTTATTCAAAAGGTTCAGGCCAACTGGATGAAAGGCATCGTTGATAGCGGCAGCAATTATGGGAACGCGCCTGAACAATTTTTCGGCGATTTCCGGATCCAGATGAAAAATGTCTTTTTGATGAACTTTGGGAATAATTAATGTATGTCCCTTTGTCACCTGGCTCAAATCAAGAAAGGAAAAAACATCTTCGTCTTCGTATACCTTTGCGCTTGGGATTTCACCACGGATAATTTTGCAGAAAATGCAGTCTGATTCTTCTGACATAACGTTCATCCTCTCTGTTTTCCAATTGACTTTTCATGAATTGACTCTATTTTATCACAACTCCGAATAATAACGGACAGACGATTTACACAACCTGCATTCCTTTATCTTCAGTTTTAAAGACGAATTCTTGCCTGAGGTCTCTCTTTTTAAGTAGAATAGAAACTGTGAGTGTCCGTACTTGTTTAAAATGTACGCATGTGACACGCCTCACATCGTTTGTTAATGAGTGAAACATGTAATTGATCCGGTCAAAATAAAAAATAGTACTTAAAACGCATTGGAAAGTGCAGGTGAATAAAATGGCTTCTATTTTATCTGTTAATTGTCTTAGCGGCGGTTACACGCGGCAGCACCCGGTCCTTCATGATCTTTCTTTTGATATAAACCCTGGTGAACTTGTCGGCCTTGTCGGCTTGAATGGGGCAGGAAAAAGCACAACGATCAAGCATATTCTTGGACTGCTGGATCCCTTTGACGGTGAAATCCGGATCGGGGGGAAAACCATAAGAGAGGACAAGCTTGCTTATCGTCAGCAGCTGGCCTATGTACCGGAAATGCCTGAACTTTATGAACAGCTGACACTTGAGGAACATCTGAAACTGACAGCCATGGCGTATCACCTGGACAAAAAAACATTTGAGGAAAGAAGCATGAAACTGCTGCAGATGTTTCGAATGGAGAAGAGGCTACACTGGTTCCCCACCCATTTTTCAAAGGGGATGCGGCAGAAAGTCATGATTATGTGTGCTTTTCTGGTTTCCCCCGATCTGTATATTGTTGACGAACCATTTGTCGGCCTGGATCCGATGGGCATCCAATCCCTGCTTGATCTGATGGTCGAAATGAAGCGGGAGGGCGCTGCCATCCTCATGTCCACGCATATTCTTTCGACAGCTGAACAGTACTGCGACCGCTTTATCATTCTTCACGAAGGAAAAATTGCGGCACAGGGGACGCTGGAAGAGATCAGGAATAGATATGGCAATCCGCGGGCATCATTGCATGACATTTATCTGGCAGTGGCAAGGGGCGAAACGGCATGGATCCATTAAATCGGCTCTGGAGCAAGCGCTGTAGCGATCACTTTCAAATGGAACTGCGCTACTGGAACCTGATCGGGAAAAACAGCGGTCTGATGTTTTTTCTGTACGCAATGATTATCATCGGTGGGTTTTATTATAAAAAATGGCTGGACGTGTTACCGCAGCATTTTCCGGGTGTGCTCTTGATCAGTTTGATTTTGGCTTTATTCGTGGTACGTTCACCCATCCGCACATTCATGCAACGGGCCGATCTGGTCTTTCTTCTCCCCGCGGAGGCGAAACTCGGCTCATATTTCAGGAAAAGCCGTTTCTATAGTTTCTGTCTGCAAAGTATCGTTCTGATTATTGTGCTGATGGTATGCGCCCCGCTTTACTTCCGAACTGGCGGAGGCGATGGGCCAGCTTATTTTGCACTTGCCGGTGTTGCTGTTGCGCTGAAGTGGTGGAATATTGACAGCCATTGGCAGGAACAATCGATTGATGATGTGAAGCCGTTAAAAATTCTTCGCTTCACGTTATCTCTCCTGCTTCTTTACGCAACAGCGGGCCGATTCACGGTTTATTCTTTGGTTGCTTGCGCAGCCGTCATGCTGATTGCGTCAATTTTTCTGTTTCACCGCCAATCACATACAGGGTTGTTAAATTGGGGAAGCCTTGTTGAAATGGAAGACAGACAGGCGTTGCAGTTTCTTCGATTTGCCAATCTGTTTACCGATGTGCCACGTCTAAAACATCATATTCATGCCAGAAGATCGGTCAGCGCGTTCTTCCCGATCCGCTCCTTCAGTCAAAAGGGTGTTTATCAGCAGCTCTTTATTAAGACGTTCATTCGAGCGGATGACTATTTCAATTTATATATTCGGCTGACGGTGGTCGGCATGCTTGCCTGTTATTTTATCAATATTGGCTTTTACACGGCCTTTGTCGTCGCTTCGGCTGTTTATCTGACCGGTCTTCAGCTGTTTCCGTTGTGGATGCATCCGTTTCCGCAGGCACTGGCCGGCATGTATCCAGTGCCCGATAGTTTACGTAAACAAAGCTTTATCCGGCTCGTTTTTATTCTTTTGATTACGCAGACTGTTTTTATCAGCGTGGCAGGTGCGGCAGGATCCAAAAGCCTGATCAGCCTCCTTCTATTCCTCCTGGCGGGCGTTTCTGTTTCTGTCCTGTTTACATTTGTATATGTGGAACGTCGTGTGGCCGGAGAGATAAAAGAAGGAAATTAATCCGCCAAAAGGGAAAAAGGTGCGTAAAAAAAGCCGGAATGATCATTCCGGCTTTCGCAGTTTTACAGGAAACGGTGCAGATTAATCAGGAGAAAATAGGATCTTTTAACGTCTTTGTCAGTTTTTCCAAATGGTTTTGTTCATCAGCAATCATATCTTCTAATTTGACAACGAGTTCGATCATACCCAGCTCCTGAGCCTGACTGCGGCGGATTTGGTAATTTTCAAGTGTATCGGCTTCAGCTTTTCGCGCATTTTCAAGCATTGCTTTAGCATCCGCCACCTTGCTGACAGGAACAGGGGCTGTTACCGGTTCACCGCCAAGATTGGCAATTTTTTCAGAAAGATATGCTGCATGGCCCAGTTCGTCGGGGATTTCTGCTTCAAAAAAGGGCTTCAGAATCTGATAATTCAGCCCGGATACAGTCGTTGCGTAGTAATTGTACTGAATCACTGCTGTATATTCTCCAGCTAGGTCTTCGTTTAAACCGTTGATTAATTCTTGAAGCATTTTATCCATTTTGCTCATCCTTTCTTTTAACGCTTTATTATCAGAATACCCTACTCATGTTTGTTATAAACTCGTTCCAGCAACAGTGAAAAGTTTTCATTCTCCCATTGACGCGTTATCCGTCCAGAGACCGATGGAAAAACCGATTCCGGTCTATGGAAATGTATCTCCGTACTCTGTATAGTAAAAATGTAAGAATTAATAATTCCATGTTTTAGTGCAGATGATCAATGACTGATAGAGAAGAAAGGATGAATTCTAATGTCCCTTGGAAAAGTTTTAATAGCCCTGAGCGTTGTTTTTCTGGGCTTATACTGGCTGATGGACAGTCTCAATATTATTTCCCCGGGAATAATGTCGCTTTTTGGCGAGTGTTTACCCTATCTTGTTATTCTGCTCGGGGCTCTTTTAATCCTCTCTCCGATAATCAAAAGAAAAAAACCGGGATTTTTCTGGGGCCTGTTCTTTCTGATTTATGGCGGTCTGCTTCTGGCAGACAAACACGGCATGCTGGTGTTTCATTGGCAGGATATTTGGAAACTGTGGCCGTACATTATCATCTATTTTGGACTTGATATGCTTTTCGGCAAAAATCTGTTTGTTTCGCTTTCAGGCAACTTCGACCATGGTAAAAAGAAAAAAAAAGATAAAAGTCACGTAGAGTTTATATGGAATGGGGATGAAGCAAAAGAAGACAGCGGCCAGAAAGATTCGTATATGTTTGTCAATGAATCGTCTTACAAACATGAAAACTGGATGGTGAAGCCGATGCATGAACGTGTACGAATTGCAGATTACAATTTCGATTTTACGAAAGCATTTATTCCCGAAGAGACGATCCCAATCACTTTATCAGGCTGGGTAGGCGATATTAAAATTACTGTGCCGGATGATCTTGCCTACCGTGTGGATCTAAGAGCTAAAGTGGGTGACGCTAAAATAGGAAAAGAGAAACATAGCGGCATCTTGAGAAATGTCAGCTATCAGACGGGCAATTACGATGAGGCTGTGCGGAAAATTGATTTTGCTTTTGATTTTCAGGTCATTGATTTAAATATTGATCAGGTATGATGCTTATGGTTAATTATCGGATTAGGGTCATCAAAATTCAGGCGGTTATCAGCTTTTTTTCCTCAGTGATGCTCTTCGCGCTGCTGCAAATTTTCTTTTTCTTTGTGCCTGACCGGCATGGTCTGCTGATCAGCAGTCTGGTTTTTGCTTTCAGCTTTACGGTTTTTTTTGCAATAGAAATGAATTTTCTCATAAAGAATTACCGTACAGCTCGAAATCAACTGGAAAGCATTGATTTGTTTATTAAGACACTGTCGGCCGGAAAACTGTCTGCGCGCATCAAAGTGGAGAACTCCGGGACAATTAATCGTGTCGAGCAGTCCTTGAATGAGCTGGCAGACAAGATAGATACCCAAGTCAAATCGCTTCAGCGTCTGGTTGATGAGAACATTGAAATGAATGCCAAAATCAAAAACGAGGCAGTGACGGAAGAAAGGCAGCGTCTGGCGAGAGATCTTCACGACGCGGTCAGCCAGCAGCTGTTTGCACTTTCTATGCTCGCTTCAGCTGCTGAGAAAACGATTCACACGAATCCGGATTTAGCGGCCGAAAATATCGCCGATGTTTCGGACATTGCTAGAAAAGCACAGGGAGAAATGCGGGCGCTGCTTCTTCACCTGCGTCCGGTGCGCCTGAATAACGAATCGCTTGATAAAGGATTGGAACGTCTGATCCGGGAACTGGATGGAAAAACGGTGATCCAATTTGAGGCATCCATTGATCCTGTCGCAGGACTGTCGAAGGGTGTTGAAAATCACTTGTTCAGACTCAGCCAGGAAGCATTATCTAATGCATTAAGGCACTCGGAAGCAACAAGAGTTGTCCTGTCTCTTCATGAAAGGGATCAGCTTGTTACACTGACCGTATTTGACAATGGACGCGGCTTTGATCTGAAACAGGAAAAAATAGCTTCTTATGGTTTGAAGACGATGCGTGAACGCGCTGAAGAAATCGGCGGACATTTTCTTTTGACAACGCATAAGGGCGAAGGAACATCGGTGAACATTCGTGTGCCGATTCACAGGGGGGCGGCGGAAAATCATGACGGAAATTAAAGTAATGATCGTTGATGACCATGATATGGTCAGAAAGGGATTGAAAGCCTACTTGGCAACGGAAAACGACATAACTGTTGTCGGGGAAGCATCCAGCGGAAATGACGCGGTTAAGCTGGACGGTGAACTCAAGCCTGAAGTTATTTTGATGGATCTGATTATGGAAAACGGGGATGGTATTGCAGCTACAAAAAAGATCATGGAAAAGAATCCCTCCAGAAAAATTATTATTCTGACAAGTTTCTACGATGATCAGCAGGTGTTTCCTGCTATTGAGGCTGGAGCAATGAGTTATTTGCTGAAAACGGCATCCGCGGATGAGATTATCCAGGCCATCCACAAGGCGCGCGCGGGCACCACAGTTCTTGACGGCAAGGTCGCCCGTAAACTTGTTTCCGGTATGCACAGGGAGCCCCAGCTTTTTGATCAGCTGACGTCGAGAGAGAAAGACGTATTAAAGTTGATTGCCGAAGGTAAAAGCAATGCCGAAATCGCTGAAACATTATTTATCGGAATAAAAACCGTAAAAACCCATGTCAGCAGCATATTCAGCAAATTGGATGTTGCCGACCGCACACAGGCAGCGGTTTATGCCTATCAGAATCATCTTTTTTCTGAAGTGAATGATGATCATTCCCGTTGACAGAGCGCTGTAACTGTTCTAAAATTTAATTAGTTTAATAGCTTCCTAAAGGGGAGTAGCCGAAAGAGAAGTGCCGTCATTACGGGAGTGATCCCCGGCTTTCTCTGGCAGTTCAAACTGCTGGCGAGACCTTTGCCTCGAACGTATGAAAAAGGCAAAGGTTTTTAATACAAACAGCCTTTCCATTCAAATGTTGGAGGGGCTGTTTTATTTTGCCATTAAACAGTGTAAGTTCATCATTCTTATTTTAGGAGGATGCTGGAATGGAATTTCTAACTTCGCTTCTGCTGGTTGTCGGCATCGATCTGGTTCTGGCGGGAGACAATGCCATTGTTATTGCGCTTGCGGCGGCCCGGCTCCAGAATCCCCAGAGAAAGCGCGCCATTCTCTATGGAACATTGGGTGCGGTCGTCATCCGTGCCATGGCTACTCTCGCTGTAGTCTGGCTGTTGAAAATTCCGGGGCTGCACTTGTCCGGCGGCTTGCTCCTTGCCTGGATCGCGTATAGTTTTCTGAAAAATCGTCAGTCGAACAAAAAGATTGAAGCGAAGACGAGCCTTGGGGCAGCGATTGGGACGGTCATCATAGCTGACGCTTTGATGGGACTTGACAATGTTCTTGCCATCGGTGGAGCGGCATCCGGGAATTATCTGCTTGTCATTCTTGGACTGCTGGTCAGCGTTCCGCTTGTGATGGGCGGGAGCGCTATTTTCCTAAATCTCGTTGTTCGGCATGCATGGATCACATACGCCGGATCCGCCATTCTTGCTTTTACTGCTGGAAAAATGATTTTTGCTGAGTCTTTTGTAATGAATGGGATTTCAGGTTTTGCATGGATCAAGTGGGCAGTTATCGCCCTGATTATTGTTGCTGTACTTTTTTTCGGGTGGAAAAAAGAAAAAAGAGGATCTGCCGATGACGAACGGGCAGAAACAGTCTGAAAATCCACACTCGCCTTGGAGAGACTTTCTTTTAATGATTTTTTACAGTTCAGGAGGACTAACTTTTTCATGGAATTATTTACACTTGCATTTTGGTCTTCGTTTTTGGTCATTGTCGGCATTGATTTGTTTCTAGCGGGAGATAATGCGATCGTTATTGCGATGGCCGCGAGAAGGCTGCCTAATCATGAGCGGACGAGAGCTATTCTTTACGGAACAGTCGGGGCAGTCATTATTCGCGTGCTCTGTACAGTAACCGTTGTCTATCTGCTGCTGATTCCAGGCCTTCATTTTGCCGGCGGGGCTGTTTTGATCTGGATCGCGTACCGTCTTCTTCGCCCGGAAGGCAGCACAGATAAAACAAAAACGATTAAAGCAGCGATGAGTATTTGGGCAGCGGTACGTACAATTATTCTTGCCGACGCACTGATGAGTCTGGATAATATGTTAGCTGTAGCCGGCGCTGCACAAAATGACCCTCTGCTTGTCATTTTCGGACTTTTGATCAGTGTGCCTCTTTTGATGGGGGGAAGTGCCATCATTATGAAACTGACAGACAGGTTTCCATGGCTTATTTATCTTGGATCGGCAATTCTGGCGATGACTGCCGGAAAAATGCTTTTTTCCGAACCGCTGATCGCGAAATGGCTTGGTGAAGCCGCCTGGGCGGAATGGACAGCAGTGCCTGCCATTATCGCTGCTGTCCTGTATCTGGGCTGGATCGGCCGGAGAAAGAGCGGCAGAAGCAGGGGACAGGATCAAGCGGTTTAAAAAGACTGGGTATTAATCGTCGCCTTCTGTTGGTTCAGTTGCTGAAAGTAAGCGATGACAAAAAGGTAAAACTCTGCCGCAATGGGCGAGTGGTAGCGATCTTTGTTCCAGACCAGGCTGATCGTACGAAAACAATGAGGTCGGATGATTTTTAGGGGAATGATCGACGCATCTTTGACCGTTCGCAATGTAAGCGATGAGAAGAAGGCAACGCCGAGCCCTTCACGGACAAGCCCGCGGATGGATTGTGAATCATCAACTTCAAAAGCAATATCTGGCTGGAATCCGGACATTTGGCAGTAAATATCCGTTGTTTCGCGAAATGCGCCGCCTGCTTTTAAAATGAACGGTTCATGTGCAATATCATGGAGATCGACATTTGAACGTGCTGCCAGCCGGTGTGTCCGCGGCACGGCAAGATATATTTCATCATTCATCAGCAGCTTCCAGCTAAAAGGGTTTTCTTCTGTACGGCTATAAGGCGTAATGCACAGATCGATATCGCCGCTTTCCAGCTGGTGACTGATCGCATTTCGGGAAATCTGCTTAACGCGAAAGCGGACAAGCGGGTGTGACTTGCGGAAACTGCTGAGCAGATCGGGAATAATCGGTGTTCTCATCACCGCCAGGGATATGCAGTTTTCATTAACCTTAGCGAGTTCGGATATTTCCTGTTCCCCTTCTCTAAGGATGGAAAGAGCCGCCTCGGTTTTTTTTAAGAAAAGCTTTCCATAACGGTTGAGTCTGATTTTCCGTCCTCTCCGGTCGAACAGAGGCACGCCGATCTCGTTCTCAAGCCTTTTAATAGTCTGGCTGAGCGAAGGCTGGGCGATAGACAGTTCCCGTGCGGCATGCGTCATATGTTCAAAACGGGCAACCGTTTGAAAATATTTTAGCTGAAGCAGCTCCATTGTATAGACTCCCCTTTATTGATTATGACATAAAACTAAAAAAGTTTTATCATAGGTTTTAACCTATCCATTTATAATAATATATATATTTGTTAAAATGAACAAATACAACTATTATAGGGGTTGTGAAAAAATGCGCCTGATTTTTGACGGGCGCTTTTCTTTCGTTTAAAATTAATTTTTTATAAAAAGTAAGGTGTGTTTTGTGTCACTTCCTTTATGGAAAAGAAATCTTTATGTTTGTTGGTTTGGCGCCTTTGCAACGGCCGCGGGGATGAGTCAGATTATCCCCTTCCTGCCTCTTTATATTGAACAGCTTGGGGTTCAGAACACCGCAGATATTGAAAAGTGGGCCGGACTGGTCTTCGGTGCAACGTTCTTAGTATCCGCTCTTGTTTCACCGCTTTGGGGATCCCTGGCCGACAAGTATGGGCGAAAACCAATGCTGATTCGCGCGGGTCTCGGCATGAGCCTTGTCGTTTTTTCAATGGCGTTTGTTCAAAACGTTTATGAACTACTTGCTCTGCGCATGATTATGGGAACAGTATCCGGGTTTATTCCCGCGTCTATTATTCTTGTGGCCACTCAGACTCCGAAGAGCCATTCAGGGTGGGCACTTGGCATGCTGTCGACAGGCGGGATCAGCGGCTCGCTGATTGGCCCGCTGCTTGGAGGTTTTCTATCGCAGTTCATGGGGATGCGCATGGTTTTCATTGACACAAGTGTCCTGCTTTTTTGTGCGTTTCTAGCATCTTTGATTTTTATCAAAGAAAAGTTTGTCAAGTCTGAAAAAAAATCGCCATCATTTCGCGAGGTCTGGAGCCTGGTTCCCAATCCAGGTATGTTTGTGGCAATGTTTGTCACCACATTTATGGTCCAGCTGGCCAATATGTCCATTGAGCCGATTATTACTGTTTACGTGAAGATTCTCGCGCCCTCCGCACAGAATCTTGAAATAATTTCGGGCATTGTTGTTGCCGCGGCCGGACTCGCGAGCGTGATTTCTGCACCGCTTCTCGGCAAACTTTCCGACAGAATCGGTCCGCGCCGCATCCTGCTTTGCGCATTGCTGTTCATAGGTTTTGTATTTATTCCTCAGGCTTTTGTTTCCAGCCCGTGGCAGTTGATGGGGCTCCGCTTTTTAATGGGACTGGCGATCGCAGGGATTCTGCCGTCGATCAATACAATTGTCAAAAAAATGGCTCCGTCCGGGATCACCGGCCATCTTTTCGGTTATAATCAATCCGCACAATTTCTCGGCACTCTGGGTGGTGCGCTACTTGGCGGGCACATGGCTGCAGCGCTCGGAATTAAGTATGTCTTTTTCTCAACCAGTTTTCTGATTTTCATCAACGCCATTTGGGTCGTTGTTTCCACGCTCCTTGCAAGAAGAAGCAAACAGAGAGTTGGGGCTCATGCCCGGTAAGGCAGGCAGTGCCTGCTTAAGCTAACGGACGGTGGTTATTAAGCCGCTGATTAGTGGATGCTCCTTTTCTTAAACCGGCCGCCTTTAACGTCGTGAATATCACTGATGGCAAGAAAAGCATTTTTGTCTATTGAATCGACAATATTTTTTACTTTTGCCTCTTCCAGACGGCTGATAACGGTGAAAATCACATTTTTATCATTACCTGTATAGGCGCCCTCGCCATTCAGAAACGTAACACCGCGGCCGAGCCTATCGTTCAGCGCATCGCCGATCTCCTGATGGAAGTCGCTGATAATCCATACCGCTTTTGAGGATTCCAGCCCTTCGCTGACGACATCGATCATCTTGAATGCGATGAAGTAGGCAATCAGCGAATACATGGCGTATTTCCAGTCAAAAACAAATCCTGCTGATCCAAGAATAAAAATATTGATGAACAGCACAATTTCACCGACTGAAAAAGGTGTCTTTTCATTGAGGAGCACGGCAAGAATTTCGGTTCCGTCAGAGGATCCGCCGTTTCGAATCACCAGTCCGACACCGATCCCCATGATGATTCCGCCGAATACTGCTGCCAGGAGGAGATCATTGGTAAAGGGCGGGATGGTATGAAACAAAGTGGTCAGAACGGCGAGCAGTGTGACACCGCAAGCGGATGTTATTGTAAATGTCTTTCCCATCTGCTTGTACCCAACCACGAAAAAAGGGAAATTGATCAGTATCAGGAAAATACCGATCGCCCATCCGGTTTTATGTGCGACCATAATTGAGATACCGACTACACCGCCGTCAATAATATTATTAGGGACCAGAAATGCTTCAAGGGCAGTGGCTTCGAGCGTGATACCGATACCGATGAGAAGCATACGGATGATGAATTGATGAACAGTCAGGCCCTTGTGTTTTTTTTTCTCCAGACCCGCGGGCACATTCGATGCTTCACTTTCCATAAACTTATCTCAACCTTTCCCTGTTTTATTGGCTAAAAAAAGTCGGCAAAAAGCATGTTCAAAAGCAGCGTAATTGCCGACATAAGGACTGCCCGGGCTCGCGTGGAGGGCTGGCATGATTATTCAAATGGCTTTGGGTGGATCAGGATCAGCTCAGTTTTTCTGCTCTTCATACTCCTTGCGGGTCGGTGGAGCCATGAATTCCGTCCCAATCGGATTTTCAATATGTTTCACCAGAATGCTGTCAATATCCTTCAGTGTCTGGTCATCAATATGAAAATCCGAAACTTCCGTTGCGGCTGCAATCTGATCAGGATGCCTTGCTCCCCACAGTGCAATGCCGTCCCCGGTCCGTTCAAGAATCCAGCGGACAGCCAGCGCTCTTAAAGATTTTCCATAGCGGTCTTTAGCGAGCTGTGAGAGTTCGTCGGCTGCCGCAAGATAATGTGCAAAGTGCGGCGCTTTGAATTTGGGATCGGAGAGACGCAGATCATCGCCGGTGAACTTGCGGTCCGCAGTCATCTTTCCGCTCAACAGCCCCCGGCACAGGCTTCCGTAGCACAATGCGACAATGCCGTTCTTTTTGCTGAATGGCAGTACGTCCTGATCAATGTCCCGCTCGAAAAGATTGTATGGAGGCTGGACTGTGTGCAGCGGAGCTACTTTGTTGAACCTTTCCATCTGGTCAACGGTAAAGTTGCTGACGCCGATGGCCCTTATTTTACCTTCTTTGTACAACTCACCCATTGCTTCAGCCGTTTCTTCAATCGGAACAAGCGGATCCGGCCAATGTACCTGATAGATGTCAATATAGTCCGTGCCCAGCCGTTTGAGAGAATCCTCAATTTGTCTGTGGATCAGTTCCTTTGAGCCGTTGCGGAAGACATCCGTTCCGATCCAGTCCAGACAAACCTTTGTAGCCAGCACAATCTCACTGCGCTTGCCATACTCTTTGAGTGCCTGACCCACGACTTTTTCCGCATGGCCCTGCCCGTATGCGGGTGCCGTATCGATTGTCGTGATCCCGCTGTCAAGAGCCTGATGGATAGTTCTGATTGATTCTCTGTCGTCAGAGCCGCCCCACATCCAGCCGCCGATCGCCCACGTACCGAGTGCAATGCGTGATGGATGAAGATCCGTGCCCTTAATGGTTGTCGTTTCCATTGAATGATCGCCTCGTTATTTTAATTGAAACTCCATCTTTAATTATAAAGAACAAACTCGTGGAAAATCAAAAAAATGGCACGGTGTTTTACAAATTTTGTTGCGACAGACCGCGC
The DNA here is from genome assembly GCF_002802965.1 of Sporolactobacillus pectinivorans. Lineage (NCBI taxonomy): Bacteria > Bacillati > Bacillota > Bacilli > Caryophanales > Sporolactobacillaceae > Sporolactobacillus > Sporolactobacillus pectinivorans. The sequence continues at coordinate 3,243,922 of NZ_NXGA01000001.1, read as the reverse complement.
AGCACCGTCTTATCAAGGGCTATTTTAAGCTTCTGATGCTTCATTCTGAATACAAAAATTCTCCTTTCTGGCAGATTTCAAAACCTGTTTGAAGGGAGAAAAATGGAAGAGCTGACAACTATAAAGCAGGAAATATTTTTAATGAAACGAATATTACCCATCAATGTTATACTAATTGTCTGCTGATCAGAATTTCCTGAATCAATGATCAATGATCAATGTGCATGTACTGCGGTACGATTCTGGGCATCAATCTTAGTGATCTGCAAGTATCCGACCAAGATGATGATGATGATTGTCAGCACCAAACTGACCAGCCCATCACCCAATCCGACCCCGCCAAGGCTGTGCGGTTTGGAAAGCCAATCTGAAAATGAAGCACCGACAGGGCGGGTCATAACATAAGCGAACCAAAAAGAAAGAATTGGATTCATGCCGAACTTCCAATAGCCGATTGCCGGCACTGCAAGCAGGAGCGAAAAAAGTATTCCGGAAGAGAAGTAGCCCAGATGCATGGTGGTGGCTGTCATATCTCCGGAAGCTGTACCGAGCGCAAATGTACCCAGCACAGTCATCCAGTAAAATGCTTCGCGGCGAAACGTGAAAACGCTATGTATAGACAAAGTTTTCTCAACACGCAGCCAGACAGTAAAGACAACGGCCAATATAATAGCGAAGAAAATCGTTGATACAAAATACGGAACGCCGATCACAATATGCAAAACATCGGCGGCCATCGTGCCGAATATGCTGACCATGACGACGACCAGCCAGTAGATCCATGCAATATAGCGTCTCACAAAAAATTGAAGCGCTATAGCTGCAAGAAGCCCGGCGCCCCCCAGAAGGACAGCGATGACCGGATTCATTTGCGTCACTAGAAAGTCGGAGAACACTTCCCCCATTCCGGTTGTCAGTACCTTTGTAATCCAAAACAGAGCAGTGATTTCCGGCACTTTGGTAAAAAGATCATGATCCTCACTCATGATTGCAGATAAAGATTTATTCATCAATTTTATCCTCCTGAAATGGCTGTTCTACAAGCCTTTTAAAAAAGAGCGATCTACCAGAATACATGATAAACATTGTTTTTGTGCATTACTAATAATCGTATGGCCTGATGGCCCTGTGACCGTATTTTAGAAACCCTTCCCGTTTAGTATGAAATTTTTTTTAATCTCCAATCCACTGCCATTCTTTTGGGAAAGGAGTAAAATGTTTTGGAGCAGAAGAACGATTCCAGATCCGATCAGAAAGAGGGAAAATAAGTTGAAACGGCTGATTTGTTTCGGAGACAGCATTACAGCTGGGTGGGACGGGCACCAAGAAACCCGGCGGCTGACGGACAGGCTCTCCGAAGGACTTGGATGGATTGTGACGAATGCAGGCGTGCCGGGGGAAAATACGGAACAGGCCCTGACAAGAATGAATAAAGATGTTCTTGAATGCCCATTTGACCGAATTACTATTTTTTTTGGCGCCAATGATTCTTCCCTTCATAAAGGTATACCTCTAAAACAGTTTAAAACAAACCTGATTTTTATGGCCCGTGCGGTTTCGCCGCAAAAAGCAATCTTTATCACGCCGTCGCCCATTGTTGACAAGAAACAGAAGGGTAAAAGAATGAATGAACGTGTGTCTTTGTATGCAGAGGCCGTTCTTAATGCGGCAAAGGAAACCGGGGTGCCATTGATTGATTTGCACAGTGAGATGCTCCGTTTGCCTGATTATCAGGGGATGCTGCTTCATGACGGACTGCATTTCACAAACATGGGGTATGATTTTCTAGCAACTGAAATCATCAGACAGGTAAAAAAATCGGAAGAGCACTAAAATAGTTGTTTTTTGTAAATTTTGCCGGATTGTATTACTGATTCTGCAAAAAACACGTCAAATCCACGGTAAAATCTTTACTTTTTGTCGATTTCAATTTTTGCAGTAAGCTCGTCCGTCCAATATGATGAAAAAGCAGGAAGAGATAACTGCGAGGCAGAGCCAAACAGTATCGCGGTCAGCTTAACAGGTTCAGGTTCCGGAAATTAAGACCAGTGCTGTAATGTTGTTTTAATTCGGTACCCTTACCTTCAAGGGCGCAAATCGTTTTAGGGCAAGTATGCCGCTCGGGGGCATGCTGCCGTTGAAATGCCGGGCTTGTCCGTCATTTGACTGCAGCAAGGCATGGTTCGCCCAAAAATAATGGCGTATATGGCGGTCTAAACGGGTGATAACCGGAACTGGACCTGCCTTCAGACCGGTCGGCTGTCTAGATACTTTACTCGTGCAATGCGTCAGTTTTCATTTCCTAATTGGTTAAAATCCTTTTCCTAAGTATAGGGCCCCGGCGCCGGGCTTTGTACTTTGGGCGCAAGACACCTCTCCTCACTCATTTACGTGAAAAAGCAGCTGCCTGGGCTGCTTTTTTGCGTGGAAAAAGTTTATTTGAAAACGTTTTCTTTAGTCCGATTCTGGGTTATGATGAGAAAGATGTGATACAGGATTTCTGCATTCAGATGAAGAAGGTGTCCATATGGTTCAGTTTGCTGCGAATGCGAAAAGTGTCATTCCTGCTGTTAACAATATGAAAGATTTTGAAAAACTGCTCGGAACGCCAGCCCGCTCGGTCATTGTGCTGGACAGCCATCTTTCACAGATCGATGCGATTGCCCGGATGGCCAGGCAGCACCATAAATCCGTTTTTTTGCACGCGGATTTAATACAGGGGCTGAAAAATGACTTGTACGCAGCTGAATTTATCTGCCAGAATATTCGTCCGTATGGGATTATTTCCACACGGGCAAACGTCCTTGAAGTGGCAAAGAAGCGAGGGTTGGTCACCGTGCTGCGTATCTTTTTACTTGATTCACGGTCGATAGAAACCGGTTATCGACTTCTGGATCAGGTCCATCCGGATTTAGTGGAACTTTTGCCCGGCCTGATTCCTGAAATGATTCGTGAAGTCAGAGAAAAAGCGGGAATTCCGGTAATCGCCGGTGGATTGATACGTACCAAAGAAGAAATTAATCATGCATTTGCGGCGGGAGCTGCTGCTGTTTCAACTTCTAACAGAGAGTTGTGGAAATTTTCTTCGTGAACTGAATTGTGAATAAAAATCGATTTTTTTGTGACAAATTATTGACAACGCTTTCATTATCACGTAAGATCAAAAGCATCAAGTTAATGTTTTTGGATGCTGAGATTGGATCTTCCACTTCAGAGCTGATCGGACATTATATGTTTATCCGGTCATGCCCATGGTGGATTTTTTTTTGCTCGCATGGCAAGCAGGCGGGGGCGGGTAAGGGAAAGATGCCAGTTGCAAGGTCCGCAATGAAACCGAAAAAGGGGGAATCGCAGATGTCCGGTTTTTTGGGGGAACTGATCGGCACGATGATTTTGATTATTCTTGGAGATGGGGTGTGCGCCGGTGTAAGCCTGAAAAAGTCCTATGCCGGAAATTCAGGCTGGATTGTGATTACGATGGGATGGGGGCTGGCTGTTGCCGTTGGGGCGTATGCGGTCGGCAGAATCAGCGGCGCGCATTTGAATCCGGCGTTGACCCTTGCGCTTGCTTCTGCAGGTGATTTTCCGTGGCGGGAGGTTCCGGTTTATATTGCGGGTCAGTTGATCGGCGGTTTCCTTGGTGTCTGCATTGTTTTTCTACACTACCTTCCACACTGGAGGGAAACGGAAGATCCTGCAACAAAGCTTGGCATTTTCTGCACGGGTCCGGCCATTCCCCATCGCTGGTCCAACTTGCTCAGCGAAGTCATTGGCACGTTTATTCTCGTCGTCGGTATTCTTGCCATTGGCGCCAATAAATTCGCACAGGGGATCAATCCTCTGATTGTCGGTTTTCTGATTGTTGTGATCGGCATGTCGCTCGGCGGAACAACAGGTTACGCGATTAATCCTGCCCGGGACCTGGCGCCGCGGCTTGCGCACGCTTTACTCCCGATTCCGGGAAAGGGCGGATCGAACTGGGGTTATGCCTGGATTCCAATCGTTGGGCCTATTCTTGGTGGTGTATTTGGCTCCCTTTTCTACAAAACATTTTTTGCCGGACAGATCACGACCGCTTTCTGGGTCTTCGGTGCGCTGATCCTGATCGTGATTGTTTTAGCCCTGGCGGGTGAACGTCAGCATGCTACGCAAAGAATTTCCACTACGCAGGAACAGGCTGCGTCAGAATAAATGAATTGAAAAATGGAGAGGAGAATGAAAAATGGGAAGATATATTTTAGCGTTGGATGAAGGGACGACCAGCGTTCGAGCGATGATCTTTGATGAAAAAGGACGTATCGTTCAGACTTCACAAAAAGAATTTACACAATTTTTTCCAAATCCGGGCTGGGTGGAACAGGATGCCAATGAAATCTGGGCTTCCATTCTGGCTGTTATTGCCGACGCGCTGTCCACAAGTGAGATCGCGCCCAGTGATGTGGCAGGAATCGGCATAACGAACCAGCGTGAAACAACGGTCGTCTGGGATCGGCACACCGGACACCCGATATATCATGCCATTGTCTGGCAATCACGCCAAACGGATGAAATATGTCGTGAACTGAAGGAAAAAGGTTATGAGGATTTGGTGCGCAGCAAGACCGGCCTGCTGATTGATCCTTATTTTGCAGGAACAAAGGTGAAATGGATCCTGGATCATGTAGAAGGTGCCCGTGAAAAAGCGGAAAGAGGTGATCTGCTGTTTGGAACAATTGATACTTGGCTGATCTGGAAGCTCTCCGGTGGCAAAGTTCATGTCACAGATTATACGAACGCTTCGCGGACATTGATGTACAACATTTATGACCTTAAGTGGGACGATGAACTGCTCGCCATGCTGGATGTACCGAGGGTGATGCTTCCTGAAGTGCACGCATCTTCTGAGATCTACGCGAAAACAATTAATTATCACTTTTTCGGTGAAGAAGTGCCGATTGCCGGTGTAGCAGGCGATCAGCAATCGGCATTGTTCGGTCAGACTTGCTTTGAGGCAGGAATGGTCAAGAATACGTATGGAACAGGATGCTTTATGCTGATGAATACAGGGGAAAAGGCTGTTGAATCCAAGAGCGGGCTTCTGACGACCATCGCCTGGGGACTCGATGGGAAAATCACTTATGCGCTGGAGGGCAGTATCTTTGTGGCCGGTTCCGCGATTCAATGGCTTCGTGACGGGCTGCGCATGATCAGAACTTCTCCGGAAAGTGAAAATTATGCGATCCGTGTGGACTCAACGGAAGGTGTCTATCTTGTCCCCGCTTTTGTCGGGCTAGGCACACCATACTGGGATACGGCTGCTCGCGGCGCCATTTTCGGTTTGACGCGGGGAACGACAAAAGAGCACTTTATCCGGGCAACACTTGAGTCGCTGGCCTATCAGACGAAAGATGTTCTGAACGCAATGGAAAAAGATTCGGGCATTACTTTGAGCACACTCCGCGCGGATGGCGGTGCGTCAATGAATGACTTTCTGATGCAGTTTCAGAGCGACATCCTTGGTGTTCCAGTCGAACGGCCAACGAACAGCGAGACAACTGCGCTTGGTGCGGCGTATCTTGCCGGTCTTGCAGTGGGTGTCTGGAAAAACAGGGAAGAAGTGGCTCAGATATGGGAACTTGGAAAATCATATCAGGCAAAGATGAATGCTGAAAAAAGATCCCAGCTCTATTCAGGATGGACGAAAGCTGTAGAGGCAGCACGCGCGTTTAAACCGGTATCCCAGGCATCCAGTCCGGTTCTGGATGCTGACTGACGGTGGATGAACCACAATGTGAAGGAGATCTGAATGTACAAATAAGTTCATAGCTGGTCGTGACTGAGGAAGGGACCAACCAATGACCCTGTATATCTGCGCTTTTCCGCACATACCGGCATGTATTGGCGGTCCTTTTTTTACAAGTATGGCCGGGCTAACCAGGGGGAATGAATGATGTCATTTTCAGTTTTGGAAAGAAGCCGCTATCTGGAAGAAATGGCCGCTCGGCCGCTCGACCTCTTCATTATCGGAGGCGGCATTACAGGAGCGGGTATTGCTCTCGATGCGACGCTGCGCGGCCTTCGCGTCGGCCTGGCCGATATGCGGGATTTCGCAGGCGGAACATCCAGCCGCTCAACCAAGCTGGTGCATGGAGGCCTGCGTTATCTGAAGCAATTTGAAGTTAAAATCGTTGCGGAAGTTGGCAAGGAACGGGCGATTGTTTATGAAAATGCACCGCATGTGACCAGTCCGGAAAAAATGCTGCTGCCTATTTATAAAAATGGGACATTCGGCAGGCTTTCAACATCCATGGGTCTCAAGCTATATGATTATCTGGCCGGTGTCAAACGGTCTGAACGCCGCGTGATGCTCAGCCGTAAAGAGACGCTTAAAAAAGAACCGCTTCTGAAAAAAGAAGGATTGAAAGGCAGCGGGTATTACGTCGAATATCGCACGGATGATGCACGTCTGACGATTGAAACGATGAAGGAGGCTGTTCAGCGTGGAGCGCTGGCCGTCAATTATGCTAAAGTTGAGAGCCTGATCTATGATAACAGCCGTCGCCTGACAGGTGTTCGGGTGACGGATCGGCTGACCCGGAAATCCTATAGTATTTTTGCCAAAAAAATTGTCAATGCTGCGGGACCATGGGTAGACACGATACGTGAGATGGATCATTCAAAGAGAGGCAAATATTTGCACCTGACAAAAGGGGTGCATATCGTGATTGATGGCAAACGCTTTCCTATGGAACAGTCGCTTTATTTCGATACGACTAACGGGGATAAGCGAATGATTTTTGTCATTCCCCGCGATGGAAAAGTCTACGCAGGCACGACTGATACAACATACACAAAATACCCGATTGATCCGGAACCGACCGCGGAAGACCGGGACTATATTCTTGAGGCTATCAACGGAATGTTCCCGAGTGTTCACCTGATGCCTCAGGATGTCGAATCCAGTTGGGCAGGTGTTCGTCCGCTGATTCAGGAAGAAGGGAAATCTCCTTCCGAGATCTCCCGGAAGGATGAAATCTTCGTATCGGAGTCGGGGCTGATTTCCATTGCGGGGGGGAAACTGACCGGTTATCGTAAAATGGCGGAGCGCGTCGTTAATGAAGTCACTTCCGAATTGGCCGCGGAAACGGGTAAGGCGTACCCCGCCTGCCAAACCATTCATGCCGAACTCTCCGGTGGTCACTTCGGCGGTTCCGCACACTATTCTGATTATGTACGGCAAATAGTTACCGAAGGCGTACAGCTTGGACTGACGGAAAAAGAAGCTAAAGAATTAGCCAAAAAATATGGCACGAATACCGGCAGCGTTTACGAACTGATCCGTGCGAACAGGGATGAAGCGGAAGAAAATCATTTGCCGCCTCCTATTTATGCGACAGTCGAATATGCCCTGATTTATGAAATGGCCGTTTCGCCGGTCGACTACTTTACCCGAAGAACGGGAAAAACCCTGTTTGACATCCAGTGGGCGGAAAAATGGAAACAGCCTGTTCTGGACTATATGGCACATCGTCTGTCGTGGAATGGAGAACAGTCCGAACAGTACAAACGAGAGCTCGAAAAATCATTTGCCGAAGCGGCGATCCGGAAGAGCCAGATCGACTCAAAACCGGTGGAAAATATTTGAATACGCAGCATCGATGAATGCGCCCGGACTTTCGGGCGCTTTTTTCACACTTTAAGAAAGTATAAAAATTTCAAGGATTAAAATGTAAGTGCAATTAGGCCTCTGGCATCGCCTAAAGGCTTGCCAATCGGCAAGTTTTCTTTATCGAACTGCGGCTCGCATTTTATTTGTGACACACTTATCTGTTATCAAATAAGCACGCTTTTTTAGCACGCATTAGATTTGGAACCACACCGGGGCCCGCAGTTCTGCGTATAGTGCTAGTGGCAAGATTAATGAAAGGGTGAGGGAGATGGCAAACATCCTGATGAGAATGGAACATGATCTGCTGGGCGAGAAAGAAGTCCCGGCCGATGCGTATTATGGGGTGCAGACACTGCGGGCGGCGGAGAACTTTCCAATTACGGGATACAGCATTCACACAGAATTGATCAAAGCGATAGCGATGGTTAAAAAAGCGGCGGCACTCGCCAACGTTGATGCGAACCTGCTTAGTCCGATTGTTGGCCGCGCCATTGTACATGCTGCGGACGAAATGATTGAAGGCAAGTGGAACGATGAGTTTATTGTCGATCCGATCCAGGGAGGTGCCGGGACCTCAATCAATATGAACGCTAATGAGATTCTGGCAAATAGGGCGCTTGAACTCATAGGGAAACAAAAGGGAGACTATGTTTCAATCAATCCAAATAATCACGTCAACAAGTCTCAATCCACAAATGACGTTTTTCCTACTGCAACCCGGATGGCTTCCATAAAAATGCTGCGCCGCCTGCAGCGCACAATGCGCGATATGCTCAGTGCTTTTCAGAAAAAAGCAAAAGCGTTTGATTCAATCGTCAAAATTGGCCGGACGCACCTTCAGGATGCCGTCCCGATCCGGCTCGGGCAGGAGTTCGCGGCTTACGTCCACGTACTTGAGCGGGATATCAGGCGAATTGCGGAATCAGAAAGACAGCTTCATAAGATCAGTCTGGGGGCTACAGCTGTAGGAACGGGATTAAATGCGAATACTGAATACAGGAAGAAGGTTATGGAACATCTGGCCGGAATCAGCGGGCTTGAGCTGGAAAGAGCGGAAGATCTCGTCGACGCGACGCAAAATACGGACGCGTATACTGAAGTTTCTTCCGCACTCAAAATTTGTATGATCAATATGTCGAAGATTGCCAGCGATCTTCGACTGATGGCTTCCGGGCCAAAAGCAGGACTGGGCGAAATCGTTCTTCCCGAGCGTCAGCCCGGCTCCTCAATAATGCCGGGGAAAATAAATCCGGTAATGGCTGAAGTAATTAATCAGGTCGCCTTTCAGGTGATCGGCAATGATCACACAATCTCGATGGCTTCTGAAGCCGGACAGTTTGAATTAAATGTCATGGAACCCGTTCTAGTTTTCAACCTGCTTCAATCCATTGACATCATGCATCACGCCTTTTCTGCCTTTACTGCGCATTGTCTCATTGGCATCACGGCTAACACTGAAACGTTAAAAAAATACGTTGATCAAAGCGTGGGGGTTGCGACAGCACTCAGTCCCTATATCGGTTATGAAGAGGCGGGCAGCATAGCACGGGAGGCCCTTTCCACAGGAAAAACGGTTCGTGAATTGTGCCTTGGGCGCCACCTTTTCTCTGAAGAGAAACTCAGTCAGGTCCTTGATCCTTATGAAATGACAAAACCGGGAATTGCGGCAGAAGGCTTGGCCAGGGGTGAGTCCTCATGGAAACAAATCAATCAGGAATCTGGTCAAAAGGATCAGTAGTGTTTCGACTGACTAAAAACGGGATAGGGTTGAGTTTCCGGACCGGCGGCGCCACTGAATACGAAGTTTGGAAGGCAGCCTGATATTGGTGCTTTTTCAAACGGTTTTCCCTCAATAAATGAATAATCACTGATTACGCTCGCATAAAGGTACATGCGGGCGTTTGGCCGTTTTGAAGAGATGACTTGATTTGTATACCCTATAGGGGTATAATAAGGCTATAAAGGAGGAAACAGGCGATGACTAAACAAGAGAACTGCCATTGCATTTCGGATGAACTCGGTCTGGAGATGCAACCAGAAAAGTCTCCGGCGGAGCCGAGAACCTCAGCAGAAAAACAAAAGATCGTCAATCGGTTGAAACGGGTCGAAGGCCAGATCCGGGGTGTTCAGAAGATGGTAGAAGACGACCGCTATTGTGTTGATATATTAATTCAACTGTCGGCTGCTCAGGCGGCACTGCAAAAAATCGGGTTTTCTGTACTGGAACGCCATACAAAGTCATGCGTTTCACAGGCGATTGAAGAGGGACATGGAAGCGAACAGATTAACGAATTACTGAAGGTATTGCGTCAGTTTTATAAATAGAGATCAGAGATCGAATGGGGGAGCCATTAAATGAAGAAGGAAATGACGATAGGTGTCACAGGAATGACATGTGCTGCCTGCTCCAATCGAATTGAGAAAGTACTCAATAAAATGGATGGTGTTTCTGCTAATGTTAATCTTGCGCTTGAAAACGCAAAAGTGATACTGGAGGAAGATCAGGCCGCACCGCAGGAAATTGTTGAAAGAATTGAAAAATTAGGTTACGGAGTCAGGCAGAAACGCTTGGATATGGCGATTAACGGAATGACTTGTGCTTCTTGCGCGGCGAGAATTGAAAAGGGTCTGAACCGGATGCCTGGGATTGTATCAGCACGGGTGAATCTTGCTACCGAATCCGGAACGGTAATTTATATACCTGGTATTTCAGAACCTGATGCTATTTTCCGGAAAGTCGGGAAACTGGGCTACAATGCTGTTGCTCAGGACACATTTGAAGATGATGAAAAGGAAAAAGAATTGCGCAGGAAAAAGAACAAGCTCATTCTTTCTGTTGTTTTGTCCCTCCCGCTTCTCTATACAATGATTGCTCATCTCCCTTTTTACACGGGGCTGCCCTTGCCCATGCTGCTGATGAACCCATGGTTCCAGCTCGTTCTGGCAACTGTTGTCCAGTTTTATATTGGCTGGCCTTTTTATCTGGGGGGGACCCGCGCACTGCTTAACAAAAGCGCCAACATGGATGTTCTCGTTGCACTAGGGACAAGTGCCGCTTATTTTTACAGCGTCGTGGAAGCCTTCCGCTCTCAGTTTGCCGGACTCGCGCATCCGGATCTTTATTTTGAAACAAGTGCGATTCTGATTACGCTCGTGCTGGTCGGAAAATACTTTGAAGCGCGTGCGAAACGCCAGACAACAACAGCAATCAGGGAACTGATGGATCTGCAGGCCAAGGAAGCGACACGCATCGAAAACGGCATAGAAACAAAAGTGCCGATTGACGCCGTTTCACCGGGGGATTTATTGAAAACCGGGTGNTTCACCGGGGGATTTATTGAGAGTAAAACCGGGTGAGAAAATACCGACGGATGGTGTAGTCGTTGAAGGGCGCTCATCAGTCAATGAGTCGATGATCACAGGTGAATCTCTTCCGGTTACAAAGCAAGCGGATGACAAAGTTATCGGAGCCACGATTAATGTAAACGGTTCATTGATCATAAGGGCTGAAAAAGTCGGAAAAGACACGGCACTGGCCGGCATCGTCCGGATTGTCGAAGAGGCACAGGGATCCAAGGCGCCGATCCAGCGACTTGCTGACAGCATTTCCGGTATTTTTGTTCCCATAGTTATTTCTATTGCCGTACTTGTTTTCGTGGCCTGGATATCGGGGGTACATCCGGGTCAGCTGGCTCCGGCTCTGAGAGCAGCGATCAGCGTACTCGTGATTGCCTGCCCGTGTGCACTTGGACTTGCAACGCCAACTTCTATTATGGTAGGTACGGGAAAAGGTGCGGAAAACGGTATCCTTTTCAAAGGCGGTGAGTATCTGGAAGCTACGCAAAATCTGCAGTCGGTTATGCTTGACAAGACCGGAACGATCACAAACGGGAAACCGGAAGTAACAGACGTTATTCTTTTTGGAGAGATGGACAAAGAGGAACTGATCCGTCTTGCTTCGGCTGCTGAAAACGAAAGTGAGCATCCGCTTGCACTTGCCGTTGTTGCCTACGGGGAGATGCAGGTCCTTAAACAACAGCTCCCTGTCAGTGGCTTTGAGTCACATACCGGTTCAGGTATCACTGCACAAGTATCCGGGGTGAGGTTTGCGATTGGGACAAGGCAGCTCATGCAGCAGGAAGGCGTTGATATCCGCGAAGCCTCGAACGAGGCGAGAAATCTTGAATCCGATGGCAAAACAGTGATGTTTGCGGCGGTGAACGGGAAACTTCAGGGCATGATTGCCGTTGCCGATACGATCAAGGCTACATCAAGAGAGGCAATTGAAGAACTGAAAGCAAGAGGTTTAGGTGTCTACATGATTACTGGAGACAATGAACGGACAGCAGAGGCCATTGCCCGCAAGGCCGGTATTGATCATGTATTCGCGGAAGTACTGCCTGAAGACAAGGCGAATAAGGTTCGGGAGCTTCAGAAGCAGGGGTTGAAGGTTGCAATGGTCGGGGATGGTATCAATGATGCGCCGGCGCTGGCCGTTGCCGATATTGGCATGGCAATCGGCACGGGAACCGATGTAGCTATCGAGGCAGCCGACGTGACGCTCGTCGGAGGGGATCTGACTCATGTTTCGCGGGCGCTTGACCTGAGCAGGAAAACGATGCGTAATATAAGGCAGAATCTGTTTTGGGCACTTTTTTACAATGCTGTCGGTATTCCGGTTGCAGCGCTCGGACTACTCGCACCTTGGGTCGCCGGCGCGGCCATGGCTTTCAGTTCTGTATCGGTTGTTGCCAACAGCCTGAGATTGAAAAGGGTTAAATTCTAATGTTTCACTTTTGAAGGAGGTGAGAATATGGCGGAAAGAACACTGGAAGTTAAGGGAATGAGCTGTAGCCATTGCAAGATGGCAGTTTCCGGAGCATTGAAGGGCCTGAATGGTGTGTCCGACGTTGCTGTGGATCTCTCAACCGGCAAAGTCGATGTTAACTACGATGAATCCAAAGTAGGCTTTGATCAGATGAAAGATGCTGTTGAAGAACAGGGTTACGATGTTGTGAAATAAATGGACAAAAATAAAATAGCTTGACCGGTCGGGCATCTGTGTATGCCCGATTTTTTGTTTTCTCTTATAAAAGGTCGGTGGCAATGATGATTTAAAACTGCCGTGTGATTCATATATGCACTTCAATTGCCCTTATGTTGGGCAACATCCTGAATAAATTGTCTCAGAATACTGTACTGAGGTATTCATGTCAGCCTTGATGCAGTTTTATTGGCAGATTATCCGCCCTTTTTGTAGAATAATTTGAGGGTAATCACTATAATAGAATTTAAGTAAGCGCTTAAAAATGCATTGGCACAGATTGGGGGAGAGATCATGTCTGCTGCAAAAGTAAAGAAGAAATTAAGTCTTTTGAAGGAAAAACTCACCTCTATTGTCGGTGAGAAAAATGTGGATGATTCATCAAGCGGACGGCTCGTATACTCATATGATGCCACTCCTAATTACCAGGCGATGCCCGATTTTGTCGTGTCACCGGGTAATGCAGAAGAAGTAGCATCTGTTCTGAAGCTTTGCAGTGAAACAGAAACACCTGTCTATTCGAGAGGTTCAGGAACCAATCTTTGCGCTGATACGTGCCCGGTGAATGGCGGCATTGTTCTTCTTTTAAAACGCCTGGATCAGATTCTTGAACTTGATAAAGAAAATCTGACGATTACGGTGCAGCCGGGCGTCATTACTAAAGAAATCAGCGAAATGGTTGAAGAAGAGGGTTTATTCTATCCTCCTGATCCGAGTTCCATGAAAATTTCGACGATTGGTGGAAATCTCAGCGAAAATTCTGGTGGCTTGCGAGGACTTAAGTACGGTGTCACGCGAGACTATGTGATGGCGCTTCAGATTGCGCTTCCAAACGGAGAACTGATCAGAACCGGCGGAAAACTGACAAAGGATGTCGCCGGCTATGATTTGACACGCCTGTTTGTCGGGTCGGAAGGAACGCTGGGCGTTATAACGGAGGCGACATTGAAACTGATTCCCAAGCCGGAATCACAGAAAACAATTCTTGCCCTATATCAGGATATCGAAGCGGCCGGACGCTCGGTTTCAACAATCATCGCGCATAAAATGATCCCGGTCACATTGGAGTTCCTTGACCAGGATACAATCAAGGCTGTTGAAGACTTTACACACATCGGCCTGCCGACAGATGTTAAAGCAATTCTTCTAATCGTGCAGGACGGGCCGCGGGAGATCGTTGAACGCGATATTCATAGTATTGCGGAGATCTGCCGCAGCGAGGATGCGGTGGATGTCCGGCTGGCAGCTTCCGATGAAGAAGCGGAAAAGCTGGCCACAGCCCGCCGGTCGGCATTAAGTGCGCTTGCCAGGCTGAAACCGACGACCATTCTGGAGGATGCCACTGTTCCACGCTCTGAAATTGCGACAATGGTTCGGGCGATCTCGGAAATAGCGGAGAAGTACAACGTCCGGATCTCAACATTCGGGCACGCCGGCGACGGCAATCTTCACCCAACCTGTTTGACTGATGCGCGCGATCAAGACGAAATGCGCCGTGTAGAAGAGGCGTTTGCGGAAATCTTTGAAAAGGCGATTGAACTGGGAGGTACCCTGACCGGGGAACACGGTGTGGGGATGACCAAGGCGCCTTATTTGGAATGGAAACTTGGTGCAGCAGGGATTGACGTGATGCGGGGCATCAAGCAGGCGGTTGACCCAAAAGGTATTATGAATCAAGGAAAAGTTTTTGCTGAAAAAACGAAGGAAAGGGCGGTGGCTGCAAAATGATGACTGCGACGGAGAAGAAGAAGATTCAGCACGATTTTAAAGAGAAAATGGATTACGATGAATTGCTGAACTGTATGCGCTGTGGCTTTTGCCTGCCTTCCTGCCCGACTTACATTGAAACCGGGCATCAGGAGAAATATTCCCCGCGTGGACGGATTGCACTGATGAAAGGGATCACTGACGGGATTGTCGAACCGGATGATGATATTGCTCACTCGCTTGACCTTTGCCTTGGCTGCCGGGCCTGTGAGCCGGTCTGCCCTTCAGGCGTACAATATGGCCACCTGCTGGAAGATGCCCGGAGTATTCTTCAGGAGCACAAGAAAGAATCTGTGCCGGTAAAAATGCTGAGAAAGGGCATTTTCAATGAACTGTTTCCGCATCAAAACCGGTTGGAAACGGCGACGAGCCTTCTTGGAATTTATCAGCGCAGCGGCCTGCCTAAAGTAGCCCGGAAAATCGGTTTTATGAATCTGTTTCCGGAAAGTATGGCGACGATGGAAAAAGTGCTTCCCGAAGTGCCGAAAAGAAAAGAAATCCGCCAGCGACCGCGTTTCTTTGAACACGAAAACGAGAAGAAAGCGACCGTCGCGTTATTTGCCGGCTGCCTGATGGATACAATGTTTTTTTCTACAAATAATGCGACCATACGGCTGCTGCAAAAAGCGGGATGTGACGTGGTTATTCCTGAAAATCAGCTGTGCTGCGGCGCACTCCACGGACATAGCGGCGAGCTCGGAAAAGCAAAAGAAATGGCGAAAGAGAATATTGATGCTTTTGAAGCAGCAGACGCGGATTATATTATTACAAATGCCGGAGGATGCGGCGCTTTTTTGATCGAATACGATCATATTCTGGCCGATGAACCGGAATGGGTTGAACGCGCAAAAAAATTTGTCTCAAAATTGAAAGATATTTCCGCCATTCTTGTTGCACTAGACTTTCAAAATAGGCATCGTCTGAAGCTTCCAGATCAAATTGTTACGTATCAGGATTCCTGCCATCTGCGCAATGTAATGCACACATTCAGCGAACCGAGGCTGCTGCTCCAGTCCATCGAGGGCGTGACCTATGAGGAAATGGAAGGCGCCGATACATGCTGCGGTTCAGCCGGTGACTATAACATTGTGCAGCCAAAGATGGCGATGCAGATTCTGGATCATAAGATGGAAAAAGTGGAGAAAACACAGGCGAAGACAGTGGTCACAGCAAATCCGGGCTGTCTGCTTGAGATGAAGGCTGGGATCGAACGTGTCGGAAAAACCGGTGAAATGCGGGCCGTTCACATTGCTGATTTGCTGCTCGAAGCACTGGAGTGAGTGAGAGCTGGTCTCATTTTTTGCTCATAAATATGCAGAACCGGGATGGTCATCCTCATTCCGGCTTTTTCTGCGAAAATTAAAGTCGGGCTTTTCTTATTCTGTTTCATCAGATCTCCTCCTCCAGACTCCCAAGCAGGATGGCAGTAGATCCTCTAACATCGATCCATGAACCGGACGTTATCAACTGATTAACTTCAGTAAAAAATTTTTTTGACGAATATGCTCCTTCCTGCCCAGCGATTGGATGAAGTGCCCGAGGGCGATCATCGTTACGCCTAGCGTTGAATAGACTTTGCTTCTGATTTTTCTATTTGTGAGCAGAATCATCCCAGTGACAAACTCTCTCATGTTTGCGGAAAGAACCTGTCTGATCAACGGTGGATCATCACCTTTATCTTCAAAAGAGAAAATTCAAACTGACAATGAGCTGGAAGGGACGATCGTCACTAAGAATTTCGGTCAGTAATGCACTCCCTCCAAACTGTATCAAACTGCCGGAAAGCAGCAGCTGATCACGTAACTCGTTATTCAATTGAATTGTTAGTTCTACTGATTGCGCCAATCACTTTTCCGACCGCAATAGACAGGAACGCAATATTTTTCGCCATTCCAATGCTGTTCACACAACTTCCACCTGCCGCTGAAGCTCCTGCTTTATTATATTCAGAGGAGGAAACGGATGACAGGACGATGGCTGATGAAAGAAGTGATCATGAATGGCAAATAAATACAGGGCATTTGATCTTCGGATTTATCACTAGATCACCGCAAAATTCTTCATTATTTAGCTGTGGTTGTGATAGAAACAGCTGAATGTCAGGAGAAGACGTTCAAAGTTGTTTCGTCATCATCATGTCTGTTGCCCGGAATCCAAGCTTTCGGTAAACATGTATGGCACGGTCATTATGTGCAAAGACGTGAAGCCTGATTTCTTTTAGGCTGGCAGTTTTACAGTATTCAAATAGCCCGTCCAGCGCGGATTGACCGAATCCGCCGTTCCGGTACGGCTCAAATATTTCGAAATCGTAAATAAAGGCTCTTCTTGATGGTTCATTTAGAGCGTAATTCAGCCAGAACAGGCCGATTTTTTCTCCAGACGAATTCAGTAAAGTCAGGAAATAATGGCCTGGTGTCTGATATCCATCCGGCAGCAATCGTTTTATTTCCTCTTGCGCTTTTTTCAGGGCTTCATCAGCTGGCCACGTACCGGCTTTCTGCTTCTCATCGGCGTACTCCCGCACCATTTTTTTCATGTAGGGTTCAAAATCTTCTTCGTTCATTTTGATCATCCTGGTTTTTTCCATTTGAAATCCTCCAGTCATTTCGTCGAAAAAGTAGCACGCATTTTGCGGACGAGATCAAGAAAAAAATCGGGATCCCGTTTGATTAAACGCATCAGGCGATGGGCTGTGCGCCACGCCTTCTTTTGCATGGCAGCAGTGATGATATCTTCATCCAGCGCTTCGTTCAGTTCATCCTCATCAACGAGGAAAAGTTCGTGATTCGGAAAAAGAATCAAGTCAAGATACAGATCGTCGAACCAAAGGACTCCCTTTTTATCCCGTCCCTTCTCATTGACGATGTCAAAATAGCACTGGACTAATTGCATGCGGTCGTCGAACATAGCTGTCAGCACAAATTCGGAAGGATCACATGGAAAAAGCTGCAGCCAGGAATAATTCTGATCCACTGTTTTTGTCCGTGTACCTCCATAAACGACGGACATCGGTGCCTTGATTTCGTCAAAATGCAGCAGGACCGCGTCACCATGAAAGGAAGGCCACATGAATGATTTTCCTTTTGTCCGACTGGACACGATCCTTCGCCAGCCACGCCGGTCGGCATATTTTCTTTTCATTTTATCCAGTTTCACGGGATCACCTTCTTTAATTACCCTTACTATTGTATCGTAATTTATACAAAATTTAATTCTGTTTCTCTTTTTAGTTAAATTTCATCATATATCATATATGGACGGATCTTTTAATGGCCAGGATCCCGGCAGACCCAATTTTTGCAGCCGCATATATAGAAATGCAGGACGTTTCTTTTCGACTGTGCCCAAAAGAAACGTCCTGCTATTTTTGATAAATATGCAAAAAATAGTTGTTTGTATAGCGAAGAATGCAGGCAGATGATCAGTCTATGACCGGGAGCATTCTCGTTTCCTTTTTCATTTCAGAATGGCAAAGCGGGCATTTCGGATGACTGTCAAATGAGTAAGCATCCCTCATCCAGCCGGAACATGACTCATTTGTACATGTCCAGACAGCAGTCTCCGCTTCAGGAACCGGTTCTTGCGGGCCGCGATTAAATCCCATAGATCAAAATCCCCTTTCCTGTTAATCCTTCTATTATACCCCTTTTTCAGAATTAAATAAAAGAAAATGCTTTCTTTTGGGCAGATTCTCTGTCATTTTGATACCCCGGTTTCGGCTATATCAATGGTTACATGTGCCCGGAAGTGAGCATTGGGATAACGGTCCTTCCAGGACGAACTGTTAAAGTTCCGAGTGTAGCTGCGGACGAGATCGCCCAGGCCAAGTGGATCAATTCTTTTTTCCTGAAACTGGCTGACCATCGTTTCCATTTTGCTTTCAAGTTCTTTTTGCAGATTTTTTTTAATGCTGGTATTGTAATCCAGAGTGGTGAGCAGTGGATTTCCCTGGCGTATATAACCGATGATTTTTAGCGATGCTGTAATTCTCGGTTCGGGGCTGTTGCCCGCTTCAGCAGCATACTTGATTTGTGAACTGACGTTTTCCAGGGCAATATGTTCGCCGGGTTTGAATTCATAGTCGTAAAATCCATACTTAAAGGTTTCCATGAGCGCTTTAAAGATAAAGACATTGTTTTCACCGGCAATCCTTCCGGCGTATTTGTCATGCTTGAGCAGCGCGACGCCAGTAATCACGAGGTGCTGTTTTTCTTTTTTGATGATCGGCATATACGGATCCGTTTGATAGCCATAATAGTTGTAAAAAAAAGACTTAAGATTGGTCTGCGGAAAATTTTTTTGCTCATTTTGAAAAATCAAATCATAGGCGTACCGTGAAATGGGGATTGCGGTCAAATAACTTCCTGTCAGTAAATCAAAACAGCTTCCGTCGACCATCGCCAAAAAAAGATCGCGGCCGACTTCGGGATCCTGGTTCCTGAAATGAAGCACTTTGTTAAGACCATGCTGCAAGTATGCCTGATTGAAAAGCATCAGTCTCAATTTGCCGGCGGTGATCGTTTTCTGGCCCTCTTTCTGAAGTACTTCAACAAGGGATCTTCCGTCGTACGTGATGGTGCTTGCCGAATTCATCATCGCGGCTGTCGATGGTAGGCCGCCACCACCGGAACCGCTGACTCCGCCTTCAGCATAGTTCGGCATCGTAATCGTTCCCACTACTTTATCGTTTCCAATGTAGTCATAGCCTTCCGACTCAGCCATCAGGATGTCGTCAATAACATCTGTCTCTACGCAGCCGCTGAGAAGCAGAAAGCTCAGCATCATGCTGCACCTTTTAATCTTCAATCCTTTTTTGCCCCCTTTTTTTTGAGCAGCCACTGCCAGAACAGCAGAAAAGGGATATAGACGTACATGCAGAACAGGCCGATATTTGCTATCCAATGGCTGATCCAGTCAAACTGCTGGCGGTCCCGGATCAGGGCACAGGAAAGGGTGATCATCAACATGACAAAGACAAGAGCATATTTCTGCCGGATCAAAGGTATGGAAATTTTGATGCCCCGCGAGACAATCCAGGCGCCAAGCGAGACATTCGGAATAAGCACGCAAAGCCAGTAAACAATACCGATATATTCTAACCGGTCGACCAGCGGAAAATGAATACTTTTCCAGAATGAAAGGGCCGGCCACACTTCTGTTTTCAGCTCGCCCGGGCTGAAATTAACAGTAGCAACGAGCGATAACGTCAGGTACAGGGCGGTCGTGGTCAGCAGCCCGAAATAGCACCATTTTCCGGCCTGCTGCGGGCGCTTGATAAATGGGTAAAAATAAAGGATCGTTTCAAAGCCTATAAAGCAAGGCCCCATTTTCATAAATGTCTGAGCGAGATCACCTATCGAATGCTCAAACATTGGAAGAAGGTTGGAAAAATGCGCGTTACCGATCGCCAAAATGTTGAGAAGATGCAATGGTACAAGATAGACAAAGCTCAGGAAAAAGGTTCCTGTGATTGCTCTGAAGCCGCCCATGACGGTGTACCAGATGATGATACTGAATATGGCGGCAAAGCTCAGCGTGCCTAGGCGAGGAAAGATCCATACCTGGATGATTTCTATATAACCTCTCATAAAGATGACAATCACACTAAACTGGTAGCTCATCACATAGATATTTAAAAGTGTGCCGATCCAGCGTCCGAAAAAGCGTTTTTGCATGGAAAAAAGTTCCGGCTGCCCATAGCTCTCTTCATTATGAAGGAGGCGGAGGACGATCCACATCACACCCAAAGTGCTAAGTCCCATCAGTGCGACACTTACCCAGTTGTCGTAGCCCGAATTCTGGGCGGCAACGCGCTGAAATGACAGAATACTGATTCCAATTTGCATGCCGAGAACTAGAAAAAGGGTATTAACTGGTGAGACCTGGCGTGTTTCATCAATCTTTACGTTTTCCAAAACGGCCACCTCCTGGCAGCAACTCATCCGTGATTATTCATCAATATCATTGCTTGGTTTACCCTTTTTCTTTTGGACTCTTTTTTTATTGAAACGTCCGGTGTCTTCGGGCCTGAGCAGCATCGGGCGCTCAGACTGAAGCGAATAGGGAAAACGTACAAAGGAGTCTTTAAGATCAGTAACTCTGAGTGGAAAAATAGGCTCGATATATGGCCTGCCCAGTGAGCTAAGCCTTAACAGGTGACAGACAAAGAAAGTAAAACAAAGCGCGATACCAAGCAGCCCCCACAGGCTTGCCGCCAGAATGAATGGAAATCTCAGAAATCGAATGGTTGTGCCCATCCGGTAATTCGGCGTGGTAAAGGCTGCCAGGGCGGACATGGCAACGATGATCAGCAGCACATTGCTTGTCAGCCCCGCCTGCACAGAAGCCGTTCCGAGGACAATACCGCCAACGATACCGATCGTCTGGCCGACTTTTGTCGGCAGGCGGGCACCCGCTTCCCGGAGAAGCTCAATCATGATTTCAAGAACCAGTGCTTCGGCCACTGGAGAAAATGGGACGACGCTTCTGGATGTGATCAGCGAGCCGAGCAAGTCTGTCGGAATTAATTGATAATGATAAGTCAGCACGGCGACGTAAAGTGCTGAAGAGAAAACGGAAAAGGCGACGGCGAACAGGCGCATCAACCGATAGAAAGTAGCGAAATGCCAGACGATGAAATAATCATCGAAGGCAAGAAAAAACTCGATTAATGATGTCGGCAAAATCAAAGCGCTTGGTGATCCATCAACGAGAGCGGTGATCTTTCCCTCAAATAGTCCGGCAATCGTGCGATCCGGACGCTCTGTATCAATAAATTGAGGGAAAGGAGATCTCGCGTTATCTGAGATCAACTGGGAGAGCGTTGATGCATCAATGAGATGGTCTATTTCAAGATTTTGCAGCCGCTGCCTGGCTGTGTTCACATTTTCTTCGCTGGCAATGCCTTTAATGTAGGCCAGACAAACACGCGTGTTGGAGATTTTGCCAATCCGGAACTGTTCAACCGTAAACTGGGGAATCGGTATGCGCTTCCTCAGTAAACTGATATTTGTATCGATTGCTTCAACAAATGCTTCTTTCGGACCGATGACGCTTGTCTCGATTTCAGGTTTTTCAATCTGTCGCCCTTCGCGTGAAACAGTAGGGACAATCAGGCAGTTCAGGCTGCTTTCTTTCTCTTGGACGACGATGCAGCCCTCCATCAGTTTTGACTGGATGGTGTAGAGGTCCGACGCGTGGCTCACCTTTTCCACAGGGATCCGTTCCTGAACATCAGAAAAACTGTGGATCTGTGAATCATAAAGAAATGGGAGTACATCGCGATGGACCGATTCCAAATTAACGAGTGAATTAAAAAAGGATATCCAGCATTGGAAAGATCCCTGATCATGCTGATAATGGGAAAAATCCGGATTATCTTTCAGCTGAAGAAACAGCTCTTGTATCGTTTTAGGTGCCGCACTCTGCTCCTCTTTCATTGACTGATTCTTTTTTTTGTACCAGAACATGGCGTTTCCTCGATTCAGGATGGCTTTTTTTGCTGCTTTCCAGGCAGCTGATTCTTTTTCGTTTCATCTTTTCTCTCTTCAAGGAACACAACAAGGAAGGGAACGATGCTGGACCAGCTTATTAAGAGAAACAGCATTATTTTGGAAAACATGTCCATACGAAGCAGCACACAGACGAAAAATATAAATAAGAGCAGAAAATAGCTGAGAAAGAGCAGAACGCTGAGCAAGGTTCGTTCCTCCGGGGTAATCGGTAAATTTGTCATTGAGGGTACTTCGAACAAACCCTCAATAAGAGAAAGGTTTAAGCATTCAGATAACCGTTGATAGTCTGCCCCGAAAAATATGAATCATACGATCGGCCAATATTCCTGGTTTCTGCAAGATTCAGGAGCTGGAACCCATTGTTATAATAGGTTCAGGTAAAACTTCAGTACGGTTTTCTTTTTTGACGAAGCTGTGTTAAAGTATTTGATGGAAGTTTTCTCGGCCTATTTTGAAAAGGCACTCATTATTGGGATGTTTGGAAGGATTAAAATATGAAATCTGCTTGGAAAGTGATCAGGGAGCAACTAAGCAACTTTTATCTGATCAGGCGGCTGTCGCTCTACGAACTGAAAAGTGAGAATAACAACAACTATTTAGGTATGCTGTGGGTGATCCTTAACCCAACGATTCAGATTTTTATTTATTGGTTTGTTTTTGGTTATATTTTGCATCGAAGCACCAGAGTATACGTGGGAAACGGCGACGCGGTCCCTTACGTTATCTGGCTGATTTCGGGAATTTTTCTCTGGTTTTTTCTCAACTCGGCGGTCATGGAAGGCGGAAGATCCATTTATTCACGGATCTGGTTTATTGCCAAAATGAATTTTCCAATGAGTACGATTCCGAGTTATGTCATCTTCGAAAAATTCTATCAGCATCTAATGCTGACGGGGATCGTCGTTGTGATTTTGCAGTTTACCCAATATAAGATCAGCATCTATATGATTCAGCTGCCCTATTTCATGTTTGCGGCGCTGGCATTTCTAGTGTCCGTGTCACTGATTACGTCGACTTTTACAACCATTGTCCGCGATTTGCAGCAAGTGCTGATTTCACTGATGCGGATGATGATCTATCTGACACCGTTTCTGTGGGCTCCGTATAACTTGCCTGCCGTTGTTCAGCATATTATGATTCTCAATCCGATGTACTACCTCGTCGAGGGATACCGGGCGTCACTGCTCGGCGTATCGTGGTACGGTATTGAGCATCTCAAATATACGGTTTACTTTTGGGGTGTCGTTATTCTAATGTTTATTTTCGGCTCAGTGGTTCATCTGAAATTCAGAGACCATTTCGTAGACTATTTGTAAGGTGGATAAGCCATTATGGAAAAATCAGTCGTCGTAAGCCACATCACGAAAAAATATAAAATGTATAGCAAAAACTCTGAGAAAATTCTCGACCTTATTTCTCCCAAAAGTTATGGAAAATCGTTTTATGCGATTGAGGATATCAGTTTTGACGCGTACAAAGGCGATGTTGTCGGAATAATCGGCGTTAACGGTTCCGGAAAATCGACATTGTCCAACATTATTGCGGGTGTCGTACCTCCCACATCAGGATCGGTAACGGTTGAGGGCGAAACGGCGCTAATCGCCATTGCTTCGGGTCTGAAGGGAGAACTGACCGGCAGGGAGAATATCGAGCTGAAGTGTCTGATGCTCGGGTTCAATAAGAATAAAATCAAGGAATTAGCTCCTGATATCATTGAATTTGCGGATATCGGCGATTTTATCGATCAGCCAGTCAAAACATATTCGAGCGGAATGCGTTCAAGACTTGGTTTTGCCATCTCCATTCATATTGACCCGGATATTCTGATCATTGATGAGGCTCTATCCGTCGGTGATCAAACTTTTGCCGATAAATGCCTGGATAAAATGAACGAGTTTAAGGAAGAAGGAAAGACGATCTTTTTTATCAGCCACTCCATCAGCCAGATGAAGAAGTTCTGTGAAAAAGCGCTTTGGATTCAGTACGGACAGGTCGAGGGCTATGGCAGCATGGAAGAAATTATGCCTAAGTACGAAGCGTTTATCAGCGACTACAAGAAAATGTCCAAAGAGGAAAAAGCAGCCTTTCAGGAGAACATACGGCAGAGACGTACTGTCAACGCCTGACAATCAATCCTATGCAAGTGACTGAGCGGCCATGGCGGCCGTTTTGTTTTATTGCTGAGAGAGAAGGAAACGCGGATTCAGGCGCCTTGCTGAATTCCCTTAGCTCTTTCTAAAATTCCATCAGACCAAAGTTCCATTTTTTAAATTATTTGAATCCTTTTCCGCACTTTTGTTGTATTGTATAGTAAAGTAAGATTAACAACTTTTGATTAGACTATTGAAAATTCGTGCATACTGCACTCAATGACTGGCTTAACAAAAAAGAATGTTTCAGAAGGGAGGAAGGGATGTTTGGCCGCCTTTTAATGTAAGCGATTACTTGGCGCTGTCCCGCATTGATGATGAATCGGATTAACCTATTGAGAACAGCAGTGGAAAAACGCAAAGCTCATTTGATTAAACTCCTGAAAGATAATCAGGCAATCGATAATCCATCGAGGCTAAGTACATGGACACTGTCCGAACTTGAGTATGAATGGAAGCATTTTCGGGAGTGGCGGGGAAAAGATATTGGCTAGAAAAATTTGTTCGGGCCGGAGAAGTGTTAAAATAAACTCAGGCATTTGTATTTGCCTGAGACGATGCTGTGGATGTGATCTCCAAGGGGGGGAATCTCAGCACGTTGGGGAGGTTTGAGATTTGAGTGATATCGAAACATTTTATGACTATTACGGCAATCTGGTAAAACTTTCTCTGCAGGGCATGCCCTTTTCAAGCTGCCCGAAACATGTGTGGGTGGTCTGCCATTTTCATAAGCAGTGGCTGCTGACCATGCATTCCAGGCGCGGTTTTGAATTTCCGGGCGGCAAAGTTGAGTTGAATGAAACGGCTGAAGACGCCGCGAAGAGAGAAGTTTTTGAGGAAACAGGCGGACATGTGGCGAGGCTGATTCTTGTCGGCCAGTATGAAGTGAGCAGCAGGAATGAACAAATTGTTAAGAATATCTACTATGCTGAAATTGACCGGATTGATCTGAAAAATAATTATCTGGAGACAAAAGGTCCTGTATTTATTAGCAGGCTTCCAGAGAAAGTACAGGCGGATAAAAGGTATAGTTTTCTGATGAAAGACCGTGTGCTGACCAGCGCAATAGAGGCCATCCGCATGCACCGGCTTGTCCAGCACAGAATAGAAAATCTGACAGAATAAAGCACCGTCTCCGTGGTGATCGGGGGCGGTGCTGGATTATTGTTAACAGTCTATATCAGTTGGCAACAGGACCTGCCGAGCGGATGTCTTCGGAAGCTTCCGGAAAATGTCTGAAATTGTCCTTGAACTTCCGGGCGAGCTGGCGGGCAAAGCGATCATATTCGGACGCATTGCTCCATGTTTTCCATGGCATCAGTACATTGTCAGGGATGCCCGGGCATGTTTTTGGGATGTGGAGCCCGAAAATAGGATCCGTCGTTGTTTCTGCATGGGTGAACGTCCCGTCAAGGGCAGCCTGTATCATTTGCCGCGTGTAGGCCAGCTCCATTCTTTTCCCCGTTCCGTATGGTCCGCCGGTCCATCCGGTATTAACCAAGTAAGCGCTTACGCTGTGCGCCTTGATTTGCTTCCCTAGCAACTCTGCATACACTGACGCCGGCAAGGGCATGAACGGTGCACCGAAGCAGGTTGAGAAAGTTGCTTCCGGATCAGTAACGCCGCGTTCAGTGCCGGCCAGTTTGCTTGTATAGCCGGAAAGGAACTGATACATTGCCTGTTCCGGTGTCAGCAGGCTGATCGGCGGTAGCACACCGAACGCATCGGCTGTCAGAAAGATTATGGCAGTCGGATGTCCGCCGACACTTGGGATCAGTGCATTTGACACATTATTTAGTGAATAAGCCGCGCGAGTATTTTCTGTCAGCGAGCCGTTGTCGTAATCCGGGCACCGGTCGGGGAAGACGATGACATTCTCGAGCACAGTTCCGAATTGGATGCTGTCATAGATCTGCGGTTCTTTTTTTGGAGAGAGACGTATGGTTTTGGCATAGCAGCCGCCTTCAATGTTAAATATGCCGTCCGCTGACCATCCGTGTTCGTCGTCACCGATCAGATCGCGGTCAGGCACATTGGATAATGTTGTCTTGCCGGTTCCGGACAGCCCGAAGAAAAGAGCAACATTCCCGTTTTTTCCCTGATTGGCGGAGCAATGCATCGACATAATGCCTTCCTGCGGCAACAGATAGTTCATCACTGAGAAAATTGACTTTTTGATTTCACCGCCATATTCCGTCCCACCGATCAAAATGGTCCGGTGTGTGATCGATACGATAATAAATGCTTCCGAGCGGGTGCCGTCTGTCGCCGGATCAGCTTTAAAGCCAGGAGCCGCAAGAACGGTAAAGTTTGCATGATGGTTCTTCAGTTCGTCTGCAGTCGGTGAGATAAACAGCTGGCGGCAGAAGAGATTCTGCCAGGCGTACTCATTGATAATCTGTATGGGCAGACGATGTTTCGTATCCGCACCGGCAAAACCTTTAAAGACAAAACGAGCCTCCCTTTCGGTTAAATAGTGGACAACTTTTTGAAAAAGGCCTTCGAATACCGATTCACTGACTGCCTGATTGCGCGTCCAGTCAATTTTGTCTGTCGTCGTCTCATCCTTTACAAAAAATTTGTCCAGCGGTGACCGGCCGGTATATTTTCCAGTCGTCACAGCCAGAGATCCTTTGTCCGTTAAAACGCCTTCATTTTTAGAAAACGCTTTCTCAATAAGCGTCGCCGCAGATAAATTTACAAACGTATTCCTTGCTTTCAACAGTTCAGAGATGGGCGTTTTTGAGATGGTTGTATTCATCACTAACATCCCTTCCTATTTGGAATTCCATTTGACAACTTAAGTATAGCACACTGAAATTATATTTTTCTAACAGGGGAAGACTTTTTGTGAATTTTTTCTCATAGTACAATATATTAAATAATGCTTATGAGGTTCCGAGAATCTGACTATCAGTTGACACTTTTATATCCCTGCTTTATCATAGGATTTATAATACGGCTGCTCTTATTCCGAGTAGGCGGAGGGACAGGCCCGATGAAACCCGGCAACCGGCCGATATGGCACGGTGCTAACCTGCAGAGGAACTTTCTGTTCTTCTGATAATAAGAGGCGCATTTAGAGAGTTAGCCTTATCCTTATTAGGACTGGGCTTTTTTCATGCCTTGAAAACAAAAAGAAGAGGGATCGGGTACCGTTAACTTGCCTCGGGATTCGCGCATCTTTAGCCGGGCGCCGCGTTTCCGAAGTAAAACCGTCAGCGAACCGGTAGTGGATCATCGTTTGACGAATCTTTAATTAACCTCATATAATGTTCGAAAGGCTGGGTGAATGTGAAATGACGAAAAAGTATTCAAGACGGCTGTTTACCTCTGAATCGGTGACAGAGGGACATCCGGACAAGATTTGCGACCAGATCTCAGATGCAATCCTTGATGAAATTCTGCGGGGCGATCCCAACGCGAGGGTTGCCTGTGAGACAGCGGTAAATACTGGACTTGTTCTTGTCACTGGTGAAATATCTACATCGACTTATGTTGATATTCCAAAGGTTGTCCGCCAGACAATCAAGGAGATTGGCTATAATGATGCGAAGTACGGATTTGATGCGTCAAACTGTGCAATTCTGACCTCGATCGAAGAACAGTCAGCAGATATCGCTCAAGGTGTTAATCAGGCACTCGAAGCGCGCGAAGGCAAAATGACAGACGATCAGATTGAGGCAATCGGGGCCGGAGATCAGGGGCTGATGTTCGGTTTCGCCGTTAATGAAACGCCGGAACTCATGCCGCTGCCGATTTCCCTTGCACATAAGCTGGCGAAGCGCCTGGCCGATGTCCGGAAAAATCGTGAACTGACCTATCTCCGCCCTGACGGAAAAACCCAGGTCACCGTTGAATATGATGAAGAGGGACATCCGGCCAGAATTGATACGATTGTTGTATCCACGCAGCATGATCCCGACGTATCCGAGGAACAAATCAAGAAAGATGTGCATCAGTATGTGATTAATCCTTCAGTTCCTGAAAATCTGATTGATGAAAATACAAAATTCTTCATAAACCCGACAGGCCGATTCGTCATTGGCGGGCCACAGGGTGATGCCGGATTGACCGGGCGAAAAATTATCGTTGACACTTACGGCGGATACGCCAGGCACGGCGGGGGTGCTTTTTCAGGGAAAGATGCGACAAAAGTGGACCGCTCGGCATCATACGCCGCACGTTATGTTGCGAAAAATATTGTCGCGGCCGGTCTGGCTGATAAATGCGAAGTTCAGCTCGCCTATGCGATCGGCGTAGCGCAGCCGGTTTCTATTTCGGTGGATACATTCGAGACTGGAAAAGCGACGGAAGAGCAGTTGGTGAATCTGATCCGGAACAATTTTGATCTTCGTCCGG
This sequence comes from Sporolactobacillus pectinivorans, assembly GCF_002802965.1. Classification (NCBI taxonomy): domain Bacteria; kingdom Bacillati; phylum Bacillota; class Bacilli; order Caryophanales; family Sporolactobacillaceae; genus Sporolactobacillus; species Sporolactobacillus pectinivorans. The sequence goes on along the minus strand of NZ_NXGA01000001.1, from coordinate 3,215,437 downwards.
CAGGCATTATCAAGATGCTGGATCTGCGTCGCCCGATTTATCGCCAGACGGCGGCTTACGGTCATTTCGGACGCACTGATATTGATTTGCCGTGGGAAAAAACAGATAAAGCAGAATTATTGAAGCAGCAGATCCTCTCCGGAATCCAGGCCGGTCAGAATTGAGAATTTTTGACATTGTACCCCTCCATCAATTGAATTGGTGGAGGGTTTTTTGCGCTTTTTCTCGGATCAGGATGGTTAGAACAGAAGATGAAAACTTTTTTTGGACAATATGAGTATAATGAAAGAGAGGCCCGGTAAGAAACAGTTTTAAGAATGGGCTGGCGCAGGCAGACTGCAGTCAGACGCAGCGAATGTTTGTAGGATGTAGCGTCGTATTGACATAAGAGAGGACGGATTTTATGGCCGTACCATCCGAACCATTAAAACTGATCGTTCAAGTTTCCAGAAAAGTACTTCCCGGTGTACATAGCGAACTCGAAAACTGGAAACAGAAGGCAGAGAAAATTCCTGATCCGGAATTGCGCAACCAGGCACTTGCAAGCATTAAGGCGAAAACATTTCACTGTGAAGGTGGTGCGATTTACAGCCTTCTTGCAGGTGATCGAAGGACAGAAGTGATTTCATTCATCGTCGCCTACCAGACAATCAGCGATTATCTGGATAACCTGTGCGACCGCAGCGGCTCTCTTGACCCGAAAGATTTCCGCTGCCTGCATCAGTCGATGCTGGATGCCCTGACACCCGGGACGGAATACTCCGATTATTACAGATTGCGTGAAGTGACATCTGATGGAGGCTATCTACAGGATCTCGTCACAACCTGCCAGTCGCTTCTCTCACATTTGCAAACGTTTAAAGAAATAAGTCCCTATTTGCAGGAACTGGCCGGATACTATTGTGATCTGCAGGTATATAAACATGTTGAAAAAGATCAGCGTGTACCTATGCTCGTTGCCTGGTTCGAAAAATACAGAGACAGGCTTCCGGCGATGAGCTGGTATGAGTTTGCCGCCTGTTCCGGATCCACTCTTGGCATTTTTTGTCTTGTTTCCTACGCAGCTTCAGAAAGGCGTGGGATGAAGGAACTGGCCGGGATGATCAGAAGCAGCTATTTTCCATGGGTGCAGGGCCTGCATATTCTGATGGATTATTTTGTGGACCAGCAGGAGGATATTGACGAAGGCGATCTTAACTTTTGTGCCTTTTACGGAAGTGAAGAAGAAATGATGAAGCGCTTCGATCACTTTATGGATGAAGCTGATACGGCGATTTCCGGAATGCCTGACCGCAATTTTCATAAAATGATCAATCGGGGCCTGCTTGGTACTTATCTCGCGGATAAAAAAGTCGCCAGGCAGCGCAATGTGCGGATTATGGCTAGAAAAATGATCCGTCGTTCTGGTGGCTGCGGCATGTTTTTTTTCACTGCCAGCTGGTTCTACCGGAGAGTGCGCCCGAGTGTCTGACCAATAAATTTTGATGAGTTGTGAATGGAAAATATGCGCGATTCCAAGAAGAAGCCGGGTGCGGGTGCATCCGGCTCTTCATGCGTGATATAAATTCCCCTGCCAGCTATTGCGGCGTTTCAGTTCATCATCGATCGCATCAAGGACTTCCCATTTGTTCAGGCTCCACATCGGACCGATCATCAGATCGGCGGGGCCGTCACCGGTCAGCCGGTGAATAATCATCTGCGGTGGCAAAATTTCCAGCTGATCGCAGACAAGATTCACGTAGGTTTTGAAATCGAGAAATTTAAGCATTCCCTTTTCATACTGCTTGACCATTGCTGTTTTTTTCAACAGATGAAGAAGATGGATCTTAATACCCTGAACGTCAAGCGCCGCAACCGCCTGTGCCGTTTCCATCATCATCTCAGGGGTTTCCTGCGGCAGTCCGTCAATAATATGGACGCAGACCGGAATATGGCGTGCCCGCAGCTTTTCGACACCTTCAACGAAACAGTGGTAATCATGCGCCCGGTTGATCAGGCGGCCTGTCCGGTCATGTACTGTCTGCAGGCCAAGTTCTATCCAGAGGAAGGTCCGGGTGTTCAGATCTGCCAGATAGTCAACCACGTCGTCCGGCAGGCAGTCCGGACGTGTTGCGATGGAAAGTCCGACAACCCCCTCCTGCTCTAGAATGACTTCAAAACATTCCTGAAGCACATCAACCGGTGCATAGGTATTCGTAAAAGCCTGGAAAAAGCCGATATATTTATTCGCATGCGGCCATTTTTTCAGCATTCGCTCTTTGACAGTATTAAACTGTGTCACGAGATCGTCGCGGCGGTCGCCGGCAAAATCCCCCGACCCCTTCTGGCTGCAAAACGTGCAGCCGCCATAGGCCACTTTTCCATCACGGTTCGGACAGTCAAATCCGCCGTCGAGAGGCACTTTGAAAACTTTTTCTCCAAACTGGTTTCTTAGATAAGCATTCCATGAATAGTAGCGTTTGTCCGGCCCATAGATGGATGGCCACTTTCTGTCGGGCATGTGACTGAGCCCCTTTCAGTAATCTAACAAAAATTCTAACAGAGTTAAGGAAAAACTTAAAGTTTCCGGACAAATTGATTCATAGGATAGGCGGATTTTTTGGCCTGAATACTCTTGATATTGACATGTACCGGGAGATTACATAAAATGAATTAAATGACCTATTTGATAATAAAAGGGCAATGACGGGGAACAGTAGCTTCGGACCTATTGCAGAGAGCTGGCGGAAGGTGCAAGCTAGTAGTGGAAAAAAGTGAACTCGCCCCTGAGCTGCAGGACATCTTTGACTGGATGGTTCCGCCGTCTCCCGCGTTATGGGATCAAGCGAGCAACGGGTCCGCATTCATTGCGGAACACGGGCTAATTTGGGTGGTACCGCGGGAAAATTGTAAACAACCTCTCGTCCCTGACAGATCTGTTAAGGGCGGGAGGTTTTATTTTAATTATTTTGAAGAGTGTGTTCAAAGGGGGCATTCGCCATGGGACTGGCTTTCGATCATCATAAAATCGAAGCGAAATGGCAGAAATACTGGGACGATCATCAAACATTTAAAACGAATGAGGATTCAAATAAACCGAAGTACTACGTGCTGGATATGTTTCCTTATCCATCCGGGAAGGGTCTTCATGTCGGCCATCCGGAAGGGTATACAGCGACGGACATTCTTGCCCGGATGAAACGGATGCAAGGATTTGAAGTGCTGCACCCGATAGGCTGGGACGCTTTCGGGCTGCCCGCTGAGCAGTATGCGCTGGACACAGGGCACGATCCCGCTCAGTTTACAGAACAGAACGTTCAGACCTTTAAGCGACAGATCAAATCGCTTGGCTTTTCATACGACTGGAACCGTGAGATTAACACGACAGACCCGGAGTATTACAAGTGGACCCAATGGATCTTCCTTCAGCTGTATAAAAAAGGTCTGGCTTATGAGGCCGAAGTGCCGGTCAACTGGTGCCCGGCGCTCGGAACGGTGCTTGCCAATGAGGAAGTTATTGACGGAAAAAGCGAGCGCGGAGGATTTCCTGTAATCCGCAAGCCGATGAAACAATGGATGCTGAAGATCACGGCTTATGCCGACTGTCTGCTGAAAGATCTGGATGAACTGGACTGGCCGGAAAGCATCAAAGAGATGCAGCGCAACTGGATCGGCCGTTCTGAAGGTGCCGAAGTTGTCTTTAAAGTTGCCGGACATACTGAAGAATCGGTAACCGTATTCACGACACGGCCGGATACACTGTTCGGTGCTACTTATATGGTTCTTGCACCGGAACACAAACTTGTTGATAAAATTGTGACTCAGGAACAACAAGAGGCTGTCGATGCTTACCGCAAGAAAGTTGCTGCTAAGAGCGATCTTGAACGGACGGATCTCAATAAAACAAAAACGGGCGCATTTACCGGCGCTTATGCGGTCAATCCCGTTAATGGCCGCAAGATTCCAGTCTGGATCGCCGATTATGTGCTGATCACTTACGGATCCGGTGCAATCATGGCAGTACCGGGCCATGATGACCGTGACTATGAATTTGCACAGAAGTTTGAACTGCCAATTATTGAAGTTGTCTCAGGAGGCGATCCGTCAAAAGAAGCTTACACCGGAGACGGCAAACATGTTAATTCCGGATTCCTGGACGGCCTTGGCAAACAGGCAGCGATCTCGAAAATGGTTGACTGGCTGGAAGAACACAAAGTCGGAAAAAGGAAAGTGACTTATCGGCTGCGCGACTGGCTGTTCAGCCGTCAGCGCTACTGGGGTGAACCGATTCCGATCATCCATATGGAAGATGGAACAATGAAAGCCGTACCGGAGGACGAACTGCCTCTGCGCCTGCCGAAGACAAAAAATATAAAGCCTTCAGGTACCGGCGAATCACCGCTGGCCAACGATACGGACTGGATTAACGTGGTCGACCCGCTAACCGGCATGAAAGGACGCAGGGAAACCAACACGATGCCACAATGGGCAGGCAGCAGCTGGTACTTCCTCCGCTATATTGATCCGCATAACAAGAAAGAGTTAGCCGATCCGGAAAAACTGAAAAAGTGGATGCCGGTCGATCTTTATGTCGGCGGTGCCGAACACGCCGTGCTCCATCTTCTCTATGCGCGTTTCTGGCATAAAGCTCTATACGATCTCGGTATTGTCCCGACTAAGGAACCGTTCCACAAGTTGGTGAACCAGGGTATGATTCTCGGCAACAATCATGAAAAGATGAGCAAATCCAAAGGAAATGTTGTCAATCCGGACGACATTGTCGCTTCACACGGAGCAGATACACTCAGGCTCTACGAAATGTTTATGGGACCGATTGACGCGGCAATACCTTGGTCAGAAAAAGGCATCGACGGATCGCGCAAGTTCCTGGACCGTATCTGGCGGCTGTTTGTCACTGCGGACGGGAAGCTTTCTGGATCAATAACGCCCGATGCACAGCCGGACACAGAATTTGAAAAAGTGTACCATCAGACTGTCAAGAAGGTCACCGCAGATTTCGAGATCATGCACTATAATACGGGTATTGCACAGCTGATGACTTTTATTAATGAGGCTTATAAACAAGAGCAGATTCCTGCAGCAATGGCGGAAGGATTCATTCAGATGCTTTCACCGGTTGCACCGCATATCAGTGAAGAAATCTGGTCGCTGCTCGGCCATCAACAGTCTGTGGAAAAATCATCATGGCCGGTCTATGACGCAAGCAAACTGGCTGAAAAACAAATTGAAGTCATTGTCCAGATCAACGGCAAAATCCGGGCCAGACTGATGGTCGAAAAGGGCACATCAAGAGACAGTCTGGAGAAAAAGGCCATGAGTGAGCAGAATGTAATTGAACGGCTTGAAGGAAAAACAGTTCGGAAAGTCATTGCTGTTCCGGATAAACTGGTCAATATTGTAGTCAAATGATGCGGGAGTGATGAACATGGCTGATGAAATCCCCACGGTCTTCCCGGATGTACTGAAATGTATGCTGGAAAAAGGCGATTGGGTCACAGTCGTTGATGTAAGGGAAGATGATGAAGTAGCTGCCGGGAAAATACCTCAGGCGATCCACATTCGTCTTGCCGATATCCCGTCACAGTTTCAGAAAATGGATCGGTCGAAAGATTATGTGATGGTTTGCCGATCCGGGCATCGGAGCGCTGCGGCCACGGAGTTTCTTCAGAGCGAGGGTTTTCATGTCCGGAACATGGAAGGCGGCATGCTGGCGTGGACGGGCGCGATTGAACGGCACTAACGTTGTTTTAATCAAACAATGAATAAAAGCCCTCTGCGGAATAGTGCAGAGGGCTTTTATGAGGACTGAACTTGGCCTTCTAAAATAAATTGTGGTAAAGATACAGTGATCACCCGCTTTGATTCGGAAGTATGATAAAATGCAAAGAGTTACAGGCTGATCGCCCAGATTATCGATTTAGGAACTATGGGTTTTCTGTTCTGATTTATCGTGGCGGTTATTCGGATGCGGATTTATCGTTTTTCAATGATTGCTCAGCCATTGGCATATATCGTTTGCTGCACGAGTGATGTTCCGGTCATTGAACTGATTTCTTACCGCGTCCGGCGGCTGTTTTCCGCACAGCTTGGGGTCTGCTTTCGTATGAATCAGTATTGTCATTGGAACGTCTGTCTGGCGCTTGTTAAATGGACAGGCTTGCTCGGAAAAGCGGCAGGCCTGCAATTATTGAGGAAGAAATGTGCTCAAGACAGAAAGCGCTGCCTCGCTGCGAACAGCCGTACGTTTTGACGGCTTAAAGTTTTGGGTAAATAAAAATTCATGTCCGCCTCATGGGCCATTATGCAGGAGGCTACAGACTGTTTTAAATAAAGTCAGCGGGATTAAGAAAATTTTCTGTCTGAAAAATATGCGGAATAATTTTTTTCTGTTGGTTTCGTCAAAATGTGTCAAAGCTGCCTCATAGTTATCTTTGAATTAGAATTTATTGTGGTAAAATACTAAGGGTCGTGGATACATAATTAATCCTATTTTATGGATTTTTGGGAGCGTAAAGTTATGGCTGCATCAAAAATGATCAGAGGGACGATGATTCTGACTGTCGCCGCCTTTGTCTCACGTTTTCTGGGTATTTTGTTTGTTATTCCTTATTATTGGCTGACAGGGGAACAAGGGTCTTTTCTTTACCAGTATGCTTATACACCCTATGCGCTTATGCTAAGTGTCTCAACGCTTGGCCTGCCACTCGCTGTGTCGAAATTTGTCTCAAAATATAATGCAATGGGAGACTATGAATCCGGCAGGCGTCTGCTGAAGTCCGGATTCTTGTTAATGCTTGTAACAGGGGTTGTTGGTTTTCTTCTTCTCTTTCTCAGCGCTCCGAAAATTGCGACGTTAAGTGATATTCCTAAGGGAGAATTTAACAATGTTGTCCTTGTCGTTCGTGTTGTCAGTATTGCAATCATTATTGTGCCCGTCATGAGTCTGATGCGCGGCTATTTTCAGGGGTTTCAGTCGATGGGGCCGACAGCCGTTTCGCAGGTTGCTGAACAGGTTGCCCGTGTCGGTTTTATCCTGATCGGTGCTTTTATTGCCGTTAAAGTAGCACACGGAACCGTTGTCACCGCTGCGGCTTTGGCCACATTTGCGGCTTTTGTAGGGGCTGTGGCCGGACTTTATGTGATGCTTCATTACTGGGTGCTTCGCCGCTTCAGATTAAGGAAAACGACAAGTGAAAATAGGCCAATGGGGCGGTACAAGATGTCGTTGATTGCCATGTATAAAGAATTGGTCACTTACTCAGTCCCCTTTATTGCAGTTGGCATCGCGATGAATCTTTACCAGCTGATTGATCAGTTTATGGCCTTTCATTATCTGAATTATGGTAACACAGTAAAAGAAGCTGTCATCACCGATTTGACGATGAACGACCAGAAGTTAGTTCTGATTCCCGTGACGCTGGCAACATCGTTGGCAATGAGCGCCGTGCCGGCAATCATTGTTTCATATTCAAAAGGTGATAACCAGGCTGTAAATGAAAAAATAACCCAGGCATTTGAACTTGTATTGTTTCTAACGATACCTGCGGCTGTAGGTCTCTCAGTGCTCGGATATATGCTCCACGGACTGTTGTACACTGTTTCTCCTGAACTTCTGAAAATTGGGGGGCGCATTTTGACTTGGTACGCGCCAACTGCGTTGTTATTCGCACTGTTTCAGGTCGGAGCCTCTATTCTTCAGGGAATTAATCGGCAGCTCATGACATTGATCGCGCTTGGAGCCGGCGTGCTCGTAAAAATATTACTCAATCCGGTGTCCATGAAGCTTTTCGGAATGGTCGGTCCAATTATTGCCACTAACATCGGCTATTTAGTTTCAATTCTTATTATTGTTTTCTCAATTCGCAAGGCAACGGACTATCACTTCTCGCTAATCGCCCGGCAATTAATCCATATTTCAGTCTACACAGGAATCATGGCTCTGGCCATTAAACTGATTTTTCTTCTGTTTGGCGGTGGTTTCCCTAATAGTAGAGGAAAAGCTTTTGTTATCATCCTCCTGAGTGTACTTGCCGGCGCTGCCGTCTATCTGCTGCTTGCCAGGTGGACGGGGCTGCTTCGGAAGGTAATGGGCAGGTCCCGTTCGGCCCGCGCGCGTTAAAAACAAATGCAGAGACATGCAAAACTTTGCTGCATTAAAAAGAGAGCCTGGAGAAATGAAATGTTTCCCAGCCCTCTTTTTAATTTGAGCTTATCTTGGCGGCGTTCCCGGGAACGGAACAGGGGGGACGGGGATACCAAACCGTCTTTCAATGATTCGAAGCCGCCGGTCAATCTGGTTAAGCTCGCGTCCGAAACGGTCCTGCTGGCGTTCGAGCTGACGGACACGGCGTTCCAGGTCTCCGCCGCCTGGCTGTGGCGGTCGGGGCAGCTGTCTGTTCTGGGGCGTACCGTACCATTCGAAGCTGTTTCCGGCGATTGCGTTTTCTGTTTCTTGTGGATAGGGGTAGGGAAACGGGCGCTCTGCCGGGGCAAAACCCTGGGGCGTAAAGGATCCCTGACTATCCGCAGTTTGAAAATGATTCTGTCCTGCAGGCAGTCCACCGGCCGCAGAAGAATTCAGGTCGCTATATGGAAACATACAAAAACCCTCCCTGATCATGTTTTTTAAACTCAGTTATTAGTCTATGAAAAGGAAGTAAAATTGACCGTGGTAATCGGGACATCAGCCTGTGATTGAGCGGTGGTGCGCAACGCTGAACAATATTTTTAAACAGGCCTCTTCTAATTCCCTCCAGCCAAAATTCAGGCAAATAAAAAAGAGCTGTTTAAAAAAACAGCTCACGATACCTTTACTTTTTTTTCTGTTACCGTCCATTGGCCTCTTCTAGGACTCCTGACCAAATGGTTATACGTTAGAATATTCAAGTCTCTTTGCATGGTTCTCTGTGTCATGTCAAATTCTTCAACCAGCTCTTTCGTCGTGACAGGACCTTGTCTGCGGATAAATAAGTAAACAGACTTAACGCGATTTAGCATACGATCAGTTGAAGGACTCAAATCACCACTCCCCAGATTTTTTATCATTAAAGAGGATGTTTGAAAATTGCGGAATGCGAAAGATGTGTCTTGTTAAATTCCCATTTTCTCCTCTTTTATGAATGATTGAACAGGATCATGACTTTTCTGACGGCACCCAAACAGGACAATTCAACCTAATGCATGAAGAATAATACAACTATTCTATTAAATAATTTAAATATACCGCTTAATTCGCAAAAGTCAAACCTTTTTTCATTTTCTTTTGCTAAGCGAATGAATTCTTTTTCCCCAGCTTGTTTCTGTTTTTCAGAGTGTACATGAAAACAGCTTCAGACAATCAAAGGGTGTTTGAATTGATCAGTGTTGAAAGATGTCACCAGATAGATAGCGTTCACCTGTGTCGTTAACCATGCATACAATCAGATCATCAGGTTTAAACCGCTTTGCTACCTGCAAGGCAACATAGACGGAAGCTCCGGACGAAGGCCCACAAAGAATTCCTTCATCCTTTGCCAGTCTTCGGGTAATTTCATAAGCGTCCTCATCGCTGACCTTAAGCACTTCATCAACCAGGGAAAGATCTAGTGTATTTGGAATAAAGCCAGGGCTGGTTCCAACTATTTTATGACGGCCGGGCTTTCCGCCTGTCAGAGTGGGGGAGGCCGCCGGTTCACAGATGTGGATGGTCATGTCCGGAAATACTTCTTTCAGGGCTTTGCCTGCTCCTGTGATTGTGCCTCCAGTTCCTGCTGCTCCGACAAGTGCTTTCAGTGGCTTGTCCAGTGACGTCACGTCACGGATAATTTCTGGACCCGTAGTTTTGCGATGGGCCTCCGGATTCGCGGGATTAGAAAACTGCATTGGCATAAAGCTGTTTGGAAGTTTCTCTGCAAGCTCCTTCGCTTTTCGAATGGCACCAGGCATTTTGTCTCTTCCAGGAGTGAGGACAACTTTGGCACCAAAAGCTTCCAGGAGTTTAATCCGCTCTATGGTCATGGTATCCGGCATAACAATGATCGCCTGATAACCTCTTGATACAGCGTTCATTGCCAGGCCGATCCCCATATTACCGGAGGTGGGCTCAATAATCGTTGCCCCTTTTTTCAGCTTGCCTTCTTTTTCAGCGGCGAGAATCATATTGAGCGCGGCACGGTCTTTGACACTCTTTGTCGGATTGAAGTATTCCAGCTTTGCATAAATTGTGGCGCCGTTCGGATCGGGGAGCCTGTTCAGCCGGACCATTGGCGTTCCGCCGACCAGTTCATCGATCGAGTCAGCAATCCTTATCATTACAGTCACTCACTTTCGTTGTTACATTTATCATGTCTCATTCAGTGATTGAATAATCTTCCGCTGAATGCCAAAGCCTGTGAAAGGCTATTTATCCCCATTATACAGGATTCAGAATCATTCAGCAGATGTTTCAAATATTTCTGCTTAATTGGAGCAAGTTATGCAACGGCCACTCTGAAACAATTTTAAAGTTGCATGGGGAGATTTACGGTAATATGATCAATGCAGAGGGGATGTTGTCTTGAAGGATCATTATTTCTTGGCCGCTCCGGTCCCGCAAGAAGTCGGATATTATTTAATACAGGAAGCGGAGCGGATAGGCAGGCATAGTTTTTATAGAAAATGGACGAAAAACCTCCGGGATTATCACATCACACTCTTCTTTTTCGGTCCTTTGACACCGGAAAAAATGGTTACGGTCTGCGGCATTGCCGAACAGGTGACTAAGCCGCTCAAACCATTTCAGATTTCCATCTCCGGTGTAGAAGGATTCGGAGATCAAAACCATCCAAGGGTTGTTTTTGCAGGGCTTTTGCCCTGCCCGGAATTAGGAAAAATTCAGAATGAACTGAATGGGTTGCTGGGTGACTGCGGTTTTACTGCGGACAGAAGACCCTATCATCCGCATATTACACTCGCAAAAGGATGGCTGTCCGGTGAACCTTTTGCGGATACGGAAGAGTCCCGGAATCACGGTATAGGCTGGACAATTGACCGAATCAGTCTTTTCGCCGTCCGTCAGGAAAATCCGCGCTACAGGCCTGTCAGAACTTTTTTATTCGGTGACTCATAGTGAGCGAGAGAACGGATTCCAATGGGGAATCGCTGCACGCTTATTTTGATATACAATAGAGCGGAAGCTGAAAGAAGTGAAAATGATGGCGCAATTGATTAAACTCCGGCAATGTGTATCGCGTTACGAAGTGGATCTTCGCCGCTATGCGAATCGTTTCATCTGGCTTAAGAACCGGCGGCTAAATGAATGGAAGCAGAGGGCAGAAAGCAGCACGTTACAAGACCTGGATCATCAGGTGAAATTAGGCAAGGAATTTACGGCCTGGCTGTACAGGATACAGCTGGACTGGGCGACGAGGACGTCTGACCAGCGATCTTCATGCCCTGAAGAGATAGAAGGAGCGGAGTGGATAAAAAGGCTGCTGGGGGAAGTCAATGATATTGCCTTTCTGATCTATCGTCCTGTTCTCCTTACTCAGTCGGCAGCTGTGCAGCTGGATTCTTTAATCATTACGAACGACACGATTTGGTGTGTCAAGCCGATGTCCGGTGAAAACGGCAGTGTCTTCCAGGAAGTTTCGGGGCGAAAATGGAAAGAGATCGTGTCGGGTGGTGAACGGGAGGTGCTCAATCCATTGATTTCTCTGAACAGAACACGGGCTGTGGTCGACGCATTCTTAAAAAATCGCGGAATTGGGATGAAGATTGTTTCAACGGCATATGCTCCGGACAGCTACATTGAATTCGTGCACGAAGATGCCGGCGAAAGTTTTGTAGATTTTCGCAATGAACGCGAATGGTTCGAGATGCTTTCCCAGCACTCACTGCTGATGAAAAGGGTACAGATTGAGGCAGCGGAAGCATTGCTGAATCATTTTGAAACGATCGCTTCACCGCGTTTTCAAAATACATGATCCTGAATTCAATGTTGAAACATTTGGTGATTTCTGCCGATGGGATAAGTGACGAAATGATTGTTGAATCAAATGGAAAGTGGTATATTTTTATTCATAGTCTTTTTATCATGTTCGTGAAAATAATGAAAAAGTTGAGTTAATCACAGTTGAGGGACTGCCTTTTTCAAAGGCAAGATTTAAGGGGCAAAGGTGGCCTGTCTGATGAGATTTTTTGACAGCGAGGAATGGGAACTATCATCCGCCGGCGGCATGACCGGTGAAGCCTATATGGCAAAATCCGGGGAAAATAAACTATTTATTAAGCGAAACTCATCGCCTTTTCTGGCTGTCCTTTCGGCGGAAGGAATTGTCCCAAAATTGTTGTGGACCAGGCGGATGGGCAATGGCGATGTTCTGACCGCTCAGAAATGGATGAGTGGCAGAGTGCTGAAACCTGAAGAAATGAAATCCGCCAAGGTTGCCGAGCTGCTTAAAAAAATACATACATCGGATCCGCTCCTGTTCATGATGAAACAGCTGGGTAAGTTGCCTGTTACAACAGGCCAGATTGCCGAAAGTCTGGTCAACCAGGCGAAAGGTCGGGGAAACATACAGGCACTCCGCACGTCACTGCTTTTTCTTCAGGAGACGGCAGAAAGAGCAGATATTGAGAAAAAGGCTGTCTGCCATTCAGATGTCAATCACAACAATTGGCTGCTGAATCAGAATGAGGACAGTCTGTATCTCGTTGACTGGGATCAGGCAGTCATTGCCGATCCTGCAATGGATCTGGCCATGCTGCTTTACTGGTATGTCGAAGAGGATAACTGGAAAGATTGGCTGGCACTTTATGGATGGGAACTTGATGAATCGCTGCAGCTTCGTCTTGTCTGGCACATGATTGCGATGACGCTGAGGTTTATGTTCTGGCACCAGGAACATGCCGAGGCAAAAAAAATGATCCTGTTTGAAAAGGATCTTCTCTGGCTGAATGATTATGCGGCACAGGTGGTTCGTTCACTCTGATTATTCCCCAGCCTTCCTGTCAGCCTGAGAGGGGAGGTTCATGTTGCAGTCTGCCTTTTTTTAGTGCGGATGATGCTAAAAACAGGTGTTACAGGATCGTTTGTTGAATCATTTATTGTCAGACGGTGAAGCAGAACATGTAAACTGTACCAATGCATAAAGGAGAACGTTAAATGAGAGTACGCCATAAACCCTGGGCAAGGGGAAAACTTGAGCATTATACGGATATAGTGATACGGTCGCCAAAATATTACAATGGTGAATGGGGCGAGGCTTTTCACCGTGAAGCGCGGCTCTGTGTTGAAATTGGCACAGGCAAGGGTCAGTTTATTGTCGGCATGGCTGAAAAAGATCCGGATGCGAATTTCATTGGCATAGAATTGCACGAAAGTATCATCGTATCGGCATTGCAAAAGTGTCTGGATGCGAATTTAAAAAATGTCAGGTTGATCAATGCCGATGCGCGCGGACTGACAGAATATTTTGCAGAGGACGAAGTGGATGACATCTATTTGAATTTCTGCGATCCATGGCCCAAGAACCGCCATGAGAAGCGACGCCTGACTTATTCGGCTTTTCTTGCACAATATGAATATGTCTTAAAAAGCCATGGGGCTATCCACTTTAAGACGGATAATCAGGGCCTTTTCGAATATTCACTGGAAAGCTTTTCGCAGTATGGCTTTCTGCTGCGAAATATTAGCCTTGACCTGCATCATGCAAATGACAGAGAAAATATCATGACTGAATATGAAGAAAAATTTTCGAAAAAAGGCCAGCGGATTTACCGCTGTGAAGCTGTATGCAATGATTGAGCAAGTCCCGGCAACTTTAAACTTTAATTCGGCACCGGTTGCATGGTCGTTCACTGCTGCCTTTTAAGCTCGATCAGCGTTCCAGTGTGCGCATCGGCAATGAAGTCGTAATGTTTTACTGAATCAGTTTCTTTGGTCGTGAATCCTCCCTGATAGGCTTCGGTCGTCAGGGCGTTTCTTGTGATCTTATGTGGAGATAAAAAAATCCAGGCTCCGTCAATCGGAAGATTTTCCTTTGCTGCTTTTCTGACCATACTGAGCACTTTTTCCGAACTCAGCGGTCTGCGGTTTCTCATGTTTATTTTTTCTGCGGTAATTCCTGCCGCAAAACCAGCCGCAGCTGCGGCGAGGATAATCGACCCGATTTTTTGATTCATGGCTTTTCCTCCCAGTCTTCTTCTATTTTATTCTAAGTATATTCGGAAAATCCACTGAAACCAAGTCAGGGACTTTGGGCGATGATTCATGCGGACGGAGGATGGAAACAGACCTTTTTCTTAGTTGGTATTTATATAGATGCTGGAAAAAAATAATTTTGGGCAAGATCGAAACAAACTGTTATGATCTTGTCTCGATTGAGAGGCAAAATGATGGTGGTAATCATCGGGGTGGGGACAAAAAATCCGGCTAAAATTGATGCAGTAAGGCGTCTTGTCACGGGAAGCGGCAGAGCGGCGGAGATCAAGAGTTTTGATGTGCCGTCAGGCGTTTCCGCAATGCCAATGACCGATCACGAGACGCGCCAGGGATCAATTAACCGCGCTAAAGCCGCACTTGAAGCAGATCGATCGATCATTTTCGGCGTTGGGCTGGAGGGGGGCGTCAGTATGCTGGACGGGGAAATGTATCTCGTCAACTGGGGGGCAATAGCAGATCGCTCCGGTCATGTGATAACCGCCGGGGGAGCGCGGATTGTCCTTCCAAAGTTTCTGGCTGAAGGGGTCTTGTCAGGACGTGAACTTGGCGACGTTGCTGACGAGTACGCGCACCAGAAGAACGTGAGTAAACACGGAGGCACGATCGGCATTTTGACAGACGGCATGGTTACGAGAAGTGATATGTTTCTGTATATTCTCCGCCTGATTGATGGCGTCTATGCACATGAAAATAAGGAGAACTGAGGATTTGCAGCTGCTGAAAGCCTGATTCTGCGATTGGAGAATCCCGGTCATCTGCATGGATTGCCGGGTCTATGATAAAATAGTTTTATACTTTGATGATGGCAGTGATGAGTCAAAGGGAAAGGACAGGCTTTCAATCGATGGATCTTCATGAATTAAAAGAAGAATTAACGAAGAAGCTGCAATCTGATAACAGGACTATTCGTTTTGACAGTCGGTCCGGGAAGCTTAGAGTTGAAAATAAAAACAGCGGTATGGGCATCACCGTGACGCTTACCGATGTTCTTGAACAGTACCAAAACAAAGGGCAGGGCGCGGTTCTGGAGTGTATTCACGCGGTTGACCAGGGCCTGCGGGCAATGGATGCGCCTGTGCGCATCAAGGGCAATGAAAATAAGATTTATCCCGTCATCCGCTCCGCTTCTTTTCCGGTTCGGACAAAAGATAATAAAAATCTGATCTTCAGCACGCATACAGCGGAAACAAAAATTCTTTATGCACTTGACCTTGAAAATACCTATAGGCTTCTTGACGAAAAGTTTATTGAACGTGAAGGAATGGATGTACAGTCGGTTATTGCGTTGGCAAACACCAACTTAATGAAGCTTCCCTCATCTTCAAAAAAAGATGTTGTAAAAAATAATTCATTTTATTTTATTAATTACAATGACGGCTATGATGCGAGCAGAATTTTAAACCGGCATCTTCTGGACAGTGTGAAGGAGCGTGCAAAAGGAGATCTGACCGTCGCTGTCCCTCATCAGGATGTGCTTATTTTTGGTGATATTGTCAACCCCGAAGGCTATGACATACTTGCCCAAATGGTCATGAAGTTTTATTCGGAGGGGAGAGTGCCGATTACGATTCTGCCTTTTCTTTATGAACACGGGACACTCGAACCGATTTTTATTATGGCACATCGGCGCCCGGCACCTGGCAGAAGGACGGAAAACTGATTTCCGCTTCAAACAGTTTTTAATATAGGTAAGCATTATATGATTCATTCAAAACGAAAATTGGAAGGAGAAATAATAGATGATTCTTTATTATAATAAGAATGGCATAGGCGATGTATTAATTGCCTATATCAAAGAGGGTGGAAAACAAAATTTCGAAAGAAAAGCAGATGTATCCAGAATTTATGATCCGGTTTCGAAAGATACATTAGGCTTTAATTTTTTCAAGGCATCACGGTTTATCCCTGTGGATCAGAGAAATGGACTGATCACTCAGAATGATACGTTTCTCGAATTGCTGAACAGGCAGATCGCCGGTGCCGGATTTCAGGACATACTTCCATCTGACGAGAGACCCCGGATTGTTACTGGGTTTGTTGAGAAAATGGAAAAACATCCGGATTCCGACCATATGCATGTTTGCCGTGTGAATGTGGGATCAGACACATTGCAAATCGTCTGCGGCGCACCAAATATTGATCAAGGACAGAAAGTGGTCGTTGCCCGGGTCGGGGCTCTGATGCCGGATGGAATGATTATTCGGCCATCCGTTCTGAGAGGCGTCGCTTCGGACGGCATGATCTGCTCGGCGAAGGAACTGGCGCTGCCAGGTGCGCCGCAAAAACGGGGCATTCTCGTCTTAAATGAAAGCACAGCGGTCGGGCATAATTTCTTTTCTTTGATTCACAGTGAACAGATACAGGGATGAATTTTGAATAATGTTGATGGAGAGGGGGTTACGGCATGTGGGATTGGTGGCGCCGGCTTTTTGATGCAGAAGAAGATGAAGATGAAGACCCGGAAGGAATAAAAGCCATTTTTCATACGCACGGTGAAATAGATCAAGGTTCGCCTTCAGTAGGCCGCTTTACAGATGCCCATCGACAAATCGAGGTCAAAATGTTTTCACAGTATCCTGAAGGAAATGTGAAAAATACTAATATTTCCTCCTCCGGTAACGGCAAAAAGTCTGATTCGGAGCCGCGGGATGAAGAGGGCCATGAAAATGTTTTTCATGATGATCATGACGAAATGGTACTGAAAAAGGCATCCATTAAAAAACCACCGTTCCGCCTGAGCAAGGTGCCTTCCCCGGTATTCGGCTTTCGAAAACCACCGGAAAATTTTTATCGGACCAATCATCCGGAAAATTACTATCTTGATGCGCAGAAGGAGGGGCAGGAGAAAAAGCAGATCAGTGAAGTAAAAAACGGAGAATTGACAAAAAATCGGTCGATTATTCCTTCACGAAAAGACGGTCCGGTGATTGAGCAAAAAGTGATTGACGAGCCGTCACTGCAGCGCCTCGGGGGAACGAGCGGCACAGAACGCAGTTCCGGTGATCGAAATCAATATTCCGGTATCGCGGATACAGAGCGGTCCGAGCTCCACCAAACCATCCAAGGGCACATTTCATTGCCGGATACAGACGAAAGCCATCGAAATCAGTATGGCAGCCATTCTGGAAAAGAAGTATTGCCGGAACGTCGCTCTGTTTCTGAAGCAGATCGTCAAACCGTCCACCCTGTACCGGTAAGAAGCCGCTTAAACCGGTCACCGCACCGTAGCGGAACGCAGTCAAAGGTGCCCATTAATGTTCTGATGTTTCAGTCAGATCATCAACGCAGCCATTCGCTGGAGCATTCTGTAAATCGTTTAAATCGATCCTCAGCGGGTCGGCCTTATGGCAGCACACCTTCGGAAGGACTACAGCTGCCCCTCAGTCTCCTTGACGATTTGCCTGAAACTTCGGAGGACAATTCATCCTGGATTGCTGAGAAAGAAAAAGTATTGGGAGAAACGCTTGCAAATTTTCATGTGGAAGCAGATCTGATCGGATATGTGCAGGGACCGAGTGTCACGCGTTTCGACATTCATCTTCATCCGGGTGTAAAAATAAATAAAGTGCTCGGGCTGACTGAGGATATCAAACTGAGCTTGGCTGTCAGGCAGATACGCATCGCGCCTGTTCCAGGAAAAAGTGCTGTAGGCATTGAAATCCCCAATGAATTGTGCAAACCGGTTCTGTTGAAGCAGATCCTCAGTTCGAAAACTTTTCTGGAAAGCAAGGCACCGCTGACCGCTGCGCTTGGCCAGGATGTATCGGGGAACCAGATCGTTACAGATCTGGCAAAAATGCCCCATGGACTGATCGCCGGCGCGACCGGATCCGGGAAAAGTGTCTGCATCCACTCGCTGATCCTAAGCCTTATTTATAAAACTTCGCCGGACGATGTACGCTTCCTGCTCATTGATCCAAAGGTAGTTGAACTGGCGCCTTATCAAAACATCCCCCACCTTGCTGCTCCGGTGATTACAGAACCGAAGGAAGCTGCATTAGCGCTTAAGTGGGCTGTTGAGGAAATGGAAAAGCGCTATCACAAGTTTGCTGCAAGCCGTGTTCGCGATATTGAAAGCTTTAATAAAAATCAGGATGCTTCCGGCAGCGGCCAGCACCTTCCTTATATTGTGATTATCATTGATGAACTCGCGGATTTAATGATGGTTTCTCCTCAAGACGTGGAGGAGGCCGTCTGCCGTATTGCTCAGAAGGCGCGTGCTGCCGGCATCCATTTACTGCTTGCAACACAGCGTCCTTCAGTGGATGTGATCACCGGCCTGATTAAATCCAATATCCCAACACGCATTGCGTTCAGCGTATCATCACAGACTGACTCACGGACTATTCTGGATTGCGGAGGGGCTGAAAGGCTGCTTGGCAGGGGCGATATGTTGTTTGCGGAAAATGGTGCGCGCGGCTTAAAACGAATTCAGGGATGCTTTGTTTCCGATGAGGAAATTAACAGAGTAACAGGCGCTTTCGGAGACCGCACAAACGATCATTATTTATTTTCGGCTGAGGACAGCAAAAATCTGTCTACAGAAACAGGGGAGATGGAGGACGATCTGCTGGAAGCTGCCTCGGCGTTTGTCATTGAACAGGGCCAGGCCTCGGTTTCCAGCATTCAGCGCCATTTCAGAATCGGATATAACCGGGCGGCACGGCTTGTCGAGGATTTGGAAAACCGCAATGTCATTTCAGGGGCAAATGGAAGCAAACCGAGACAGGTTTTGGTAACGAGAGATAACGTTGGAGAATAGATAGCGGATGATACATAAATATACTTTTACAACTTCAGTGATAAAGGTTAAAATAGGTGACGGGTTAAAACACATGACTGCGCCGGATAGGACGAAACAGGCCGGCTGCTGTTTCTTTGTTGGAAGAATTCGATTCTGCCGGAACGTTGGACACTTCTCAGCGTAAGATGAGTATACTGTCAAATTCATGGCAGAACCGGGGATGAAGCATTTTATGGAGGTCATTTTATGACGAAATACCATTTTGTTGGAATAAAGGGAACCGGAATGAGCGCATTGGCGCAAATACTTCAGGATCTGCATCATGAAGTACAGGGTTCCGATGTTGAAAAACGTTTCTTTACACAAAAAGCGCTGGAAGATAAAAACATAAAAATTTTACCTTTTACAAAAGACAACATTACGACTGATGAAGTGGTGATCGCAGGCAACGCCTTTCCTGATCAGCATGAAGAAATTGTGCGCGCCAAAGAGCTGCAAGTTCCTGTTCGCCGCTATTACGATTTTCTCGGCGATTTGGCTGAAAAATATACCAGTGTGGCTGTAACCGGTACACATGGCAAGACATCGACGACCGGAATGCTGTCCTTTGTCTTTGAAAAATTTGCGCCGACGACGTACTTGATTGGTGATGGAACCGGCTCAGGAAATGAAAAGGCCAAATATTTTATTTGGGAATCCTGTGAATACAAGCGGCATTTTCTGCATAGCGATCCTGATTACTGCATTATCACGAATATCGAATTTGACCATTCGGACTATTATAAGGATCTGGATGATGTAGTGAACGCTTTCCAGGAACTGGCACTTAAAGTGAATAAAGCGATTTTTGCTTGTGGGGACAATGATAAACTGCAAATGATCAAATCAAATGTGCCTATTATTTACTATGGCTTTAATGAGGAGAATGATTTTCAGGCCCGGAATATTGATTTCCGGCCCGACGATTCTGGAACAGCCTTCGATGTTTATGTGCGCAATGATTTTTATGGTCACTTTAAGATACGTGGCTACGGGGAACATAATGTGTTGAATGCGCTTGCCATCATTTCATTTTGCAATTATATGAATGTTCCGCTTCAACTAGTGCAGGAGCGGCTTGCTCTGTTTCAAGGTGTCAAGCGCAGATTTTCTGAATCGAAGCTGCCCGAATTTGATCAAGTCATGATTGATGACTATGCACATCATCCGACAGAAATTCGTGTAACCATTCAGGCGGCACGTGAAAAATATCCTGACAGAAAAATTGTTGCCATATTCCAGCCTCATACGTATTCCCGAACGATGACTTTTATGGATGAGTTTGGAGAGGCTTTGAAAACCGCAGACGAAGCCTACCTCTGTGACATCTTTGGCTCTGCACGTGAAAAAAGCGGCAAAACTTCCATCCACGATTTACAGGATAGAATACCGGGATCGCATATATTGCACAACAGCAATATTGAAGATTTGAAAAACTACAAGCATAGTGTGCTGCTTTTCATGGGCGCAGGTGATATTCAAAAATATCAAAATGAATATAAAAAAGTTTTGAAGCCGTAATCCCAGCACCCCTGTCCAGCTTTTTTTCACTAGTGTGACGTGATAAGATGGAGAAGAGATTCCAAAAGCGGAAAGTTCTACCGCCTTTAACCCAGATAACAGGTATAGAAATGCGCTAAAACATCAAACTAATACGGAATCTATAAAAGGGGGAATTTCGGTGATCATTATCCTTTACTTGGCTGTCGCCATTATCGCAATAGCTTTCTCAGTACTTGTGTATTTTCTTGCGCAGACACTCCAATCCGCTCAGAAAACCATGGATGATGTCGCGTCAACACTTGAGGATATGCAGGAGCAGATGAAAGGGTTGAATGAAGAGACCACGGAACTGCTTCACCGGACCAATGTACTGGCGGCCGATGTGCAGTATAAGTCCAAAAGTCTGAATGGTATTTTTGATGCAGTTCAGGGTTTTGGAGAGTCGTTGAGCAATGTTAATGAATCCGTCCGTAAAGTGACAACAAGTATCGAAAACAGCGGGGAAGAACATGCCGGAAAAATCGCGCAGACACTTCAGTGGGGAAAAGCTGCAATCGATTTGCTGCACCGCTGGCAAGGCAAAAAAAACTCGGACCGTTAATCAAACCGTCGCAAGGAGGGGACTGGCTATGGGAAATGCTGATGGACGACTAAGGAAGGGCCCTGCATTCTTATCCGGAGTTTTATTTGGTGCGTTGATTGGCGCTGCTGCGGTTTATCTTATTGCTGTCCCTTCCGGGGAACAGCTGGTTCAGAATGTGCAGCGCAAGAGTGTTTCCCTGAAGGGGAAAAGTGCCGGCCTGATTGAAGCTGCCCGGCAAAAATCAATTGATCTGAAAAAAGCAGTTACTTCTTATAAAAAGGAATCTGACAGCAGCGAGCAGATGATCCCGATCCCGAAAGACTATGTTTGACAGTTTTTAGCCGTACCTGCTAAAAAATAGGGCTTTTTGTCGCTTTTTAGCATCATTTAGATGGCTTAATGCTTAATGGTTTGTTATGATGGACATAAATGAATAGGTATGGCATCAATTTTATTTTGATGTACTTTTGTAGTGCGGAAAAATGAAAACGTTACAGCTGTGGCCAACCCACACCGGATCGATAATAGAAGAGGAGGAATGGACAATTGAGTGCTACGATTTATGATGTTGCCCGTGAAGCTGGCGTTTCTATGGCGACCGTTTCCCGGGTGGTCAACGGGAACCCGAATGTTAAACCGACGACCAGAAAAAAAGTTTCGGAGGCCATTAAAAGGCTGGGATACCGTCCCAATGCGGTTGCAAGAGGGTTGGCAAGCAAGAAGACAACGACCGTCGGCGTCATTATTCCCGATATTTCAAGTGTGTTTTTCTCAGAATTAGCGCGTGGCATCGAAGACATCGCTACAATGTACAAGTACAATATTATTTTATGCAACTCCGATCAGAACAAAGACAAAGAAATCCGCCTGATCCAGACGCTGCTGGGCAAACAGGTTGACGGCATCGTTTTCATGGGCGGGAAAGTTGCAGAAGAACATATCGAAGAATTTAAACAATCTTCAGTTCCGGTTGTATTGGCGGCTACTGTGGATGAAAATGATAAAATCCCTTCTGTTAACATTGACTATGAACAGGCCGTTTTCGAGGTTGTTTCACACTTTGTCGAAACAGGACATCGCAAAATAGGATTTATTGACGGCCCTCTGGAAGCACCGATCAGCGGAAAATACAAGCTGAACGGGTACAAGCGGGCCCTTTCCGCTGCGGATATATCATTTGATGAAACGCTGTTCTCCATTGGAGATTATACTTATGAATCCGGGAAAGAAGCCACGGCACAATTTCTGGCACAGGAAAACAAGCCGACAGCCATTTTTGTTGATTCAGATGAAATGGCGATCGGAGCGGTTCATGAAATCCAAGATGAAGGTCTTAAAGTTCCCGATGATATTGAAGTGATCAGCAGTGAGAATACACGTCTGGTTCAGATGGTGCGTCCGACCCTGTCCAGTATCGCTGAACCTACATATGATATTGGTGCCGTAGCCATGCGTCTGCTCACAAAGCTAATGAATAATGAAAAAGTGACTAACGCGAAAATCGTTCTTCCCCATCGGATTGATTACCGCCAGTCTACAAAATAACGAAGTGCATTAATAGCAAACCGAGGAGTTTGCTGTTTTTGCAAAATGATTTAAAGGGCTGTCCCATTAGGACATCCCTTTTTTTTAAAACGGGGGAATATCACTAAAAAAGGCGAGTTATGGCCTAATCCTTCCCAAAAGAGTCGGGTTTGCCGATTTCAGATCGATATTTGGGAAACGTGAACTCATGATTTCCGGCTTGATTCTGAATCCCCCGAGAACGGCTCCATTACTCGTCCCCAGCTGATTTGAATCCTTACTGTTCTTATTTCCGGTGCCGGCAGGAGCATTTGCAGGTTCCAGCGCCTCAACAGTTTGCGTGGGCAGGTATTTATTGTTGACAAGATCTGTCGTGACAAAGCCTGCGGACTGGCACATTTGAGTTGGTTTTTGATCGGTCAGGCCGCACATTGTTACCTTAGAAATACCCGCGGGTTGATTAAACTGTTCTTTCGGTGCCATCAGCTGCGGATCATCGTGGTAAGCGCTGTTGGCAAAACCGGCCCATAACTGGCGTGTCTGTGTTGAATAGGTGTATCTGTTCAGCTGATCATTATGCGCATAGCCATTCCAGACACCCATGGTAATATTCGGATTGGAGGCGACAAGCCAGGAATCGCGCCAATTCTGCGATGTTCCTGTTTTACCAGCCCAATCGGCAGAAAAATTAAGCATACCTGGAAGGCCCCGTCCGGTTCCGGTTTTAAAAACATCACGCATCATGTCGAGCATCAGATAATTGGTCTGCGGTGAAAAAACACGAACCGGATTTGATTGGTGCTGATAAACAATGTTCCCTTTTCTATCTACAATTTTTGCGATCATATAGGCATCAATGAATTCGCCGTTATTGGCAAAAGTGGTGTAGGCATTTGTATTTTCTTCAACAGTAACCCCCCGGGTGATTCCGCCAAGAGCCGCTGAGACATTGTATCCGTCCGTACCGACTAGAGACGTGATGCCCATTTTTTTTAGGTAATCGGGTGCTTTATTAGTTGCCAGGCTTAATCTTGTAAACGTGTCGACAGCGGGAACATTATGTGAGGCAGCCAAAGCGGATCTGACTGTTTCAAAGCCATGGAAGATTTTTGTGGTGGCAGTTGAACCATAGTCGGTCGGTGCATAAACTTGGCCGTTCACCGTGCGCTGGTAGGGCAGATCGGCGACAATTGAGCCGGGCTGAATCAGGCCCATTTCCATCGCAGGAGCATATACAAGCAAAGGTTTCATCGTCGACCCGTTTTGTCTTGTGACTTCAGTAGCATAATCATATTGCGATTTTTGAAAACCGCGCCCGCCGACAAAACTAATGATCTTCCCAGTCCTGTTATCAATCAGTATGGAGCCTACCTGCATCGAATCTGTCATTTTTTTAGTCTTTCCGTTACCATTCTGTACAGTAATCGTTCGATCCGGACTGTAACCGGTATAATTTTGTGCAAAGCGCTGCATGTCGTCATAAATTGGTTTGTTGATCGTTGTATAAATCTTATATCCACCATACTGCAGATCTTTTAATGCGGTGTTCATCAGGCTGGAAAAGAGCTGATAATGATTCTTAACGGCACTGAAATTATATCCGTGTATTTTCGCAATCTGCGCCAGGGATCTGTTTCCATAAACATGATTGCTCTGCTCATAGAGCATGTTCCCGTAATTCAGGTAATCATTGTAAAAACTGCTGCCGTTATATCCTTCCTGCCCGGCCAGCTTCTCGGCAAGAATGATTGTCGATCGTTTTTCAACTTCCTGTGACAAGTAGGGATAATCGTTGTTCATTAATTTTCCCGGTTTCGAAAAGTGCTTGCGGTAGTCATATTTCAGTGCCGAATCCAGCTGCCTTTTATTAATATATCCGGTCTCATACATTCTTCTCAGCACGGTGTGTGCACGGTTAACTCCTGCCGATATATCTTTTTTTACTTCGCCCTGACTCTGGAAGGGCGAGTAGGTAAACGGATTTTTCGGCAGCCCAGCCAGAAAAGCGGCCTGAGGAATATTCAGTTTGTCCGCACTGACATTGAAGATGCCCTCTGCCGCGGCTTCTGCGCCTGCAATGTTTTTGCCTGTTGAATTCCGGCCGAAAGGAGCCATGTTAAGATAAGCTTCGAGAATCTGATCTTTGCTGAAAAATTTTTCAATTCGCATGGCCAGCAACATTTCTTTGAATTTTCTGTCAACAGTAACCTGATTTGTCAAAATTTGATTTTTCACCAGCTGCTGCGTGATTGTGCTTCCTCCGGAGATCTGTGATTTATGTAGAATTTCTTCCATGGCTGCACGGATAACCGACTTGGGAACTATGCCGTGATGCTGATAAAAAAATTCATCTTCGGTAGCGATCACGGCATGAGTCAAGTTTGGAGAGACATCATTCAACTGTGTATTTGTACGGACCAAGTCGCTGTTCAGTTTGCCGATCGGGATGTTACCGGCAAAATAACTGACACTGCTCTCGCTGTAATTGGTAATGTCCTGATTAAGCGTTTTATAGCTAAGTACAGGCTGATTGCGGACGAGTTTCGCAAAATATCCCGAGGCAGTACCGGCCACGAAAAAAAAGCAGATAACCAAGACGCAAATTGTCATTAAAAATGATTGCCAGACGATATTCTTTGCGATGTACAGGGTCTGGATTCTAGAATTTGAAGACCAATATTCCGCAAATTTGTCAAATAGATCGGAAAAACGTTTGAATTGGAGGCGCATGGCACATCTCCTTAAATTAGTTGTACTAAATGATTATGGTTCTGACGAAGCGTTTACATTATTTTACGCCAATTTTCTTATATCTTAGCTTAAATTAAAAAACTTGAAAAGGAAAAACAAGGTAAAAAAACTCCCGTCTGCTTTCTGCGGACGGGAGTGGTTCAGTCAATTTATTTTGAATAGAATTCGACGATCATTGCTTCCGTGATTTCTGCAGGTAGCTCTGAACGTTCAGGAAGCCGGCTGAAAGTTGCTTCCATGTTTTTTTCATCAAAGGACAGATATTCAGGAACGAATGTATTTGTCTCCAGAGCATCTTTAATAACAAGCAGATTCTTTGACTTTTCACGAACGCCGATTGTTTCTCCAGGCTTTACTCGATATGAAGGAATATCGACACGTTTGCCGTTCACAGTAATATGGCCGTGATTGACAAGCTGGCGTGACTGGCGGCGCGTCCGTGCAAAACCCATTCGGTAAACAAGGTTGTCGAGACGGGACTCAAGCAGAATCATGAAGTTTGCACCGTGAACGCCTTTTAATTTAGCCGCATCATCAAATGTGCGGCGGAACTGGCGTTCATTCAGACCGTACATAAAACGCAGTTTCTGCTTTTCCTGCTGCTGAAGACCGTATTCGGACAGCTTGATACGCTGGGTCGGGCCGTGTTGACCTGGTGCGTAAGGACGCCTTTCAAGTTCTTTTCCTGTTCCGCTGAGCGATATGCCCAAACGGCGTGATTTTTTCCATACTGGACCGGTATAGCGAGCCATAATTATGACTCCTCCTTTGTCATTTTATTAGAGCTGTCCAGCAACTTTCTACTGAGCATTCTCTGATCGGTATAAAATGACACCTCCGGTAGTTTTTCCGAAGCTATTTTGCCATCTTGCATCTTCGCCCAGGCAGCCTAGGTTACACGGTGCACCTCATCTCATAAGAGGGACAAAATAAAAGGACTCCGAATTCTTTCCGGTTCTGCCTCATTTTACACGAACGCAATTATACCTTTTCCCGGAGTACTTTGTCAAGCATTGACAGGCCGCGGCAAGGCCCGGAAGATTACAGATATAGAGCCAGTGTTTCTGCAAAAGCTTCAAGAAACTGCTGGTCATCTTCAGAAAATCGGTCGGTAACAGGACTGTCAATATCGAGAACGCCGATCAGCTTATCTCCGACAATCAGGGGAACAACGATTTCCGAACGCGAGTCTTCGTCACAGGCAATATGTCCGGGAAAATCATGCACATCGGCAACGCGCACGATCTCTTTTCTTTTTGCTGCGGTACCGCAGACTCCTTTTCCTACCTGAATGCGGACGCATGCGGGTTTGCCCTGAAATGGCCCGAGGACGAGTTCATTCTTCTTGAGCAGATAGAATCCGACCCAATTAATGCGGTCAAGGCATTGATTAAGCCAGGCGGCGCTGTTTGCAAGATTGGCTATCTGATTCGGTTCATCTTTGATTAACGATTCAAGAACCTGGATTCTTGTTTTATTGACAGAATTCATCTTTTTTTCCTCAACTTTCTACGAAAGTACTCTCATTTTATCAGATCACGGAGAAAGTTTCAGCTGGGTTGTCGAAAGTTTTTTGCAGGGGAAGCGCCCTTTTAAAAGAATATTTTTATATTATAGAGTCTGTTCAAAAAGGTGGCAAAGGAGAACGGTTGCGGGCTAAAAACGCAGCATCGTGTTGCAACGCCTGCACGAGGTCATCCATGACCGTCGGAAGGTCGAGGCGGCGAAGTTTCGAGGACCGGAACGTAGATTGGCGCTACGTGAACTGGCGCAGGATGTGCTGACTTCTGCGCACGCCTTTAGCACAAAGCCAACGAAGAAATTTGCAGCATCATTCGGTGACTTTTTAAACACCTTCTTATAGGATATAATATTTTCATCGGGAAAGGGATGTGTGCAGATGCCGTCAGAACATGCAAATCCGGCCGGCGGGAAAAAGTCGAGGGAAGCGGTTATTCATTCTGCTCTGAAGCTATTTAATATGTCCGGGTATGACGGGACATCCGTGCGGGCGATTGCTGCAGATGCCGGCGTTAATCTGGCTCTTGTATCGTATTACTTCGGCGGGAAACAGGGGCTGCTCGAATATCTGATGTCATCTTTCTTTGAAGGTTATCTGAATGAATTGGAAGATGCGGGACAGGATGCAGCTGTATCCGGCAAACAAGCGGGTGATCGGCTTGTGTTTATTGCGGACAGGCTGATCACGTACCAACAAAAATATTTTTATCTTTCCCGTTTTTGCCATAGGGAAATGACACTGGATAACCAGCTGGTCCGGGAACTGATGTCCAGCTATCTGATGAAGGAAAAGTATTTGTTGATCGAGATTTTTGAAGAGATCCTTCCGGATGCGGCGACAGATCCTCAAGCTGCTGAATTTACTGTTCTTCAGTACAGGGATTTGGTAATCATGCCTTTTCTGCAGCCCCAGTTCCTTCGGGAAGTTTTTTTTCTCCGCCCAAGTGAGCCTTCCTTTCGTATCAATTACCTTCGCTACATCAGCCAATGGGCGGAACAAGTCACGCAAGTGGAAAAAGAGTCTGATGGTTCGCGGAATCAGCTAAGCAAGTGAATGAAATAATCCACAATATTTTTCCCGATCAAGGCAATTGTAATAATTACGAACAGCATTTTTACATAGGAAGCCCCTTTTTTAAGGGCGAATTTTGCCCCGCACCACGAACCAGTAATCAATGCGAAGGCCATCACAGCACCAATTCTATAATTGACGTATCCAAGAATGGCGAAAGTAATTAATGCCGCAATGTTGCTGCCGAAGTTCAGTACTTTGGCGTTTCCCGCCGCGCCAATAAAGTCGAAACCAAGCAACAAAAATGAAAAAATAAGGAAAGAGCCCGTTCCGGCACCAAGAAAACCGTCATAAAATCCGATTGAAAAGACGAGCGGAAGGAACCAAAGCTCCGTTTTTTTTGTCAGGCCAATATAATTGGACGAAGCACCCCACTTTTTCCTAGTCAGGGTATAGACAGTCACTGCGCAAAGCAAGATGAGAATGAGCGGGCGAAGAAGAGAGGGTGAAAGAAAATGGACGAGAAACCGAATGTTGATCCGATGAATGACAGTGGAAATAATTTTAAAGTCAGCTTCAAATTGATTTTTCCCGACCGAATGAAGGCCAGGGTGCTGGTCAGTGATCCCGTGGAGCTGGCCAGTTTGTTTGTACCGAGCGCGATCTGAGGAGGAAGGCCGACTGACAGCAGGGCAGGAGTAGAAATCAGCCCTCCACCGCCGACCACCGCATCAATAAAGCCAGAGGAAAAGCCCGCTGCAAGAAGAAATAAATAAGTCGGTAAATCCGTCACCGTTCAGCCATCTCCGTTCGTGAACAAAGCCTGTCATGCTGCTGATTATAACATTCACACCGGTATTTGTGGAACTGCCAACAACTTCAGGTGTTCATTTCGGATAGAAGTTGTGTAAAAATCGACGGATTATCACTTTTTTTGTCCTTGACAGACAGTTTTTTTGATACAATAGAATATAATTGGATTCAGTGTTTCATACGAGAATGGGGGAAATTCCGTATGCTTTACTTGGTGATCGGCCTTATTTTGCTTATTGTTCTTATTATTGCTTATGGTACGTGGATGAGAAAGAAAACGTACGGGGAGATTGATCGTGCCGAAACCCGGAGGACGGAACTCGGAAACCGCCCTTTTGTTAAGGAAATGGCAAAAGTCAAACAGCTGAAAATGGCCGGGGAGACGGAAAAAAAATTTGAGAAGTGGCGCGCCGACTGGGACAGTATTGTTACTGGCGATCTGCCTTCGGTCGAGGAGGGTCTTTTTGAAGCGGAAGAACTGACGGACAAGTATCGATTTAAAAAAGCGGAACATCTGGTCAAAGACCTGAACGGCAAAATGGATAAAATTGAATTGAAGATAAATGAAATACTGGCTGAATTGAATACTGTTGTGGATAGTGAAAGCAAGAACCGTGAAGATATCACATCGATCAAGGAATCCTACCACCAGGTCAAAAAGCTGATGATCACCAGGCGCAGCCAATTCAGAGAAGCGCTTCCGCTTCTTGAAGGATACGTCAAAGATATTGATGAACATTATAAAAAATATGGTGACGAAACTGAAAACGGGAATTATATCGAAGCAAGAGATGCCCTGTTGCATGTAAAAACAGCAATTGGCTCCGTGCAGGATGAAATTGATCGGATTCCGGATTTGTACGAGGATATCAGGCAAACGATCCCGGATCAGCTCAGGGAGCTGCGCCAGGGCAAAATCGAAATGGAGGAACAGGGTTATGCGCTTCAGCATCTTCAGATCGATGAACAGCTGGAGGAAACGGAAAAGCAGCTGCATGTACTGGGAGAGGCTGTAGGCAGGCTGGAATTGGACCAGGCGTCGGAAGGTCTGAAAGGTATACATGATCAACTGGACTGGCTGTACGGACAGCTTGAAAAAGAAGTCTTAAGCCGGAAAAAAGTCAGTGAAGTAGCGCCTGAGATTGAATCGAAGCTGGAAAATGTCGGTGAACGTATCAAAGCTGTGTCGGAGGCAACAGAGACTGTCAGGGAGAGTTACCATATTGATGACCAGGATCTGAATGCACAGCGCGAAATCAGCAGAACCTATAATAAGCTGAAAAAGGGTTTTTATGAAGCGGATGATCTGCTGAAAAAACATTCGGAAGCTTTCAGCACGGCTCTTGAACAGCTGAACGGAATCAGGACGGATATTGAGAATGTTGAGTCGCTGACCACGGAATTTGATAAAAAAATTAAAACGCTGCGAAAAGACGAAATCGAGGCAAAAGAAATGATTCGCAAGCTTCGGCACTCGCTTTTCGAAACTGGAAGAATGATCAGGCAAAGCAATATTCCGGGCGTTCCGCAAGCTTTTGCCGCGGCTCTTGACCAGGCAGGCGAGCATTTGAAATTTGTCAACGATAAACTGGATGAAAAACCTCTGAATATGATTGAGGTGCAGAAAGCGCTCAGTGATGCAGAAGCCGATACCGCGGATGTCCGCAAACAGGGCCAGACACTTGTTGATACGGCATCCCTTGCCGAAGAAATGATCCGTTACGGAAATCGGTATAGAAGCAACGATCCGCAGATTGACAGCGAACTGAAGATTGCTGAAAACTTTTTTCGAAATTATGATTACCAGGCTTCTGCAGAGGCAGCCGTGAAAGCAGTCGAAAGAAAAGAGCCGAAAGTTATGAAAAGAATTGACTTATATCAGGAACAGGAACATCAGGCTTGATTTTTCGACATTCATAACTGGTCGTGGTAAGATGCGACTAAGCACGTAGAAGATTAGTGCCGAAGAAGACGGCATAAGTCAGCTTTTTCTGAAGGGAGTCGCAGCGATCAATGATTTATTTAGATAACAGTGCAACAACAAAACCTTATACAGAAGCGATGGATACGTATCGGACCGTTTCTGAGCAGTTTTTCGCCAATCCGTCCTCCATTCATGCATTGGGGGGGAAGAGTGAATCACTGCTTTCGAAGTCACGCGAGCAGGCAGCCCGGCTTCTGAAAGTGGATGCAAAAGAGATTGTTTTTACTTCAGGTGGTACAGAGGGCAATAATCTGGCAATTAAGGGTGCAGCACTGGCCTATCGCGGCCGTGGATGTCACTTGATTACCACCGCTGTCGAACACGCGTCAAGCCTGAATGCATTTAGACAGCTTGAAAAAATGGGTTTTGAGGTTACTTATCTTCCAGTTGACCGTGAATGCAGAATTTCCGTTGAAGACTTCATGAAAGCTTATCGAAAAGATACGATCCTTGTTTCAATCATGCACGTGAACAACGAAGTCGGTACGATCCAGCCTGTAAAGGAAATCGGTGAATTTTTGAAAACAAAACCGACGACGGTTTTTCACGTGGATCATGTTCAGGGATTCGCTAAAGTGCCACTGCAGCTAAACAACAGCGGTATTGATCTTTGTACCATATCCGGCCATAAATTTCATGGCCCGAAAGGCACCGGAATTCTCTATGTCCGTCAGGGGACGGTGCTTGCTCCGCTCTTTTCCGGAGGCGGACAGGAGGATGCTATGCGCTCGGGGACTGAGAACCTGCCTGGAATCTGCGGTATGGTCAGAGCGCTCCGAATGACTGCCGAGCATGAAGAAGCGGGCATCCGCCATTTATCTGATTTGCAACAGCAATTGCGTGCCGGACTTTCAAACATTGAAAATGCGGTGATTCACACGCCGCTTTCCGGATCTGCACCTCATATTGTGAATGTCTCGTTCGGGGGAATCAAATCCGAAGTGCTGGTTCATGCGCTGGAAGAAAACGAAATCTATGTTTCCACAAAATCGGCCTGTTCATCCAAAGACACCGGGGCGAGCGGCGTGCTGCTAGCGATGGGTGTCCCTGAAGGAGAGGCACGACAGGCAATTCGGATCAGTACAGCATTTGAAAATACGAATGAAGAAATTGCTGCTTCTCTTTCCTCTCTAGCTGAAAATGTGAAGCAGTTGAAAATGGTCATGAGGTGAAATAAGTGATTTACGATTATTTAGTTATTCGATTTGGAGAGATTACTCTTAAAGGAAAAAACAAAATGAATTTTGTTCAGAAGCTCGAAAATGACGTGGTGGAAAAATTAAGACGCTTTCCTCAACTTGCCATCAAAAGGCACTTTGACGACATTGAGATTCAGCTCAATGGTGAAAATGCCGATCAGGTCATTGCTGTTCTGAAACAAATTTTTGGCATCCAGAATATTTCGTCTGCAATTAAAGTGGAAAACAATCTTGACGCGATGCGCAGCGGAGCAATTCGTATTATGAGAGCCGAAAATGGCGCCCGTACGTTCAAAATTGCCGCACGCAGAAAAGACAAGCGATTCCCTATTCACGGAAGTGAACTGAATCAGGAACTGGGCGCGTATGTGCTGAAAAATTGTGAAGGGATCTCCGTCGATGTCCATGATCCCGATATTACATTACGGGTTGAAGTGGGGTATCACGAAACAAGGATTTATGGCCACGAATATGAAGGGGCTGGGGGACTCCCTGTCGGATCCAGCGGCAAGGTTCTGCTGATGCTTTCCGGGGGAATCGACAGCCCTGTGGCGGGCTATCTGCTGGCGAAACGCGGTGCAACAGTTGAAGCCATTCATTTTCAGAGTCCGCCATATACAAGTGACCGCGCAAAGCAGAAAGTTATCGATCTGACAAAAAAAATCCAGTCCTTCGGCGGCACGGTCAAACTGCATCTTGTACCTTTCACAAAAGCCCAGCTGGCAATCCGTGACGCAGTTCCAGAGGACTACAGAATCACAATCATGAGGCGGCTGATGTTCCGCATCGCCGAGAAAGAGGCGCAGAAAACGGGTGCCCTCGCATTGGCGACGGGAGAAAGTCTCGGGCAGGTAGCCAGCCAGACACTGGAGAGCATGAATACTATTAACCAGGTTACCGATCTGCCTGTTATAAGGCCGCTTATTACAATGGATAAGCTGGATATCGCACGGATTGCCCAAAAAATAGACACTTATGAGATATCCATACGGCCTTATGAAGACTGCTGCACAATTTTTCTTCCCAAAGCGCCGAGAACCAGGCCGGACAGGCTGCACGCAGAACGATTTGAACATTTTTTTGACGTGGATGCCCTGACTGAAGAAGCGGTCAACGGTATCGAAACACTGACGATCAAATCTGAAGACAGTGAAGATGTGTTCAGTGATCTATTATAATGCTTTTCTTAAATCTTTTAGTTGTTCAATAAACAGCCCATTGTTGAAATAATTACCACCTCCTTTTTTGCATGTCACGAATCGTGCTTGCACATGATAATGGCACAAGGAGGTGAGAAACATGGCTGATAATAACAGCAACAAAATTCTTGTTCCAGGTGCAGAACAGGCGCTTGAACAGATGAAGACTGAAATTGCTTCCGAATTTGGTGTCCACCTGGGCCCGGATACGACTTCACGTGCCAATGGTTCTGTCGGTGGTGAAATTACGAAACGTCTCGTAGCAACTGCACAGCAGCAGCTTGGCGGAAAAGCATTCTAATTGAAAAAAATATGTTCAAAGAGGGGCGGCCAAAGCCGCCCCTTTTTATATAGAGTCTGTTCGAAAAAGAGGACGAAAAGGGCGCGTTTTTTGCAGAAGATCCTTCTAGCCTTTTTCATGGATTTTTCGAACATCCTCTATGCAGAAAAAAATCCTCTGCAATAGATATTAGATCAGTCAGATCATATTGACTTCTGTATAATTTTGCACTAAAATACACAATACATGCTTTATCATACTAGCGAAGTAAAGCAGCTGAGAAATTCAACATCTTTGTTTGATATGAAAGTGCAGCAATCGATACACGGAGCCATAAAAAGCTACAGACAGAGAAAACTGCGGAGAAGGGGAACGACTGATGACACAACCTTATATGTTTGAAAAGCCGCTTGGACTGCGCGATTTGCTTCCTCAGGCACAAAGAGCGATTGCAAAACTGGAAAATATTTTCCGGCAGGAGCTGCAGCGCTGGGGTTATGATTTTTTGCAGACGCCGGCACTGGAGTATGCGGAAACAGTCGGACGCGCTTCGGCGATCGAGGACAGCCAGCTATTTAAATTTTTGGATGTCGAAGGCCATCCCGTGGTTCTGAGGCCTGATATGACAACGCCGATTGCACGGATTGCGGCTTCAAGCCTTAGAAGGGACCCGCTGCCCCTCCGGCTCGCTTACACAACGGCTTTGTATCGCAGCCAGAAGAAAGGAGGAGGGCATCCAAGTGAATTCGAGCAAACCGGAGCAGAATTGATTGGGGATGCTACGCCTTATGCGGATGTAGAAGTAATTTCGCTGATGATTGCTCTGCTGAAAAAAACCGGGTTGGGATCTATAAGGCTGGCAGTCGGCCATGTGGGCTTTGTTAATGCACTTTTTTATGATATTGTGAAAGATAAAAATACAGTCAAACAGCTTCGAAATTTGCTTTACAATAAAAATGACGTCCGCTTTCATGAGTATGTCGCTTCGCTGGGACTGCCGAATCATGCAGTTTGGAAACTTAATGCATTTATCGATTCCAGGAGACTTAATAATGATGAGACGCTGGACTATCTCCAGTCAATGACTGCCGGATCGGCGATACCCGTCCATTCTTATTATCAAAATATTGTGGAACTTATGGATTTGTTGAAAATAGATCATCTGGATGGAAAAATTGATCTGGACATTACTCTTGTCCCGCATTTGAACTATTACACTGGTTTTGTTTTTCAGGGATTTGGCGGAGATCTTGGTTTTCCTGTTGCGAGCGGAGGCCGTTATGATGACTTGCTCGCACAGTTTGAACGGCCGTGCCCGGCGACCGGATTCGGCATCCGGCTTGACCGGCTGATGAGTGCCATGCACAAGGCGGAACTTCAGACGGAGCCGCGGAAACAGGCGGTCATCTACGATCGTGAAAATGCAGGCAGAGCGCTTCATTTCGCTAATCAGGAAAGGGAGAAAGGCTATGCCGTTGTTCTTCAGCATGCTGACGGCATTGAAGATCCGGATGCCTTCGCCGGGCAGTTTGATATGATCAGGAAATTTCTAAATACGGACAGAACGGAGACAGAAGGATGGACGAATCGGTAATTACGGTGGCCATGCCGAAAGGACGCATTTTCGAGGATGCCTGCCATCTCCTCAGATACGCGGGTTTTGCATTGCCGGAAACATTTGAGACGACACGTAAACTGATACTGGATCTGGATGAAGAACCCTTCCGTTTTATTTTGGCAAAACCGGTTGACGTTCCAACCTATGTCGAATATGGCGCCGTGGATATCGGAATCGCCGGGGAGGATGTGCTGCTCGAAAGCGGGCGCGATGTCTATGAAATGGTAGACCTCGGTATCAGCAAATGCTACATGGCGGTAGCGGGATTGCCGCATCATCGCAGCAATCACCCATATATGAAAATCGCAACAAAGTATCCTCATATTGCTTCTGATTATTACCGGAAACGGGGCGAGCAGGTCGATCTGATTGCTTTGAACGGCTCAATCGAGCTGGCACCGATTGTCGGGCTTGCAGATGCGATTGTTGACATCGTATCGACCGGCCAGACACTGAAAGAAAACGGGCTGGTCGAATTTGACCGGCTGATGGATATCAGTTCGCGACTGATTGTCAATCCGGTCAGCTACCGCCTGAAAAAGAAAGCCATTGATGAAATAGTGGAGAAAATGATCCGGGCGACGGAGGGGAATAAAATTGGAATGGATTGAAAACGGGAATCTGGTTTTCCTGAAGCAGCGAAAAGTTGAAGCTAAAGAAGCTGTACAGCAGTCAGTTAAGGCGATTATAGAAAAAGTAAAGGCCGAAGGGGATCAGGCGATCAAGGCCTTCACTAAAAAATTTGATGGTATAGAGCTGGCGGAGCTGCGTGTCAGTGAAAAAGAAGCGGCCGCAGCCGCAGCTCGTGTCCCCGAAGAAGTGCGCCGGGCGATTAGCCAATCAGCGGCAAATATCCGGTCATTTCACGAAAAACAGAAACCTGAGTCGTGGACTGAAACGGTTGAAAACGGCGTTGTGCTCGGCCAGAAAGTGACGCCCCTGGATTCAGTGGGTGTTTACGTCCCAGGGGGAACGGCCTGCTATCCGTCATCAGTCCTGATGGGCGCAATCCCGGCACTTGTTGCCGGTGTCGGACGCGTTGTCCTGATCTCACCGCCACAGAAAAACGGTTTGATTGCCGATGGCGTGCTGGCGGCTGCACAGGAAATAGGAATCACTGAAATTTATCAGGCCGGCGGTGCTCAGGCCATTGCTGCGCTCGCCTATGGCACGGAGACCATCCGCCCGGTTGATAAAATTGTCGGCCCCGGCAACATTTACGTCATGCTGGCAAAGAAACAGGTATTCGGCGATGTTGCGATTGACAGCTTGGCCGGACCAAGCGAAATCGCTGTTCTGGCTGATGATTCGGCACATCCGTCATGGATTGCCGCCGATTTGCTGTCCCAGGCTGAGCACGACAAAATGTCCATGCCGGTGCTGATTACCCCGTCGCGTCCCTTTGCGGAAGAAGTTGACCGGGAAGTTGAGCGTCAGCTGGCAACATTGCCGCGCCGTGACATCGCCGGACCGTCGATTGAAACCGTCGGGAAAATTGTGCTTGTCAAAGACCTTAAGGAAGCTGCTGAGATCGTGAACAAAATTGCACCGGAGCATCTCGAGATTGCAGCTGCAGATCCCGAAGCTATTCTGCCGCTCATACGCCATGCCGGAGCTATTTTTCTCGGCATATACAGTTCTGAACCGGTCGGTGATTATTTTGCCGGACCAAACCATATTATCCCGACGAATGGCTCCGCGCGCTATGCAAGTCCGCTGGGCGTCGAAAGTTTTATTAAAAGATCCAGCCTGATCCGTTATACAGACCAGGCGATCCAGGAGAACGGGGCCGCAATTT
The DNA here is from genome assembly GCF_002802965.1 of Sporolactobacillus pectinivorans. Classification (NCBI taxonomy): domain Bacteria; kingdom Bacillati; phylum Bacillota; class Bacilli; order Caryophanales; family Sporolactobacillaceae; genus Sporolactobacillus; species Sporolactobacillus pectinivorans. The sequence goes on along the minus strand of NZ_NXGA01000001.1, from coordinate 3,178,687 downwards.
CTGCTTTCGCGCGTTACGAGGGACTTGAAGGCCATGCCCGTGCCGTTGAGAAACGATTGAAAGGGGTTCCTATCCATGGCTGATCGAAAAGGATTCGTTGAGAGAAATACATTTGAAACGCAAATCAAACTGAATTTTTCGATTGACGGGGATGGCACATCACAATTGAAAACCGGTGTGCCGTTCCTGACTCACATGCTTACGCTGTTTGCCAGACATGGTTTGTTCAATCTTGAAGTTGACGCGCGCGGAGATGTCGATGTGGACGATCACCACACCACTGAAGATATCGCTATTTGCTTGGGACAGGCCATTCACCAGGCATTGGGCGATAAAAAGGGAATTAACCGGTATGGCTACGCCATTGTGCCGATGGATGAAGCTCTTTCCGAAGTGGTGGTTGATCTCAGCGACCGGCCGGCGTTTGTTTTTCACGGGACGTTGCCGGCACAGAAAGTCGGCGCATTCGATACGGAGCTGGTCGCCGAATTTCTTGATAAACTTGCTATAGAGGCGCGGATGAACCTCCATGTCAGCGTCCGATACGGAGAGAACACGCACCACATTATTGAATCGGTTTTTAAAGCATTGGGACGAGCCCTTGACACAGCATCCCTTAAAAATCCGAGGATCCAGGGGGTCCTTTCAACGAAAGGAACATTAGGATGATTGGAATTGTTGATTATGGAATGGGCAATCTGTACAGTCTCAGTCGTGCTCTGATCAGGCTTGAAGAATCCTATTTCATCAGTGATCATGCTGAAAAGCTGGATGAGGCGGATGGGCTGATCCTTCCCGGGGTCGGCGCTTTTAAGGATGCCATGGCTTTGCTGAATGAAAAAAAACTAACCGGTTTTCTTCGCAGCTATGCCCGGGAGAGACCATTGATGGGTATTTGTCTCGGCATGCAGCTGCTTTTTGATGAAAGTGAAGAGGGAAGCCTGACCCGCGGACTGGCGCTTCTCCCGGGCCGTGTCGTGCGCTTCAGTGGCACTGCAGAAAATGGCGAAAGCTATAAAGTACCGCATATCGGCTGGAATACGCTTGATTTCAGCAAACCGGACTCACCCCTTTTGCAGAACCTTAATCCCGATTACGCTTATTTTGTCCACTCCTATTACGCGGTCACGGATCGTCCCTCCATTTTGATTGCGAGTGCGGATTATCACGGTTTGGTACCGGCTGTTGTGGGAAACGGCCTTGTATTTGGCACACAGTTTCATCCTGAAAAGAGCGGGGGATTCGGCCAGGCCCTCCTTAATAATTATCTGCGGTTTGTCAGAAACGTGCCTCGGTCGGAATCCATTGCGGACAGCGGGGGGGATGCCTAATGTTTACGATTTATCCCGCCATTGATCTGCTGGGCGGGAAGTGCGTGCGTCTCTATCAGGGAGATTACGGACAGTCCACAGTTTATGATGCTTCACCGGTCAGTGTGGCCCAAAGCTTTTATGATCAGGGAGCCGAATGGCTTCATGTCGTCGATCTTGACGGTGCCAAGGCGGGACATCCGGTGAATCAGCAAATAATCCGAAACATTGCATCGGAAGTTCCGATCCGTGTTGAAGTCGGCGGGGGCATCCGCAGTCTGGAAACGGTGAAATTTTATCTGGACGGAGGAGTCCGGAGAGTGGTTCTCGGCAGTTCGGCGATTGCTGATCCTGAATTTACCCGGGAAGCACTCCGCAAGTATCCGGATGAAGTAACGATCGGTCTGGACGTGAAAAATGGGAAAGTCGCTGTGAAGGGCTGGCTTGAAGTATCTGATCTAAGCGCAACTGAGCTTGCCCGGGAGCTGATCCGCGCGGGTGCATGCCGGTTCATTTATACCGACATTTCCCGGGACGGAGCACTCCAGGGCGCCAATGTTGCCGGCGCAGAAAAGCTGGCTGCGGAAATCGGTATTCCTGTTGTCCTTTCCGGTGGTGTCACAACAATAAAAGAGCTTGAAAAAATGGCCGGGAATGCTTCCGGTGGAATAAGCGGCGCCATTATTGGAAAGGCGCTGTATACGAAGCAGATTCTTCTCAGAGAAGCTGTAAGGGCGGTGAAGACAGTTGCTGGCAAAACGAATTATCCCCTGTCTTGATGTCAAAGAAGGGCGTGTCGTCAAGGGTAAACAATTCATCCATTTGCGCGATGCGGGCGATCCGGTAGAACTTGCGATGTACTATAACGGGGAGGGTGCCGATGAACTGGTGTTTCTGGATATTTCGGCAACAAGTGAAGGAAGAAACACAATGGTTGAGGTTGTCAAGGCCGTAGCTGCCAAACTTGCCATCCCCTTTACTGTTGGCGGCGGCATCCACTCACTGGAAAATATCAAGACGCTGCTTCGTGCGGGGGCGGACAAAATATCACTCAATAGTTCGGCGGTCGCAAATCCTGAACTGATTTCGGCCGGCGCGGATTTTTTTGGCTGCCAGTGCATTGTCTGCGCCATTGATGCTAAATTTGATCCAGAGACAGGTACATACCGGGTCTATACACATGGCGGCCAGAAAAAAACAGATCTTGATGCTGTCGAATGGGCAAAGAAAGCTGTATCGCTTGGTGCAGGCGAAATTCTTTTGACTAGTATGGACCGGGATGGCGAGCAAAACGGTTTCGAACTGAACCTGACACGGAAAATCAGTGAGGCTGTAGCTGTTCCGGTCATTGCATCCGGCGGTGCGGGAAAAGCTTCCGATTTTTTGGACGCGTTTCGCCTGGGAAAAGCAGATGCCGCGCTGGCCGCATCAATTTTTCATTACAAGGAAACCTCGGTTGCAAAAGTTAAAAAGTATTTAAAAGAAAAAGGAGTGGCGATCCGATGAAAGCAGAAGATATCAAATTTGATGAAAAAGGACTCGTCCCGGCGATTGTCCAGGATGCGCAGAGCAAAGAAATTTTAATGATGGCCTATATGAATAAAGAGTCGTTTCAGAAATCGATGGAGACTGGGGAAACTTGGTTCTTCAGCCGGTCGCGCCAGAAACTCTGGCACAAAGGAGAAACATCCGGAAACACACAGAAAATTATCGACTGGGCTGTGGATTGTGATTCGGATACACTGCTCGTTAAAGTAAATCCCGCCGGCCCCGCATGTCACACCGGGAGCTACAGCTGTTTTAAAACTGAAGAAGGCGACAAGCAGGAGGCGGTACTGAGCGGCAGCGACCGTTACAGCATTCTCGCCGAATTGGAGCATGTGATTGCCGAGCGTGAAGCAGAACGTCCTGAGGGCACTTACACGACCTATCTTTTTAACGAAGGTATCGACAAGATTCTGAAAAAAATTGGTGAAGAAACTTCCGAAGTAATTATCGCCGCCAAGAACCGGTCGGTTGCCGAGCTGGAATGGGAAGTTTCAGACGTGATCTATCATACGCTGGTCATGCTTCGCGAGCAGAAAGTCGGATTTGACCGAGTGTTGCGCGTTCTGGAGCAACGTCACCGTGAAAAAAGTGAATTCCAGCGTGAAAAAGCAAAAAATCTCGACTAACTGATGCAAATGCCAATTTTTACACGTTCCGTTCGTTTTTAACTCGATTCGGTTCGATTTTTCCTTAATTCGGTTCAGTTTTCCATGGATAAACAGGATAGTTTTTGTGCATGAGCAGACACTAATAAATGGTATTTTAATCCTGCGACGGAATTTATTGCACCTGTCCGGAAGTGGAAAATGGATGATGATTATTCTCATAGCGATTTTATGCCTGCTGGCCGCATTGTTTATTCTCGTGTTTGTCATTTGGAGAAGCACGCTGACGATTAAAGTTGACGGTCTGGTTGATGCAGAAACCGCCCAATTCTCAATAAAGTTTGGCTTTTGGCAGAAGGAACTTTTTTCGTTCAAAGCTGATCCGGCAAAGATTAAGAAAGCCATTGAAGAGCTGCATGAATCCAGCATGGTGTCTGGTGAGCACCATGCGGACCAAAGCATAGTCAAGTCCCTGAGTGACTGGTATCGCTTGTCCCTTAAAACGGCTGGTACTATTCGATCCCTCCATCTTTCGGATAAATTGTGCCTCAGCCATTTCTTATGGAGAACATCTTTTGGATCCGGCGATGCGCGGGATACGGCTATTCTTTGCGGTATGATCTGGTCGGCTAAGTCAATGATTATGCCGCTGATCGGAAAAATGTCCATCGATCGGCCGCACGTTGAGGTCGTTCCCCTTTTTCAGGAACAGCGATTTGCATCCCAATTCTCATGCATGATGTCTCTGAATGTGGGAGAAGCTATAAGTATGATGAGGAAAATCAGGCGGCAGCTGAAAGGGGGGGAATAGACATGGCAGATCACCCGATACAAGGGCTCATGAAAACAGCTTTGGAAAACCTTCAGTCGATGATCGATGTCAAAACGATCATCGGTGATCCGATTGAGACCGAAGACGGCCATATGATTATTACAATCTCCAGAGTCGGTTTCGGTTTTGTTGCCGGCGGGAGTGAATTTAATACGCAAAATGAAAATCCGGATGAGGAACCAAGCGAGGAAACGGAAGCCTATCTGCCTTTCGGCGGCGGTGCAGGGGGCGGTGTATCAATTACCCCCATTGCGTTTCTGATCGTTGGCCCGAAAGGTGTGAAAACCATACATCTGGATAACAGCACTCATCTGTACGAGCGGATGATTGATCTTGCGCCTCAGACGGTTGACAAAATAAAAGAGATTCTGGAAAAAGCAGGCAGTGATGAACCAGAAATTAAACCGCGCAGAAAAAGACATAGAAGTGATTGGCAAGATGAAGAAGAATTTTAAAAAAAATCATTGCCGTTAATTTATTCCGCAGAATGAATCGAAATGGAGGATAATCAGGCCTTCGTTTCGGTTTTTCATTTCTGGCGCTGAAACTTCATTGTTCTTAAAACGTAAATCATTATTGTCTTTTAACATTTGGTTTGCTGCAACAAGTACAGCTTGCGTTCTTATTATTCTGTCGCTAAAATTAGATTATAAAGTCTGAATGTGTCCCGGAAGTTTTGAAATACTTATTTTTTCAATGGATGTTGCCGGTAAGGGGGAGTGATCTTGAAGTTGAATCAGGTGCCTTTTGGCAGAAAGCAGGTAGATTTAACGGAAAATGAATTTGCTGCGTGCGGGATGCCTGAGGCTTCTTTGATTGCGTTTTCTGCCGGCATTTTACCAATGGTAGCTTCAACAATTGTAATTCGGCTTCTTTAATGTATATTTTTTGTTGTAAGCGTTTACTTAATGATGGAGGAAATCGAAGTGCAAACATCGCTGGTGAGTGACCTATTTTCAATCCTTGACCGTTCTGCTCTGCTGCTTCAAAATAAGAGTCATATCTCCTATCTTGAAGGACTTTGCAGGGCCGGAGAAGACATATACAATGATACAGTCAGTGAGGGGGCGCTGAGCGATCAGCTCCGTCCGCTTTATGCCTCTTTTTTTCGTGAGCAGATGACAGCCGAGGATGTCCGGAGAGCATTCCAGCTCGCCGCACTTAAGGGCATGAAGGCTGATCCGAAGCCGGGCCATGAGATGACACCGGATGCTTTAGTCATGCTGATTGGACATATTGTGGCTCTGCTGGCGGAACAAGCGCCTTTCACTATATTGGATCCTGCAGTTGGCACGGGCAATCTTCTGACTGGAATTCTGAATCAGACGAAAGCAGATCATGTAGAAGCCTATGGCGCGGACACGGATGATCTGCTGATCAAACTGGCTTATACAAATGCAAATCTGCAGCAAAAAGATATTCATCTTTTTCATCAGGACGGACTTAAACCCATTCTTACTGAACCGACGGATTTTGCGGTCTGCGATGTTCCGATTGGATACTACCCGGATCAGGAGACGGCTGAAAGCTATGAACTGAACGGGATTAATGGAAAAGCATACACGCATTTTCTTTTTATTGAGCAGGGGTTGAAATATTTGAAAGAAGCAGGTTATCTGCTTTATCTGATACCCAATCGCTTATTTGCAGATGACCGGGAGCGCCGTTTTCATGACTTTCTGCAAAAACATGCAATCATTCTGGCCCTTCTTCAGCTGCCTCTTTCGCTTTTTAAGGATGGAAAAGCGGCGAAGAGTATCCTGCTGATGCAGAAAAAAGGGCAGAATGTTACGCCCCACAAACAGGCTCTACTGGCAGAAATGCCTGATTTCATGGATGAACAGGCAATGCGCGGCTTTATGGCGCAGCTGGATCGCTGGTTTGCAGGACGCTCGGTATGAGATGATAAGGGGGCTAAAGGCATGGCATTAATTCTGGCAATCAACGCAGGCAGCTCTTCACTAAAATTTCAGCTTCTGGATATGCCCGCTGAAGAGCTGATTACAAAGGGCTCCGTCGAGAGAATCGGCTTGTCGGACTCCATCTTTACGATCAGTGTCAGAGGGGAAAAAGTGCAGGAGATTGCTTCGATTTCTGATCACGAAGAAGCGGTCCGGGAACTTCTTAAAAAACTGACTTCCTTGAAAATCATCCGTTCGTTGAAAGAAATCGATGGCATCGGACATCGCGTGGTTCACGGCGGTGAAACGTTTAATGATTCGGCACTGGTTACGGATGAAGTCATTAGGGAAATTGAAAACCTCTCTGAACTGGCGCCGCTGCATAATCCGGCCAACTTGGTTGGTATCAGGGCCTTTCGCGAAGTGCTTCCGGGCGTGCCGGAAGTGGTTGTTTTTGATACCGCCTTCCACCAAACCATGGGTAGCGAAGCATATCTGTACAGTCTGCCATACGAATATTATACGGAATACGGGGTTAGAAAATACGGCTTTCACGGAACGAGCCATAAATATGTGACAATCCGGGCAGCAGAACTACTGAGCCGTCCGATCGAAAAACTTCGCCTTATTTCATGCCATCTCGGGAATGGGGCCAGCATCACAGCAGTTAAAGGCGGAAAATCGATTGATACTTCAATGGGATTTACTCCGCTCGCGGGGCTGACCATGGGGACGCGTTCCGGGGACGTCGACCCCGCTCTGATCCCCTATATCATGGATAAGACCGGTATGAATGCGACTGAAGTTGTGAATGTCTTAAATAAGAAAAGCGGGCTGCTTGGCCTGACCGGATTTTCCAGCGACCTCCGGGACATTGAGAAGGAAGCGAAGCGGGGGAATAAGCGCGCCAAACTTGCCATCGATGTGTTCATCGAACGCATACAGAAATATATAGGTTCCTATGCGGCAAAAATGTCCGGGGTTGATGCAATTATTTTTACCGCGGGAATCGGGGAACATAGCCCGATGATCCGTGAAAAAGTGATGAGCGGGCTCGAGTTTATGGGTGTGTATGGTGATCATGACCGGAACAAAGCAATCGGCGAAGAAACATTGATCAGCGCCCCGCATTCTCCCGTTAAGGTGCTTGTCATTCCTACAAATGAAGAAGTTATGATTGCAAGAGATACTGTACGGCTGTCCAAACAACATCAGAATATATGAAAAAAACGGAGGATCATTATTCCGGCTGGTTCCTCTGCGCCTGGGAGCATATGGCATTCTGTTTTTACGTTGACCTGAAGATGGGATTTAAGATTGAATATTCTCGTTGGGCTCAACGCGGCTATCTCTATCCGCTTAAGGTGATACTCCAGTTAAGCAGAAACCGTGGCAGAAAGATTATCGGGGTGACCTGGGCTTCCTGTTTCGACGCTATGCCAGTGAGCCGGCGCGGGTGTGCCGAATCAGGCGGAATCCGGAAGCGCTAACGAGTCATGACTGCTTAAAAACTTTAGCTATTATCCGTTTACTTATTGGTTCCACTCTAAAACTGAATGCGTGACGGCGCGGAACTGCACATAAACAAAGAGGCTGTCTCCCCAACCGGCTTTTCCGGCCGGGGAGACAGCCTTAACTCTTATTTTTGTGAAAACAGGGATTCGATCTACCGTATATCAGGAAATAATCTGCAATTCTTTCGGATAGTGAGTCAGAGTTATCGGTCCTTTCTCACTCAGATAGACATCGTCTTCAATCCGGACACCGCCAACACCGGGAAGATAGATTCCGGGTTCAATGGTGAATACCATTCCGTTCTGAAGCGTCTGGTCATTATCCGCGCTCATGGAAGGTTCTTCATGTTCACCCAAGCCGAGACCGTGACCGACCCGATGTGTAAAATAGTCACCGTAACCTGCGTCGGTAATCACTTTCCTTGCTACGCCGTCGAGGTCCCCAATGCGAAGTCCTTCATGTACGGCTTTGATTGCTTCCATATTCGCCCGAAGTGTCGCATCGTATATTTTTTTCTGCTCATCAGAAATATATTTATAGCAAACGGTTCGGGTAATATCCGAACAATAACCGTCAATGACGACACCCAAGTCAAACAGGACAAAGTCGCCTTCCTTGATCTGGCGGCTGCCCGGATGGCCGTGCGGTGCCGCGCTGTTCTCACCAGTCAGAACCATGGTGTCAAACGCCATTTCCGAGTAACCGTGTTTTGCCAGCTCATGTTCGATCTCGGCAATAATAACCTGTTCGGTCCGGCCTTTTTTAATTGCTTCAACGCCAAGTTTGACCGCGTTGTCGGCAATCTCCCCGGCTTTTTTCATGGCTGCTAACTCAGCGCTATCTTTTATTTTCCGCATCGAGGCAAGAAAAGACTCAATTGAAGAAAAAGAGGCATCCGGGTAAAGTTCTTTCACTGCCATGGCTTTTCTGAAAGGCAGTGTACTCGGTTCGATAAATATCTTTCCGGATGAAAGTTTTCGATCTTCAAGGGCTTTCCGCACAAAAGTCCACGGATCCTGATCGTCACGGTAGCCAATCACCTCATGTCCAAATGCAGATGCACGGGCCTGCCCTACTTCCAGTTCGGGACAGATCATTAAGGGTTCCGCGTCCGGGAACACAAAAAGTCCCAGAAACCGTTCATGAGGGTCGCATTTAAACTGTGTCAGGTAGAAAACGTTGGTTGGGTCGGCGATATAGGCAAACCTACCCTCGTGATTCTGAAGCCACATTTCAATTTTTGTAATTTTATCTGCCACTGAGGTCACTCCAATGAAATAATAATACCTTTAATGTATCACAATAAGAGACACAGCGGTCATCAATAGCTGGAACAATTTGACGATTTTTTATTTGGCCGGTTCTTCACACGGACGCTTTCCTCCGAATTATCCTGAGTGTAGTGTATAATAAATCTATTAAAACCAGTATGGTTCAGTTTGCAAAATACTTTTTTTGAAGGGGCTGTGTTAAAGTTCAATGTTGGTTTCACCAGCCCATTGATTGGAAGGTGCGAGGCTCCTGCGGGAACAGCGAGCGCGTGGAGCGAAAAGCAACAGATTAGTTTAACAAAGCCTTTGAAAAAGGATCCGGATTGCAGGTCAATTTCGGATGCTGCGGCATTTCAAACGTGAACGGGGGTAAATCGTATGTTAATCACTTATATTGGTCATTCGACGGTACTTATCCAAACAATGAAAGCGAACCTGCTGATTGATCCATTCATTTCCGGAAATAGTCTGGCAAAGACAACAATCAATGACTTGCCTAAAATTGATGCGATATTACTTACACATGGACATGGCGATCATACTCTGGATACCCGGGAGATTGCTGAACGTGACGGTTCACTGGTTATTGCAGTGGCTGAACTTGCAACTTATTTTGAATGGCAAGGTCTCGGAACGCACGGGATGTCCATTGGGGGCGCATATCAGTTCCCCTTTGGCAAAGTGAAGCTGACGCAAGCATTCCACGGATCCAGCGTGACAGAAACGGCCAATCAAAAAATTGTTTACACAGGCATGCCCGCGGGATTGCTCCTCGATCTTGAAGGGAAAACTATTTATCATGCGGGTGACACAGCTCTCTTTTCTGACATGAAATTGATCGGCGAACAAAACAACATTGATCTCGCATTTCTGCCAATCGGTGATAATTTTACCATGGGACCCGATGATGCATTGATTGCAGCGAAATGGTTAAGGGCAGGAAAAGTTGTCCCTGTTCATTACAACACATTTCCTGTCATTCGCCAGGATCCGGCGAAATTTACCGGCCGGTTGAATGGCAATGGAATCGTCCTTGAACCCGGTCAGTCCATGGAGCTTTGAAAGAGCCGCATATGGAAAGGGTGGGTAAATGACGTGGAGACGGAAACAAAGCACGACCAGATCTTAAAATATATCCAGAATTTGGATACCGGCAGCAGAATTTCAGTCCGCCAGACGGCGAAAAATTTAAATGTCAGTGAAGGCACAGCTTACCGCGCAATTAAAGACGCTGAAATTCAGGGCTTCGTCAGTACCGTTGAACGCGTGGGCACGATCCGCATTGAAAAAAAGCAAAAACAGAATATAGAAAAACTGACCTTTGATTCCGTCGTTAAAATCGTGGATGGGCAGGTGCTCGGGGGAAAGAGTGGTCTGTCAGAAACACTGAACCATTTCGTGATCGGTGCCATGGAACTGAATGCGATGAAGAGGTATATAGGTCCTAATGATCTGATGATTGCGGGTAATCGGGATACCGTGCATCGCTATGCGTTGACTGAAGGCGCGGCGGTTCTGATTACAGGCGGTTTCGAAGCAAGTGATGAAATCCGCAGCCTTGCCGACCGTCTGCAGTTGCCGGTTATATCGACGTCATATGATACCTTTACGGTAGCAGCAAAAATAAACCGAGCAATATATGATCAACTGATCAAGAAAGAAATTGTCCATGTTTCCGATATACTGATTCCCCTGCCCAAGACACATTTTCTTCTGGGTGAAGATCCGCCCGCAAGATGGCATGAACTTAACCGGTTGACGTCGCACAGCAGATTTCCGGTTGTTGATAAAAAAATGAAAGTAGTCGGCATTGTGGCCATGAAAGATGTTATGGCGCATTCAGAGGCTGGGTTCATTCATGAGGTGATGACACCGGAACCACTAACAGTCAGCCCAACGACTTCAGTTGCTGCCGCTGCTCACCGCATGATTTGGGAAGGTATTGAATGTCTTCCGGTTGTTGATGGACAGAAACATTTGCTTGGCATTATCACCAGACGGGATGTTCTGAAGGCACTGCAGATGGTTCAGCAGCAGCCCCAGATGGGCGAAACAGTTGAGGATCTGGTTTCGGCAAGCCTAAAGGATTTGTCTGAGGACGATCGCTATGCCTTCAGTTTTTCTGTGTCGCCGCAGATGACGGATTATCTCGGCTTTCTTTCGTACGGAATTATGACGTCGATGATCACTGCTGTCGGAAGGCGTGTTCTGAGTCATTTAAAAAAAGGCGATCTGGTCGCGGACAACCTTTCCTTTTATTTCTTTAAACCCGTGCAGATTGAACAGACAGTGACCGTTCTGCCTAAAGTTCTGGAAAAGACGCGGCGCAATGGGAAACTTGATATAGAGTTATTTGTTGACGGTCAGATCTGTGGAAAAGCATTGCTGACTGTTCAGTTTATAGACAGGTTTTAGTTTCAAAGTGGCGCATTCCGAGCCACGGCAACAAATTTTAGCTACTTGGAGGAGCATAAATTGATTGATGAGATTCTTGAACAGATCCGCCACTTTGACACTATAATTATCCACCGGCATGTCAGGCCCGATCCGGATGCGCTTGGTTCTCAGGGCGGGATGGCTTGCCTGATTCGGGACAATTTTCCTGGAAAACAGGTTTTTATTGTCGGCGAGGAAGTCGATGATCTGCGTTTCCTTTTGCCAATGGATGAAATTGCCGATACCCTTTACCAAGGTGCATTGGTGATTGTGTGCGATACGGCAAACCGGGAACGTGTTTCAGACGAAAGGTATTCCAGCGGTGCCCGCATCATAAAAATAGATCATCATCCACTTGTTGACTCTTATGGAGAACCCCAATGGGTAGAGCCGGAAGCCAGTTCAACGAGCGAGATGATCACGTCCATTTATCGAAACCATCCAGAATTTGTTCTGACCGAACAGGCGGCAAGGCTGCTGTTTGCAGGCATTGTCGGGGATACGGGGCGTTTCCAGTTCAGCAATGTGACTAAAGAAACATTCCTTGCAGCTGCCGAATTAGTGAAGCAGCCCTTTGACCGGCAAAAATTCTTTGACACGCTTTATGAAAGAAAATTGGATCTGGTCCGTCTGAATGGATATGTGCTTCAGCATTTTACACTGACAGGCGAAGGCCTCGGTTTTATAAAACTGTCTCAGGATTTGATTCATTCCTTCAATTTGCAGTCATCTGATGCTTCGGCACTGGTTAATTGTTTTGCAAATACAAAGGGACTGAAAGCATGGGTTCTTTTTTCCGAAGAGGAGGGGCTGATCCGCGCCCGCATTCGGTCAAAAGGGCCGGTGATCAATCAGCTTGCCGCAAACTATCATGGAGGGGGCCATTCCCTGGCATCAGGTGCAACGGTTTACAGCTGGGAGGAAGCGGATAGGCTGATTGCCGATCTTGAAGCGCTTTGCAGACAGACTGCCTGAGAGCCTGAGGGAATCTGGAAGGCGTGCGCTATTTTTCAGGCTAATAAAATTTCACACAAGTGATTTTTCGGCGGATCGAATGAAGAAACCGGATGGGGAGGAGAAAGCAGCATGCCCTTTGCACATTTACACGTCTACAGTGAATACAGCTTGCTCAACAGCACATGCCGCATTGGCGAACTTGTTGAACGGGCGAAGAAAGAAGGACAGCTTTCGCTTGCGCTGACCGACAAAAATGTTTTATATGGCGTGATTCCGTTTTATAATGCATGCAAAAAAGCAGGCATCCATCCGGTGATTGGCATGGAACTTTCGATTGCTGCCGGCACGGGCGATGATCACTTGAATAGAAACGGGCAGGATACAGGTGCCATTGTCCTGCTTGCTGAAAATCATGCGGGATATGTCCATCTTGTTAAGCTGGCATCGCTTGTCCAGTGCCAGAAGGAAAGATGCGTTGAAATCTCATCAATTGCCGGATATTCAGAGGGTCTGATCGCTCTATCCGGCGGCAGGGACGGCATCATTGATCTTCTTCTTTCAAAAGGAAAAGTGCAGCAGGCTGAAATGATTGCAAAGCAATTCCGCGCGATGTTTCCCGGCAGATTTTATCTGGAGTGCCAGCGCCGCGGATCTGTTCGCGGTGATCAGACGGAACAGGCAAAAAGAACACTGGGCCGGTCGCTTTCGCTTTCGCTCGTTGCGACAAACAGCATTCAATATTTAGACGCTGGCGATGCCCGGGCGTTTTCATGCCTGAGATGCATTGACAGCGGTGCGAAGCTTGAGGATGATCTGATCAATGAAAAAGCCGACAGCGATTTTAAATCCTCGGCTGAAATGGGCCGGCGATTTTCCGACATGCCTGAGGCAATTGAGATAAGCGGGCAGATTGCTGAAGAGTGTCATCTCGATTTTTCATTCGGACGCATGCGGCTTCCCGCTTTTCCCGTGCCTGAAGGAAAAACTTCGGAACAGGTTCTGAGGGAGCAGTGTGAGCACGGACTTTTGCAAAAATATCCGGTGATTACAGAACAGGTCAGGCAGCGCCTGGAAAAAGAACTGGCAATTATCGGCCAGATGGGGTTTAATGATTACTTTCTGATTGTCAGCGATCTGATTCGCCATGCCAGAGAATCCGGTTATACGCCCGGCCCCGGCCGCGGGTCGGCCGCAGGATCACTGGTCGCGTACATATTGGCTATTACTGAGGTAGATCCGCTTAAGTATCACCTGCTGTTTGAACGATTCCTGAATCCAGAACGGATTACGATGCCGGATATTGACATGGATTTTCCGGATGTGGACCGGGATAAAATGATCGTTTACGCCTGTGAAAAATATGGGAAAGATCATGTGGCCCAGATCATTACGTTCGGAACGCTGGCAGCAAAAGCCTCTATCCGCGATGTCGGCCGGGTGCTGAATTCGGATCCGCGCCTGGTCGACAGAATGGCGCATCTGATTCCATCCCTCCCGAAAATGACATTTGAAAAAGCTCTGAAGGAATCGCCGAAGCTGCAGGCGATGATCCGCGATTCGGAAGATGCGGCAGCACTTTTTAATCTTGCAAAACAAATCGAGGGACTTCCGCGCCATACGTCCATCCACGCTGCGGGGGTTGTATTCAGTGACAATCCAATGACGGATACAGTCCCTGTTCAGGAAGGGCACGACGGTATTCCGGTGACACAGTACCCAATGGAAGTTTTGGAATCACTGGGCCTGTTGAAAATTGACTTTCTGAGCCTTCGCAATCTGACCTTTCTTAGAGAGGTGATCAGGAGAGTTTCCGTTCTTTCCGTGAAGCGGCTCACAGCAGAAATGATCCCCGCGGAGGATCCGGCGACATTTAGGATGCTTGGGCTTGGCGAGACGACCGGAGTTTTTCAGCTTGAATCCGAAGGGATGAGACAGGTTCTGCGCAAGTTGAAACCTACTGACTTTGAGGACGTAGTAGCTGTTATTGCGCTGTATCGGCCGGGCCCGGTCCAATTCATTGATCGTTATATCAGACGGAAGCACGGGGATGAACCGGTCATCTATCCGCACCCTGATCTGGAGGAGATACTTGCACCGACTTACGGTGTGATTGTGTACCAGGAACAAATCATGCAGATTGCCGTAAAAATGGCGGGCTATTCACTCGGTCAGGCGGATATTCTGCGGCGGGCCGTGGCGAAAAAGAAAAGAAACATGCTGGAAGATCAGAAAAAAGACTTTCTCAGTGGCAGCCAGAAAAATAATTACAGCCTGGAAACTGCCAGCCAGATTTTTGATCTGATTGTCCGTTTTGCAAATTATGGATTCAATCGGTCGCATGCCGTGGCCTACGGTTTCGTGTCCTACCGGCTGGCCTATCTGAAAGCTCACTATCCTCAGGCATTTATGGCTTGCCACCTCTCAAGCATATCCGGGAATCCTGATAAAATGAATGCCGCTGTGCAGGAAATACGCAGATCGGAAATCGCACTGCTTGCTCCATCGGTTAATCAGAGCTTTAAAACCTTCGAGCCTTCAGGACGAGCAATACGTTTCGGCCTTTCAGCGATAAAAAATCTGGGTGGAGGCGCGATTGATGAAATCTTGAACCAGCGTGAAACAGGCGGTGCCTACCAGGGACTCTATGATTTCTGCCGAAGAGTGTCGTTACGCAAGGTGAACAGGAAGGCCATTGAATCAATGATCTTTGCAGGGGCGATGGATGAATTCGGAACGGATCGGGCAGTTTTACTGGCAACGCTTGACCTTGCGATCCGCTCGGGGGAAGAAGAACAGAAGAATATTGCCGGCCAGGGGACGCTGCGGCTGACGGATAGCAGGGAAGAGGATTATACGCAAGTCCCTCCTCTGACGTCCAAGGAAAAACTTCACTATGAGCGGGAAGCACTCGGCATGTATTTGTCTTCCCATCCACTGGAACGGTTCAGGAAAGGGATGCCTCCCGGATTTTTGACGATCGGGCAGGCTGGTCGGATGGATCAATCCCATCAATCCCGGATAGTATATCTTGCCGTGCTGGTGGAGGAGTCGAAAATAATTCGGACGAAAGCAGGCCAGTCCATGGCTTTTCTGACATTGAGCGATGAGTCCGGAACCGCAGATGCGGTCTGTTTCCCGGCGTGTTTTGAAAAAAATCAAAATATCCTCCAAAATGACTGGCTGTTGGTTATTGAAGCCAGTATATCCGAAAAAAAGAGGAAAGAAGGCCTCCAGCTTAACGTCGTACGTGCGGAAACTTTACAGAATTACTTACAAAAGAAGAATGCTGTCCTCTTTTTTAAAATCGACAGGAAACATCATCGCCCGGAAATATTAGTTCAGCTGAAAACGGCCATAGGAAACGCCAATGGCATCCACCGGGTAGTTCTTTATTATGAACGCGATGGGAAAACGATGGCCCTGGCTCCTCAATTTTCGGTTTCACTGAATCGTGACTTTATAGAAAATATGCGCAGACTGCTTGGCACAGAAAATGTGTCAATCAGGTCCGGCAGGATTTTTTCTTAATATTTGTGGGCTCCTCTGTTATAATAATGAAGTTTGGGAGCGTTTCGTCATGCTAGTAAGCCGCCACAAAAAGGCTCCCTGATCCATATGGCATTATTTTAGCAATTTGATAATTCAGTCGAAAAACTGCGAAATATGGTGGAAACAATCGACGATTCAATGAATAATCAGTGAAGAAAAAATGAATTGTCGGTGAGATGCCTGCAATTTTATCTTGAACAAGATAGAGGGTGATATACTTGATAAAGGATTTTTTTGTTAAAAAGAAAAAGTATGCCACGGTTCCTTCGGCGCAGGCCAGACAGGATGTTCCTGAAGGCATTGTCATGAAATGTCCGAAGTGCAAGAAAATCATGTACGTCAAAGAATTAAAAAAGCATCTGTATGTCTGCCAGTCCTGCGGGTATCATTATCCTCTCGGGGCATTTGACCGCGTGGAGATGATTTTTGACAGCGGTTCTTTTGAAGAGTTTGATAAAGACATGATTTCAAAAAATCCACTGCAGTTTCCAAACTATATGAATAAGCTTGAGAAAGACAGACTGAAAACAAAAATGAACGAAGCGGTGCTGACAGGAAGAGGCAGAATCGAAGGATTAAATGCTGCTGTCGCGATTATGGACAAGGGATTCAGGATGGGCAGCATGGGTTCCGTGGTCGGCGAAAAAATTACCCGTGTGATTGAATATGCCGATAAAGAAAAGCTTCCACTGCTTATTTTCGCTGCATCAGGCGGCGCACGTATGCAGGAAGGCATGCTCAGCCTGATGCAGATGGCGAAAACGAGTGCTGCACTGAAAATTTTTAGTAAACACGACGGACTTTATATTTCGGTCATGACCCACCCAACGACGGGTGGTGTTTCCGCCAGTTTTGCCTCTCTTGGCGATTACAATTTTGCAGAACCGGGCGCCTTGATCGGTTTCGCCGGCCGAAGGATCATTGAACAGACCATTGGTGAGGAGCTGCCTGAAGATTTTCAGACAGCCGAATTTCTACTGAAACATGGACAGCTGGATCAGGTTGTACCGCGCAGTGAAATGAAGCAGATTCTGGCGAATGTATTATCAATACATGCTGAAGGAGGTGCTGCGGGTGGGACCGGAATTAGAGTTTGAAAAGCCCATCAATGAACTGAAGGATAAAATCACAGAACTGAAACAGTTCATGGATGAAAAAAACATCGATCTTTCGGATGAACTGAATCATCTGCAGGATCGCCTGGCGGAACTCGAAAAAGAGACCTACAGCAATATGACGCCATGGGAGCGTGTACAGATCGCAAGAGACCTGCAGCGTCCGACTACCCTTGATTATATTCCACTGCTTTTTAATGATTTTGTTGAATGCCATGGTGATCGGCTTTACGGCGATGATGCCGCAATTGTTGCCGGCATCGCGAAATTTCACAGCCATCCTGTAACGGTGATCGGCGAGCAACGCGGACGGGATACAAAAGAAAATCTAAAAAGAAATTTTGGCATGCCGCATCCCGAAGGCTACCGCAAGGCTCTGCGGCTGATGAAACAGGCAGAAAAGTTCCATCGGCCGATCGTAACATTTATTGACACAAAAGGTGCTTTTCCCGGCAAAGCTGCAGAGGAACGCGGACAGAGTGAGGCAATCGCAAGAAACCTGTTTGAAATGTCATGGCTCACTGTTCCCGTCATCAGCGTAGTCATTGGCGAGGGCGCAAGCGGCGGCGCCCTGGCAATTGGTGTCGGAAATAAGATGCTGATGCTCGAAAATTCATGGTATTCGGTGATTTCCCCGGAAGGCGCCGCAGCGCTTCTGTGGAAAGATGCGGGACAGGCTGAGAAAGCTGCCGAATCGATGAAAATTACCGGATCGGATTTGAAAAAACTCGGCATTATTGATAAACTAATCCCGGAGGTTTTGGGTGGTGCACATCATGACCCGAAAAGACAGTCGGAGTTTATCGATGAAGCTTTGTGTGAAACCCTGTCGGAACTTGACGGGATGACGGGGGAACAGATACGGGAACAGCGCTTGGCAAAGTACCGGGCAATCGGCGATTTCGACACCATTCAAGGTCATGCGGCAAATCATTCAGCATTTTCATATTTATCAATAAAACAGTAAATGGGAAAAAAATGAGGTGACAGTTGTGATTAAGAAGATTGGCGTTCTGACGAGCGGCGGTGATGCTCCTGGAATGAACGCGGCGATTCGTGCCGTTGTTCGGGCGGGCATTTATCGCGGTGTCGAAGTTTATGGCGTTTATCACGGGTACAAAGGGCTGATTACCGGCAATATCAAGAAACTTGGAGTAGCCGATGTCGGGGACATCGTACAGCGCGGGGGAACAATTCTTTATACTGCGCGTTGTGAAGAATTTAAGACTGAGGAAGGCCGTGCCATTGCAATTGAACAGCTGAAAAAATTTGGCATTGAAGGGCTTGTCGTTATTGGTGGCGATGGTTCCTTCATGGGCGGTGTCAAGCTGACTCAGCTAGGCTTCCCGACAATCGGCATCCCTGGAACTATCGATAACGATATTCCGGAGACAGATTTCACACTTGGCTTTGACACTGCGCTGAACACAATCATTGATGCGATCGACAAAATCAGGGATACAGCAACTTCCCACGAACGTCGGTTCATTATTGAAGTCATGGGCCGTGGATGCGGCGATCTTGCTTTATGGGCTGGTCTGGCTGACGGTGCGGAAACAATCATGATCCCTGAGAAAAAGGAAGACATTAACACGATTGTTGAACGTCTGAACCGCGGCATTGAGCGCGGCAAGAAGCATAACATTATTGTTGTTGCCGAAGGTGTCGGCAGCGCCTATGAAATTGCCAAGGAAATCAAATCCAAGGCCAATATGGATACCCGTGTGACTGTGCTCGGGCACGTCCAGAGAGGCGGGTCACCTACCGCTTTTGACCGCGTACTGGCAAGCCGTATGGGCAGCAAGGCTGTTGAGCTGCTTCTGAGCGGTGAAAAGGGCAAGATGATTGCTATTCAAAATAATAAAATTGTTGCTCATGACATTCTTGACCTCTTAACCAAGAAGCATCAATTTGATGAAAGTCTCTATCAGTTGGCAAAAGAATTATCCATATAAGAGAAAGTTCAGATAAAATGAGATTGCCGGTTTTTTCGGTTGCTGTTTCTTGTGATATTTTGAACAATCTCTACAAAAAAAGCTGGGGGTATTATGATGAGAAAAACCAAGATTGTCTGCACGCTGGGACCTGCAAGTGATACGGTTGAACGTTTGGTTCAGCTAATCAATGCAGGAATGAATGTTGCACGTTTCAACTTTTCCCATGGAGATCATGAAGAGCATCATCAGAAGGTTGTCAATTTGCGGAAAGCAATGGAGATAACCGGCAAGACAATTGGTATACTGCTTGATACAAAGGGACCTGAAATCCGCACACATGACATGGCAACTCCGGAAGTGCTGCTGGAAGAAGGAAAATCTGTTGACATTTCGACAACCGAAGTTGCTGGAACAGCAGAAAAATTCTCCATTACTTATGCTGAATTAATCAACGATGTAAGCGTCGGATCGAGAATCCTGATTGATGACGGTCTGGTTGAACTTGTTGTAACAGGCATTGATAAGGAAAAAGGCCTGATTCATAATAAGATTATGAATACCGGTGTTCTGAAGAGCAAAAAGGGCATTATCGTTCCTAACGTCAGCATTAATCTTCCCGGCATGACAGACAGGGATGCAGATGACATTGTGTTCGGAATTGGCGAGGGCATTGACTTTATTGCCGCTTCTTTTGTCCGCCACGCATCCGACGTTCTTGCCATCCGTAAATTGTGCAAGGAACACGGCGCTAATGACGTTTATATTTTTCCGAAGATTGAAAGCCAGGAAGCTGTCGACAACATCGATGAAATTCTTGAAGTTTCCGATGGCCTGATGGTTGCCCGTGGAGATCTTGGTGTGGAAATTCCGCCGGAAGATGTTCCGCTCGTTCAGAAGAGACTGATCAGGATGTGTAACAAAGTCGGCAAAACGGTCATCACAGCGACTCAGATGCTTGATTCAATGATCAGAAATCCACGCTGTACACGTGCCGAAGCAAGTGACGTGGCCAACGCAATTTTCGACGGCACGGACGCAATCATGCTGTCCGGTGAAACGGCTTCCGGAAAATGGCCGGTTGAAGCCGTAACGACGATGAACAATATTGCGACCAAAACTGAAACGGCACTGGATTATCACGGCATCTTGAGCAAGTTGAGCGAGTCAAGTGAACCGACTGTTACCGCAGCAATTGGCGAAGCAGTAGCACATACCGCTCTCGGACTTAACGTCGGTGCAATTATTTCGTCTACGGTCAGTGGCTATACTGCCCGTGTTGTGTCACACTATCGTCCGAAAGCTCCGATCATTGCCGTAACAAATTCAGAACGTGTTGCTCATAAAATGTGCCTCATCTGGGGTGCAACGCCAGTATTAAGCGAAATGGCTAAAACAACTGATGAAATGTTTGAAATTGCCGTTGACAGCGGAATTAAATCCGGACTTGTCAAGGAAGGCGATCTGGTCGTTATCACTGCCGGACTTCCAGTTGCGGCAGCTGGCAAGACGAACGTTCTCAGAGTGCATCGTGTTGGTGAAAGTTTGACGGAAGCTTAAGAAACTGGTTTTTGTTAAAAATAAAGCTACAGGGCTACAGTAACCCGTAAACCTGAAAGAAATTTTTTGTTTTTCTTCATGAAT
Organism: Sporolactobacillus pectinivorans; assembly: GCF_002802965.1. Taxonomy (NCBI): domain Bacteria; kingdom Bacillati; phylum Bacillota; class Bacilli; order Caryophanales; family Sporolactobacillaceae; genus Sporolactobacillus; species Sporolactobacillus pectinivorans. The sequence goes on along the minus strand of NZ_NXGA01000001.1, from coordinate 3,158,070 downwards.
AGCAAGGTTTATGATAAGAGAGGGTACTCCAAGCGGGTGCCTTCTCTTAAATTTTATAGAGATTGGAGTGCTTTGTTTGAAAACTTCCAGGACAAGGATTGTAGCGAGATATAATGAAACAGATAAAATGGGCATTATTCATCACAGCCAGTATGTCATCTGGTTTGAAGTTGCCCGCACGGACTGGATTAAGCAGTCCGGCCTTTCTTTCCGCCAGATAGAGGAAAGAGGGCTGATGATGCCGGTACTTGGAATCGAGGTTCACTACCATTCACCGGCACTGTTTGATGATGCGGTCATTGTTGAAACCACGATAAAAAATTATGACAGTGTTAAGATGAGTTTCAGCTATAAAGTGATGAAAGAAGCGGACGGCACGCTGCTTGTTGATGGCACGAGCCTGCATTGCTGGACTGACGAACAAATGCGTCCGATTTCTCTTAGAAAAAAAGATCCGGAGCTGCATCAGCTGATCCTTAACGAGGCGGAGCTGTCATGATGCGGTCTATTAATACCGGATCCCGCCTTCGGATAGCACTGATCGTATTTTTCATTTATCTTCTGGCGGAAATCAGCCTTCTGATTTGGGTCGGAAGGCATTTTGGTGCTTTGAACACTTTTCTATTGCTGTTAATCAGTGCAGTACTGGGAATCTGGACGGTCATGAAACAGGGTCTGTCGATTTTGCGGCACATCAGGGATGATCTCAGTATGCACATTATTCCGGGGCGGCCGCTTCTGGATGGTCTCTGCCTGATTCTCGGAGGACTTCTTTTAGTTATTCCGGGACTCATCAGCGATGCTGTCGGCCTGCTCCTGCTCATTCCTTCATTGAGAGGTTTTATGAGAAAAAGGATAGCACGCTGGTTTCAGAACAAGATCAGTCGCGGCGACTTTACATTCATTTCATTTCGAAAAAGGATTTAACTTGTCTTGTTTCCGGTGATGTAGTTCCAGATCAAGTGCCATGCACCTGCCTTGTAAAGTACTCTGACCATGATGAGCGTAAGGGGCGAGATAATCAGCCCGGCAAATCCGAGCCATCTGAATCCGAAGTAAAGTGCGATTAGCAGGACAAGCGGATCCAGTCCGATGCCGGTTGCAAGAATCTTTGGCTCAATCAGCTGGCGCTGGATGACTGAAGCAGTATACAGAGCCGTCAGTCCAATCGCATAAAAATAGTGGTGCATCAGAAACTGGTACAGAATCCAGGGAATAAAAACAATGCCGGTCCCAAGATAAGGAATCAGATCGACCATTCCTGAAATAAAGGCAATCGTAAACGGATGGTCAGCTTTCAAAACAAGGAGCCCGAAATATAGAAGAATCATAGTTAAAGTAACAAGAATAAGCTGGGCCCGTACAAATCCGCTACATGTTTTTTTCAGCTCCTGCCACATTTTTACCGCCGGTGTTCGAAGTGCTGAGAAATAAGCCAAATGAGATAACCTTGTTTTGATTTGTTCCGAGTCTTTGGAAAGAAAGAATGCCGCAAGAAAAATAAATAGAGTTGAAAAAAGGGTATCAGGCAGAGAGGATACAAATTGTGTCAAACTTGAAAGCAGCCTGGTGGCAGAATCGTTCAGAAAATTGATCAATGTTCCGGTCATGCTTTCAAAATTGACCTGTATCAAACGCTGCTGGCTGCTCGTGAGTCCTGAGAAAATATGAACTGCTTTTTCCCAGGATGGGAGAAGTTTTGTAAAAAATAATGTCTGTAGATCGCCAAACAGTGACTCAAGCTGTCCGGGCACAGTCTTTGTGAGCGAGGTGATGCCCCTAATCAATGCAATAGAGATGAAGAGCAGCAGACTGACGGCAAGAGAGAATACAAGAAAGAGCAGAAGAAATGAAGCCAGGCCGCGGGATATACCGGTTTTCTTCACAATGAATGTCACAACCGGATTAAGGAACAGGGACAGCAGACAGGCGATCAGGAAGGGCAGAGCCATGCGGACGGCAAAATATGAGATGGTCAGTGCCAGCCCGATTATTGCAACAACAAGCAGTGCGCGCAGTACCATGAACAAATAATCTCTGAAGGGCTTAGCGTTAGGAGCGCTCATCTATTCATCCCACCTTATTTCCTACGCTATGCTGGAATGAAGAATATATGTCCAGGCCTTCACGCTCTGTTTGAGTAGAAAAATATTCCGGAGGTGTTTTTTGTTCACAACATCGCCGCAAACAGATATAATCAACTTGAAAGGTTGTTTTTTTAGGCCAGTGTTTATAAAGCGCTTACAGATAAACTGGCCTGCTAATGAATCTAGAATTTTCTCAAGGAGGGGATTCCATGACAACGACCAAGGGTCTGGAAGGCGTTGTTGCAACAACCTCGGCCATAAGCTCGATCACTAACGATGTGCTGACATATCGCGGTTACAGCATTCAAGATCTGGCTGAACATTCTAATTTTGAAGAGTGTATCTATTTACTTTGGAATGGTGAATTGCCCACAGACAATCAGCTTGATATTTTCAAGAATAAACTTGCTGAGAATGCCGGTGTGCCCAATGAGATTTTTGCATTGATCAAGGCATATCCGCTTCAGACCGTCCACCCGATGGCTGTCCTCAGGACGGCAGTTTCCGCTCTGGGTGTTCTTGATCCTGATGCCGATCGCATGGATCTGCTTTCAAACAAAGACAAGGCCATCCGGATCCAGGCAAAAATCGCGACGATTGTAGCCGGATTTGCACGGATCCGGCAGGGCGCTGAACCTGTTGCTCCCAATAAAAATCTCGGCTTTGCGGCAAATTTTCTCTATATGCTGAAGGGCCGAATTCCGACGGAAGTTGAAACCCGGGCGTTTGATACGGCACTGGTTCTGCATGCTGATCATGAGTTGAACGCTTCGACATTTACAGCGCGTGTCTGTGTTGCAACGCTTTCCGATATTTATTCCGGAGTGACTTCGGCGATCGGGGCGCTGAAAGGACCGCTGCATGGCGGGGCAAACGAACAAGTAATGAATATGCTGGAGAAAATCGGATCTCTTGATAACGTGAATTTTTATATTGAAAACGCATTGGCAAGCAAGGAGAAAATTATGGGATTCGGGCACAGAGTCTACAAAAATGGCGATCCCAGAGCCCGAATTCTCAAAAAAATGGCTGATCAGCTGACGAAATTGGACGGCGACGCCCGGTACTATGAAATGTCCGTGCGCATTGAACAATTGCTTAGAGAAAAAAAGGGATTGCTGCCTAATACCGATTTCTACTCGGCAACACTTTACCATGCGCTGGGTATTGAGAAAGATCTATTTACGCCGGTTTTTGCGATGAGCAGGACGTCGGGATGGGTGGCTCATATTCTTGAACAGTACAGTGATAACCGGCTGATCAGGCCGAGGGCCGAGTATAACGGACCGGGACTCCGTCCATATCTGGCGATGAGTGAGCGCTGATCATTGAGAAATGCCGGACACAAATGGCACAGTATGCCGACGATCCCGGCAAAAGCTGGTATAATAAAAGTGGAGTATAGCTGATGCAGGGAGGCATGAACGTGACAGAGGGAAGACAGATTACAGTAGAAGACGGTATTTTAAATGTTCCTGAACATCCGATCATTCCTTTTATTGAAGGGGACGGGATCGGTCCGGATATCTGGAAGGCGGCATCGAGAGTTTTCAACGCCGCGGTAAAAAAAGCTTATCAGGGCCGGAAAGAAATTGTCTGGAAAGAAGTACTGGCCGGGCAGAAAGCTTTTGATCTTACCGGTGAATGGCTGCCTCAGAAAACCCTTGACGAGATTAGAAAGTATGTGATTGCCATTAAGGGGCCGCTGACAACGCCTGTGGGCGGGGGAATTCGTTCTTTGAATGTAGCGCTTCGCCAGGAACTTGATCTTTTTACCTGCCTCCGTCCAGTTCGTTATTTTCACGGTGTGCCATCTCCGGTAAAACATCCGGAACATGTAGACATGGTTATCTTCCGTGAAAATACTGAGGATATTTATGCAGGGATTGAGTTTGAATCGGAAACTCCTGAAGTCAAGAAAGTGATCGGTTTTCTTCAGGATGAAATGGATGTTCGTAAAATCCGTTTTCCTGAGACTTCCGGAATCGGCATTAAGCCGGTTTCAAAAGAAGGGACCAGCCGATTGGTGCGTGCTGCGATTCGCTACGCGATCAGTGAAGGACGCAAGAGTGTCACTCTGGTTCATAAGGGAAATATTATGAAATTCACGGAGGGTGCCTTTAAAAACTGGGGCTACGATCTTGCTGAAAAAGAGTTCCCGGATCAGACATTTACGTGGAGACAGTTCGATGCCATAGCCGAGAAAGAGGGAAAGCAGGCTGCTGCCAAAGCGCAGAAGCAGGCGGAATCTGACGGAAAAATTATCATCAAGGATGCAATCGCTGATAATTTTCTTCAGCAGATACTGACACGGCCGGCGGAACACGACGTGATAGCCACAATGAATCTGGATGGAGATTATATCTCGGATGCCTTGGCTGCACAGGTTGGTGGCATCGGAATTGCACCGGGTGCCAATATCAACTATGAAACGGGTATAGCCATATTCGAAGCAACGCATGGAACAGCTCCGAAATATGCCGGCCTGGACAAAGTCAACCCGTCATCTGTCATTCTTTCCGGTGTCCTGATGTTTGAGCATCTTAAGTGGTATGAAGCAGCCAAAATGATCACGCGGGCTATTGAGAAGACTATTTCATCGAAGACTGTGACTTATGATTTTGCCCGCTTGATGAATGGAGCAAATGAAGTGAAGTGTTCGGAGTTCGCGGACGCGGTGATTAGCAATTTATGAAAATAAAGTATCATGATAACCACACCCGCTGCTGTATCATAATATGAAGAAATGAGCCATGCAGAAGATCTTTCTTCTCGGGAAGCTATCCTGCATTAGGCTTTTTCAAAATGACAGCGCATCCAATTGAGGAACAGAATGCTGATGTCAACACTGATAGGGGGAATTAAAATGTCGGTTAACCGCAGAAAAGTCGCTGTTGTAGGTGCTGGCTTTACAGGTTCAACAACCGCTTTTCTTATTGCCCGGAGTGATTTGGCTGATGTCGTGCTGGTGGATATTCCGAAGATGGAGGGACCGACCCGGGGAAAAGCGTTGGATATGCTTGAATCTGCGCCGATTCTCGGATTTGACACAAAAGTTGCAGGAACTTCAGATTTCAGTGAAACGGCGGATTCCGATGTTGTCATCATCACAGCGGGAGTAGCACGGAAACCCGGCATGAGCCGGGATGATCTAGTATCTATCAATGTAGGTATTATGAAGGAAGTGACACGGAATATTGTAAAATATTCACCTGATTGCACAATTATTGTGCTGAGCAATCCGGTGGATGCGATGACTTACACCGTTTACAAGGAATCCGGATTCCCGAAGAATCGGGTAATCGGCCAATCCGGCGTCTTAGATTCCGCACGCTTCAGGACATTTATCGCCGAAGAACTGAATCTCTCAGCTGAAGATATTACGGGATTTGTTCTTGGCGGGCACGGGGACTGCATGGTTCCGCTAATCCGCTACTCTTATGCGGGGGGGATACCGATTGATCGGCTGATCTCGAAAGAACGAATCGAGGCGATCGTTGAACGGACAAGGAAGGGCGGTGGAGAGATTGTTTCTTTGCTCGGGAATGGCAGCGCTTACTATGCCCCGGCAGCAGCATTATTCCAAATGGCGGAATCAATACTTAAAGATAAGCGGCGCATTGTACCTGCCATTGCCTGCCTAGATGGCGAATACGGCTACAGCGATATCTATCTGGGTGTCCCGGTTGTTCTGGGAAAGAACGGAATTGAACAAATCATTGAGCTGAGCCTGACCAAAGAAGAAAAAGACGCTTTGGATCAATCTGTTGAATCGGTAAAGGCGGTACTCGAAACAATATAGTATATTGAATTGAATCAATTTCATAATTGCTCTTTTTTAAAAAGTAGAGACTTGCAGAATTTCTAATTTGCTGTTTTTTAAATCTTTTTTGATGATGCTGCTGGGTACTTTTGATTTAATAAAGCATTGATGCGGTCTGCAGCTAATTTTGATGCATTGTAAATCAATGTCACAAGATCGAAATGTACTTTTGCCCGTTTTCCGGTTCGGTAACGCACATTGTTGAGTTGAAAGAATTCCTTCAAATAGGCGTTTACTCGTTCTACTGCAGTTCGGCGTTTAAAAATGTTTCGCCATGCTTTAGATCCTCGGGCAGGTGCCGTGTATCGTCGAAGATCTGTCGTGATTTTTAATTTATACACTTTTTGACAGATCCCTTCATGGGCTAGTGGGCAATCCACACATTCTTTGGGTTGCGTATATTTTAAGGTTTCATACTTGGCATCATAGCTGTCATAGCGATAAGCATGCTCTCTGAAACAGGTGAGTGCGAAGTACTTATTGAACCCTTCTGGCTTTGATTCATTCCGTTTGTTGTACGCGATCACGGATTGATGACCCATAGTGTAAATCTGTTGATAGATCGGTTCGTAATCGTAACCGGCATCCATGGTTTCATAACGTAAAGTGGGCAAGGATAACCGTTCTTTTATTCCTTTAAGCAATGGAATGGCCGCCTTTCCGCCATTCAGGTTGCCTGAGGAGAACAAAGCCTGCAAAATATATTGGCTGGTCGTGCTCACGGCTAAATGGCCCTTATAGCCAAACCAAAACACATTCTTGCCTTCGCTGTTCTTTTTAATGCCCCACTTCGGGTCTTTCGGAACTTGTGCACGCAGCTCTGAAAGAGGAGCGTCCAGTTGAGCCTCAATTTTCTTTTCAAAAAGGGGCAGATTCGCTTCTTTTTTCGCTTGGTCAGCGAGCCAGTTTTCACGTTCCTCTTTGGACTTTCGGCCACGCTTTTTCGGCTCTTTGTCCGGCTTTTCTTCTTTGGGTGGGGCCTGATCACGCGCTTCGAAATGTGTGGCATCAATGGCAACGGTATCGTCCCTGATAAATCCTTCGGCGATGGCTTGGGCAATGACTTGTTCCTGAACGACTTCCAAGATCTTTGACTCCTCCAGTTTGGTAATCAACCGGGAATAGGAGGATTCGGAAGGGGTAGGATCGGAAACAAGAAAGTCACAGTTCAGTTTAAAAGCAATGTCTTGATTGAGTCGTTTGATCAGGTCTTTGATCGTTGGAATGCGTTCAACAATCCGAATAAAAGCGGAAATAATCATGGCTGAATAGTTTAATTCTTCAGGTGCTCCAAGATGCGTTTTTTTGCTTACCGCATGGTAGATTTTATCCAGATTCAAAGCTGAAATAATGGCGTCATAGCGATGGGTAGGTTCCATTTCAAATAATTCCTGGACGCCAAATAAACTCATTTGTCGTATAATGGGCACAGGCAGTATCTCTCCAGTCTTCTTTTTGGTTTTCTAGTCCATTACCATTATACAAGACTTGGGGAGGTACTTCCTTTTTGGCATTTTGAAACCCTTGGGGCATAAGGGCTAAGAAATATGAAATTCATTTAATTAAAATAATAATGGCTGATGATCCCATTTTTTTCTGAGTTCATCAGTTTTATTTTTTCTTGAGTAATTTGAAAACGGACAGGGAAAACTATATATGTGACAAGCTGCACATCTTTACAATAAATTTACATTGCGTTTATATGTTTTTAAAACTATCGTTTTATTATTAGTAGTGCAATAAGGGTACGTTAAAACTGAGGGGGAAAAATTTCTTATGAAAAAGAAAAGTTTGCTAACGCTTGGCCTGCTCCTTGCTTTATCAGTTATTCTTGTTCTCGGAGCATGCGGGAACGGCAGCGGAAGCAGCTCAAGCAGCAGTTCGAGCAGCAGTTCAAGCTCTTCTTCAAGTTCAAGCTCGAGTTCAAAGGCACTTTCCGGTAAACTTACACTGGGTGGTTCTACAGCGTTGCAGCCGTTAGCTGCGCAGGCCGCAAAAGAATTTATGGCCAACAATCCTAACGTCCAGATTGATGTTCAGGGCGGCGGAAGCGGCACCGGCTTGAGCCAGGTACAGGCTGGAAACTTTGACATCGGTGATTCCGACATTTTTGCTGAAAACGGAAAGAATATCGATGCAAAAGCTCTTACGGACTACAAAGTAGCTGTTGTTGCTATGACTGCTGCTGTTAACCCAAAAGCAGGCGTAACAAATCTTTCAAAAGCTGATCTTCAGAAAGTATTCACTGGCCAGGTTACAAACTGGAGCCAGGTTGGCGGAAAAAATGTTAAAATTACATTGGTAAACCGCTCGGCAAGTTCAGGTACACGGAAAACGTTTGATCAGTTCGCTTTGGATGGTAAGACACCGGCTAACGGCATTACGCAGGATTCTTCGAACACGGTTAAAAAAATTGTCGCTCAGACTCCTGGCGCTATTGGCTATCTCGCATTGTCTTATTTCACACCTGGCGATAAATCAGTAGTAGCACTTTCCATCGACGGTGTACAGGCAACTGAAGCCAACGTTGCTTCCGGCAAGTTCCCGGTTTGGGCTTATGAACACATGTATACAAAAGGCAAACCTTCTGCTTTGGCTAAGGCATTCCTCGATTACATGATGAGCAGCACTGTTCAGACCAAAGATCTTTCGGCTCAGGGTTATATTGCGGTGGACAAGTTAACTGTTCAGCGTGATGCTACTGGGAAAATAACTGCAAAGTAAAATTAAATTTAATATACAACACTGACATAATAATGTTATGCAGAAAAACGGCGAAGCGGGATTAGTATTTTACATCCCGCTTACCGTTGTATTTATAATTAGTAGTAAAATGAGGTGTAGGGATGAAAATCAATAGGGCCGCAATCGCTCAAGCACCGGGAAAATCTCCCAAACCATCTTTATTGAGAGAAAAAGGGCTGGCGAAAGGCCTCATCGACCATTATAGTGAGACTAGAGGCAAAATAGTTATATATGGTAGCGCTCTTCTCATGATTATTGCGGTGGTTGCGATTACGCTATTTTTGACTGTACAGGGGCTTCGATCTTTTGTTGTCGACCATATAAATTTTTGGTCATTTATTACAGGCACAACATGGAATCCGGATCAATCGATAGCAGGAAAAGTTTCTTATGGAGCGTTCCCGTTTATTTTCGGCTCGCTAGCAGTAACGCTGCTTGCAGCTGTTTTCGCGACACCAGTAGCTGTTGGATGCGCCGTTTTCATGGCTGAACTGGCAAAAAAATGGGGCCAGAGAGTATTGCAGCCTGTGATAGAGATTCTTGTCGGCATACCCTCAGTTGTTTATGGTTTGATCGGCCTTACTGTTATTGTACCCTTCATGCGCGTGCATTTTGGAGGGTCCGGTTTTAATCTGCTTGCAGGTGCGCTGGTTGTCGGCGTTATGATATTGCCCACCGTTGCCAGCATTGCAGCCGACAGCCTGCGCGCGGTACCAGATACATTGCGTGAAGCATCTTATGCCATAGGCGGAACGAAGTGGCAAACCATCTGGCGGGTGGTCATCCCTGCAGCGGGTTCAAGTCTCGTCACAGCAATCATCCTCGGTATGTCAAGAGCTTTCGGAGAGGCGCTCGCTGTTCAAATGGTGATTGGCAATACGAATACGATGCCTCACTCTATTTTTGATCCGGCGGCTACTTTAACGACAATTATTACATTGAGCATGGGTGATACGACAGCGGGAAGCATACCGAACGATGTCCTCTGGACACTTGGACTGATTCTGCTTGTTATTTCCTATATATTTATTTTAATTATTCGGATGCTCTCAAGAAGGAGGAATGCGTGATGAGCAGCAAGGTGACGAATAGAATCGCTCTATCACTCATTGTTCTTTGTGCCGTGATCATGGCTGGTATTCTCGCAGCGTTGCTTGGCTATATATTAGTCAATGGTGTGACAAGTATTTCTTGGCATTTTCTTACTTCGGAGTCCAGTACATTCCAAGCGGGCGGCGGGATCAAGGATCAACTCTGGAATTCTTTTTACGTGTTGATTATTACGATGATTTTGACTGTGCCGATTGGGACGAGTGGCGGAATTTATCTTGCAGAATACGCTAGACCCGGCAAAATGACATCTTTCATCCGCTCTTGTGTTGAGGTGCTTGCATCTCTGCCTTCTATTGTTGTCGGTATGTTTGGGATGCTCGTTTTTGTAGATTATTTTCAGTTTCATTTTTCTGTACTTTCCGGTGCTCTTGCGCTCACCGTATTTAACCTTCCGGTAATTGTGCGTGTAACAGAAGACGGTTTCCGCTCTCTATCGTTACACCAGAAAGAAGGCGGCCTCGCGCTCGGCCTCACTCACTGGCACACGATTAAAACCATTCTGCTCCCGGCGGCTTTTCCGAGCATATTGACAGGAATCATTCTGTCTGCAGGCAGAGTATTCGGCGAATCTGCGGCTTTACTGTTTACAGCAGGCATGTCTACGCCAAGTCTGGATTTCACAAACTGGAATCCTGCTGCACCCACTTCGCCGTTAAACCTGTTCCGTTCAGCTGAGACACTTTCGGTTCACATTTGGGCTGTGAATACTTCGGGTATTATCCCAGACATTCAGACTGTTGCAAATGGGTCCGCTGCTGTCCTTGTTATCTGCGTTCTGCTGTTTAACCTGCTGGCACGTGCACTAGGAAAAGTAATCAATCAAAAATTATCAGGAAAATCATGAGGGGGAGTATTGAATGATGATTCAATTGGATACCAACATCGCAAACTTTGCCAAGGGTAAAAGCGAAGAGACACCGGTACAGATTGATGTTAAGGACGTTAATATTTATTACGGCAGCAATCATGCGGTTAAAGATGTGAATATGCCGATCCATGAAAAATCGATTACAGCGCTGATCGGCCCTTCAGGCTGCGGCAAGTCGACATTCATCCGCACGATTAACCGAATGAACGACTTGATACCAACCGCCCGATGCGAGGGCAATATTCTTTATCGTGATAATAATATTTTAAATTCAAAGATTGATGTTGTTCAGCTGCGTAAGGAAATCGGTATGGTTTTTCAGCAGCCCAATCCGTTTCCAAAGTCAATCAGTGAGAATATCCAGCTTCCTCTGAAGTTTGCAGGGATGCACAATAAAAAAATACTGAAAGAGACCACAGAAAGTTGCCTGAAGGAAGTCGGGTTATGGGATGAAGTGAAAAACCGTCTCGACCATTCGGCGACAGGTCTGTCAGGTGGGCAGCAGCAACGTTTATGCATTGCAAGGGCTTTGGCTTTAAAGCCAAGTGTACTCCTGCTCGATGAACCGACTTCAGCGCTTGACCCTGTATCTACTTCCAAAATTGAAGAACTCCTTCTTAAGCTGAAGGAAGAGTATACGATCGTTATCGTGACACATAATATGCAGCAGGCGGCTCGAATTGCTGACTATACAGCTTTCTTTTATCAAGGGGAGCTCGTTGAATTCGGCATGACGAAAGATTTGTTTACTAATCCGGGGAAAAAGAGTACGGCTGACTACATTTCAGGACGTTTTGGATGATTGATTGAACGTACTGTCCTCCAATGTCCGTGATAATCTGGTGTATTGCGATAGAGCAGAAATTGGCCTTTTTTAACCTGAAGATCTGCTGTATCTGTCTGCAGAAACAGATATGATCGTTAAAGGATTAAAAGGACAGGCAAGGAGGTTCGATATGCCAAAAAAGATACTGGTCGTTGATGATGAGCCATCCATTGTAACACTGCTTTCTTTTAATCTGAAGAAGGCCGGTTATGATGTGATTTCAGCCGGGACGGGCACAGAAGTTTTGCCTATCGTTCAGGAGCAGCGTCCGGATCTGATCGTGCTGGACTTGATGCTTCCGGAAATGGACGGGATGGATGTCTGCAAAAAGTTACGCCAGGAATTTATCTATGTACCGATTATTATGCTGACAGCCCGGGACGATGAGCTTGACAAGGTGCTGGGACTGGAGCTTGGTGCAGACGATTATATGACCAAACCCTTCAGCCCGCGTGAAGTTGTAGCACGGGTCAAGGCCATATTCAGGCGAACTGAGATGGGGCATCAGGAACAGAATGAAGTGCTTGTTTCCGGTGACCTGAAAGTCTACCCGAATAAGTTCGAGGCCATGTTCAAAGATAAAGAGATGCTTCTGACACCCAAAGAATTTGAACTGCTCGTCTATATGATGAAGCATAAGGGTAGAGTGCTGACACGTGAACAGCTGCTCAATGCAGTCTGGAATTATGACTTTGCCGGAGACACACGAATTGTAGATGTCCATGTCAGCCATCTGAGAGAAAAGATAGAAGACGTGACGAGAAAACCACTCTATATTAAGACAGTGCGAGGGTTGGGTTATAAACTTGAAGAACCAAAGAGTTGATTCAAGACTGTGGATTCGCTGGGGATTCGTAATTTTTTGTCTGCTTTTTATGATCTATGTTTCGGATCAGGTTATTCAGGTGGCCTGTGCACAGCAGGATCGAACACGAATGGAAGACCATTCGGAATGGATCGCGATTATGGCAGTTCGCAATGGAAAAATGGATGTGTCACAGATTCATGATGGATTAAAAGCATATGCTAAAAAAGAAAATCTTCGGATCAATATTTTTGATGCGGGGCGCCATATCAAGTATTCCTCTGCACCACTCAGTGAAACAGTTCTCTCTAAAAAATGGGAGACTTTCAGAGATACCGGAGATTCCGCAATTTACATAACGCCCATCAGAGCAGATCAGAAAACTGTAGGCTATCTGGAACTTAAAGGAACCAGAACAGTCATTGTCGGTTTGAACCTGCTCTATTGGTTTATCTTTCTTTTTGGCGTGGGTCTACTGTTCTATCGCGATTTTCTTGTACGCTCCTACAGAAACCCTATCCGCTTTGCTGCGAGAATGGCTGAAAATATTTTGGATGGAAAATATAATATGATTGCTTCTAATGATGAACCGCATGAAAGCGTGCTTCGGCTTAATCTGGCAATGAACCGGCTTTCAGAGTCCCTGCATGAAATCAGCCGGTCCTATGCCAATCAAAGAGACAGTATGGAAACTCTGATCGAAAATATTGGCAACGGCCTTATTTTCATTGATGGAAAAGGCAGGATAGAATACGTTAATCAGACCTTCAGAGACGATTTTAAAACAGAAGCTGCACATTGGGAACTGGCCGACTTTCACGAAGTCATTCCTTACGCCGAAGTCAATGAAATAATTGCCGAAGTATTCAGGTCAAGGGAAAGGATGGCGCGTCAGCTCCAGCTCTATGTCCACATCGAACGCAAGCATTTCGATGTATCCTGTGCGCCAATCCTTGATAGACAAAAAAATGTCAGGGGTATTGTCGTTGTTTTTCATGACATCACGGGCATTAAGAAACTTGAAAATATGCGCAAAGATTTTGTGGCAAATGTTTCCCACGAACTGAAAACGCCAATTACATCCGTGATCGGTTTTACTGAGACTCTCCTGGATGGAGCAAAAGATGACAAAGAGATGGAGGAGCAGTTTCTGAATATTATGCTCCATGAAGCAAAACGGCTTCAGAGTCTGGTTAAAGATTTGCTTGAACTCTCAAAGATTGAGCGTGAGCATTTCTCCATCGACTGGCAGACGATTTCACTCTCGAAATTAATGGACGCCGCGCTGCTGATTTTTAAAGAAAAGGCAGAGAAAAAAAATATTAAAATCAACAGACTCCGCAGTGATGAAGGTTGGGCGCTTGGCGATCCATACCGTATACGTCAGATCATGATTAACCTAATCACAAATGCTATTTCTTACACACCGGAAAATGGGACAATCACTCTGTCGGTCACTGAGACTGCAAAACACTCAAAATTTATCATTTCAGATACGGGCATTGGTATTGAAAGGGATCAGATTCCAAGAGTTTTTGAGCGCTTTTACCGTGTGGACAAAGCGAGAAGCAGGGATTCAGGCGGAACGGGACTTGGCCTGGCTATTGTCAAGCACCTCGTAGAAGCGCATGAAGGTCAGATCGATGTTGAGAGTGAGCCGGGAAAAGGAACGACCTTCGTGATCTCTTTCAAGAAAACAACACCGCCGATTGGATAAATCACTTTTCTTGCTTTAAAATAAGAGAAAAGGATTGTGTGATGTTGAGTTTCCGGGAGGACAGTCATGAAGAAACTTGTTTTAATTGACGGCAATAACGTCGTTTACCGCGCTTTTTTTGCACTCCCTCTGTTAAGCAATAACCAAGGGATGTATACAAACGCAATATATGGATTTACAACGATGCTGATGAAGATAATTGCCGAGGAGAAACCAACACATCTCCTGGTCGCTTTTGATGCAGGCAAAACGACTTTCAGACATGAAACTTTTAAAGATTATAAAGGTGGGAGACAGAAAACGCCTCCTGAGCTCTCTCAGCAGTTTCCCTTCGTTTATCAATTATTGGATGCAATGGGGATCAGGCACTATGAACTGGAGAACTATGAGGCTGATGACATTGTCGGCACATTGTCGAAAAGAGCGCGGCAGGAAGGTTATGCCGTCCGGATTGTGACAGGGGACAAAGATTATCTTCAGCTTGTCGGTGAGCACGTCAATGTATCGCTGATCAAAAAAGGGATAACTGATACCGTCGACTATGATATCGATCAGGTTCGTGAACGATATGGCATTGAACCCGAGGGAGTCATTGATTTAAAAGGACTGATGGGCGACGCTTCCGACAACATTCCGGGTGTGCCCGGGATAGGTGAGAAAACGGCTGTTAAGTTGCTTGGACAATTTAAAACAGTAGAAGGCGTCTACGCGCGGATTGATGAAGTCTCCGGGAAGAAGTTGAAAGAGAATCTCGAAAACAATCAGAAGCAGGCGCTGATGAGCAAAAAAATCGCAACGATTGACCGTGACTCGCCGATTGCTGTTACAGTTGAAGACTGCATTTTTGAAAACAAAGCAACCCCTGAGCTAACCGACTTGCTTCATGAACTGGGCTTTCAGTCACTGCTGGACAAGCTGGCTGGCGCGCATTCCACAAACCAGGAAGGGCAGAGTGCGGCAGATGTTAAAGTTACACCTGTTGACGGATTCAACCGTGAGCAGCTGACGTCACCCGGCGCACTGATTGTCGGTATGCTTGATGAAAATTATCACTATGGAAAAATTACCGGTTTTGCGGTGTCAAATGAAACCGGCACGTATTTTATACAAACGGAAAAGGGGTTGCGGGACCAGAATTTCAAGGAATGGCTTTCTGACAGTTCGCGCGAAAAGGTGGTTCTCAGCAGCAAACAGGCTGAAGTGGCACTGAAGTGGCAGGGCATTCAACTGAACGGCGTATCGTTTGACACGCGCCTCGCCTCCTATCTGATCGATCCCTCCGAAGCAGGCATGGATCTGGCACTTCTTGCCGGAAAACGCGGTATATCAGGCCTTGAAACAGATGAAGCCTTTTATGGAAAAGGCGCGAAACGCCAAGTACCGGAGGGGGATGCTCAGGCACAGCATCTGGGAACAAAGGCGGATGCACTGCTGAAGCTGGAACCGAGGTTGCTTGAAGAACTGAAGGAAAACAAACAGGAACAGTTGCTTTTTGATCTCGAAATGCCTTTGGCCAGAGTTTTGTCCAAAATGGAATTTACCGGCGTTAAAACAAGCAGAGAAACGTTAAGAGAAATGGGCGAGGAACTTGACCGGACGCTTAGCGTCATTGAGCAGGATATATACCAAATGGCGGGAGTCACATTCAATATCAATTCACCCAAACAATTGGGTGAAATTCTGTTCGAAAAATTACAATTGCCAACCATAAAAAAAACGAAAACCGGCTACTCAACGGCGGCCGACGTGCTGGAAAAGCTCAAAGGGCGGCATGAAATCATCGACCGGATCCTTGATTTCCGGCAGCTTGGCAAACTGAAGTCAACTTATGTTGAAGGGCTTCTTAAGGTCATCCATCCGGGGACCGGAAAAATCCATACGTGCTACAATCAGGCGCTGACGCAAACCGGACGTTTGAGTTCAACAGATCCGAATCTGCAGAACATTCCAATCCGTCTGGAGGAAGGGCGCAAGATACGCAAGGCGTTCCTTCCGTCAGAACCGGGCTGGCAGATATTTTCGGCTGATTATTCGCAAATTGAATTGCGTGTGCTTGCCCACATTGCCGACGATGTAAAGCTGCAGCAGGCATTTATTGACGGAATGGATATTCATACAAAAACCGCGATGGATGTATTTGGTGTGGCAAAAGAGGAGGTCACGCCTCTGATGCGTCGGCATGCAAAAGCAGTCAATTTTGGCATCATTTACGGGATCAGTGATTATGGTCTCTCCCAGAACATTGGGATTACACGGAAAGACGCCGCCCGATTTATTGAAACGTATCTGAGGAGCTATCCGGGCGTCAAACAATACATGGAACAAATCGTGAAAAAAGCCCGGAAAGATGGATTCGTGACTACACTTCTGAACAGGCGTCGCTATCTTCCGGATATCAACAGCCGCAATTTCAATACACGCAGTTTTGCTGAGCGGACGGCCATGAATACTCCGATTCAAGGCAGTGCTGCCGACGTCATTAAGCTGGCGATGATTCAGATGGACCGACGTTTGAAAGAAGAGCAGCTGAAGTCAAGAATGCTGCTTCAGGTGCACGACGAACTGATCTTTGAAGTGCCTGAAGATGAACTCGGAATTATGGAACAGATTGTTCCGGAGGTTATGGGGAACGCCATTCATTTGAAAGTGCCGCTTAGCGTTGAATGTGCCTATGGATCAACCTGGTATGATGCAAAATAAAAAACGACTGCAAAAAAAGCGGGAAACAGCTGCATCATCTGCGGCTTTTTCTCTTTTTTACTCTCTATAGTAAATAAAAATTAAAGGGGATATTTTTTGTGCCGGAATTGCCTGAAGTAGAAACTGTCAAGCAAACATTGAATGAGCTGGTGATCGGAAAAACGGTCAAGAATGTAGAAATTCTCTGGCCCAATATCATCCGCAGGCCGCGCGATGTTCAACAATTCGCTCGTTTGCTTACAGGTGAGACGTTACACAATGTTGGGCGGAGAGGCAAGTTCCTGCTGCTCTGTTTTGACAGTCAGGTTGTGGTTTCACATCTGCGGATGGAAGGAAGATACAGATTGGAACGAGAAGATGTTCCTGTCGACCGGTATACGCATGTCATTTTTCATTTTACGGACGGGACGGCACTCCGCTATCGCGATGTCCGCAAATTCGGCACGATGCATCTGTTCCGGAAGGGTGAAGAATGGAACAGCCTTCCGCTTAAAAAGCTCGGTCCTGAGCCCTTCTCTCCTGAATTTTCTATTCCTGCCCTGACAACCGCCTGCCGTGGAACGAAAAGGTCCGTCAAACCCCTGCTGCTTGATCAGAGGGCTGTTGTCGGACTTGGAAATATATATGTTGACGAATCATTGTTCCGCGCCCGGATTCATCCGCTGACTCCGGCCGCAGAACTTTCGGATTCCGAGATTTCCGCTTTACGTCAGGCGATTGTTAACGTATTGGGTGAAGCGGTTGAGCTGGGCGGAAGCAGTGTCCGGACTTTTGTAAACAGCCAGGGTCATATGGGCCTTTTTCAGCAGAAGCTGGAAGTATACGGCCGTGAAGGAATGCCCTGTGTCCGCTGCGGCACTGCGATTGAAAAAATGAAAGTTAATGGCCGCGGTACACATTTCTGCCCGAAATGCCAGAAGAGAAGGAAAAAATAATGCTGAAAATCGGACTGACCGGAGGGATAGCCAGCGGCAAAAGCACTGTATCGGACTGGCTGAGAAACCACAACTATCATTTGATCGATGCCGACCGGATCGCTCGCGATGTTGTTATCCCCGGCAGCGAAGGGCTGAGACGGATTGCCGCCGTCTTTGGTGACAGGATCTTGCTTGAAGACGGAAGATTGAACCGCTCGAAGCTGGGCAACCTGATTTTTCATAATGAGGATCAGAGGAAAAATCTGAATCGGATGATTCATCCGCTGATTCGCACTGAGATGCGTAAGCAGCTTAAATTACTTGAAACTCTGGGGGCTCCTGTTGTGTTTCTGGATGTGCCGCTTTTATTTGAAGGCTCGTTTGAAGGTTGGACTGACAAAACGATCGTTGTTTATGCCACAAAAGACAACCAGATTCAGAGGCTGATGACCAGAAATAGTTTGACAAAGGCCGAAGCGCTGTCACGGATTAACACCCAGATGCCATTGGAGGAGAAGAAAAAGCGAGCGAGCGCGGTGATCGATAACAACGGAACAATTCGGGAAACTGAGGAACAACTGGTGAAACTGTTAAAACAATGGATGATCATGTGACAGATCGTTTAGATTTTAAACTCTTGGCCAGGCGGCCGCTTTTCATCCGGCCTCTGTTAGGATAAAATAAAATTATCATCCAAAACTGCGATTGAGGTGGGAATTATGCGCTGTCCAAGCTGTAAAAAAGATGGGACCAAAGTTCTGGACTCTCGTCCTGTGAACAGTGGAAGGGCGATCCGCAGACGGAGAGAATGCGAGTACTGCCACTATCGCTTTACTACATTTGAAAAAGTAGAAGAAATTCCGCTTGTTGTTGTAAAGAAAGAAGATGCCCGTGAAGCATTCAGCCGGGATAAAATATTGCGCGGATTAATTAAAGCCTGTGAAAAGCGCCCGGTTCCGCTTGAAGAGCTGGAACGTATTGCCAATCGAGTGGAAAAAGCGCTTCGTGATGAAGGACGTTCTGAAGTCAGGAGCCATGAAATCGGTGAACTGGTTATGAATGAGCTGGCAAAGGTGGACGAGGTTGCGTATGTGCGCTTTGCGTCGGTTTATCGGCAGTTTAAGGACATTAATGTCTTCGCACGGGAAATTCAGGAACTTAAGGACCAACTGGAAACAGAAAAAAACAACAGAAAAAACTCATAAAAGAGCCTGTTTAAAAAAGTGACGAGGGAGAACAGTCGCGGGCCAAAAATGCAACATCGTGTTACAACGCCTGCACCAGGTCATCCATGACCGTCGGAAGGTGGAGGCAGCGAAGTTGCGAGGGCCGGAGCGTAGATTGACGCTACATGAACTGGCACAGGATGTGCTGATTTCTGCGTTGTACACAGGACGTGTACGTATTAGCGAAAGATCCTTTTCCTATTAGCAGAAGATCCTTTTAACTGAGGAGGGCGTTGAGATTCGCCGCTGATCATTCGATGACTTTTTACGCCGCCTAAAAGAGTTTTTTCGAAGGGATGACGGAGAATTCGCTGCTAATCATTTAGTAGCTTTTTGAAGAAATTCGAAAATAAAATTGCCCGGGCTTAAACGTTTTTGGATTAAAAAGGCTGCGGGAATTTCGGGTTTTTCCAGATGCAGTTAATAACTGAGCTATAAAAAAGGGGGAACAGGCATGATTCAATCCTGGAAGGAGGTGCTGCCGGGTGACCGGTATGAAGTCAGGGCAGCAAGCCTGCTTTATTTTTATGATCAGAAAATCATTACCTGTCTCTATCAGCCGCTCATTGGAATCGAGGCAACCAGTTTGTACTTTACTTTCTGGCAGGAAAAAGATGCACAGGACGGTCATTTTTCAGTGACCCATCACCAGCTGATGGGGTTCATGAATCTTTCACTGGACCGGATACTGAAAGCCAGGAAGAAACTTGAAGCCGTCGGGTTGCTTCGGACATTGAAGAAGAAGCATTCAGATTCCGGCTTGTTTATTTATCAAATCCTTCCACCTCTGAAACCGGAACAGTTTTTTCATGATGATTTGCTCAGTACTTTTTTGTATCATCAGGTCGGTCCACGGGACTTTGAACGGCTCAGTAATCTTTTTATTGATAAAACACGCCCTGAAGATGATTTCGAGGATCTTTCTGTTTCTTTTGATGAAGTATTTGAGTCCGTGCCCACCAGCGAAGCCAATGAGGAGCGGCAGCTTGATCCCGGTGGCCTGAGCTGGGAAAAGCGCGGTAAATCAGGGGCGATACGCTTTAGAAAGCCCTTTGATTTTAAGGCCTTGAAAGGGTATCTCTCAGATGCTATCCTTCCGGAAGACGCGCTGGACGATAAGATCCGTTCCGCCGTTGAAAAACTGGCTTTTGTTTATAATACCGATCCCTTTGATATGAGTCGCGCGATTGAAACTGCATCGCTTCACACAGGAGTGGTTGACATTGATGCGTTGAGAAAGGAAGTACGTGATTTCTATCGCCTGGAACACGGTACCGATGAAATGCCGTCCCTTTATGAACGGACACAGCCGGCAAGAGATCGTGAAATGGACGGCAAAAAACCGCAAAACGAGGAAGAACAACTGATTGCCTGGTACGAGACAAGTTCCCCGTATCAGCTGCTCGAACAGCTGGGACATGGAAGCAAACCGCAGCTTCCGGACCTGCGCCTGATCGAGAATCTAATGTTCAGTACGAAACTGAACCCGGGCGTGATCAATGTTTTAGTTGATTATATCGTGCAAGTGAACCATAACAATTTAAACAAGTCATTCGTTGAAAAAATTGCGGCGCAGTGGTCGAGGGCGAATGTCCGGACTGTACGTCAGGCCATGTCGATAGCCCGCGATGAGAAACGCAAACGTCAGGCTCAGGTGCCTAAAAAAAATACGACGGCGACAGGGCGCAAAACAGCGGATCGCGTGCATCAGGAAGTTGTTCCGGAATGGATGAATGGGAAGCAGAGCAGTAAGCTATTGGAAGTGCCTGATGAAGAGGCAGAAAAAAGGGCAAAATGGCTTGACGATTATTTAAACAGTATCTGAATTACGAATGACAAGGGGGTGAGGAAATGGAGCCGATTAAATCGCTGATTCAAGACGTAGCTGATCAGCAGGCAATTCAAGCCGAACGTGATCGCATCATGATAAAAATTAAAGAAAATCCCAGAGTCCTCAGTTTTGCTGAGCAAAATCCGCAAATGGGCAGGAATGAGTGGGAAAGGCATCTTTCCAGGCTCTATCAGTTTACCGAGGAATGGGAACATTGTGATCACTGCCCCGGTCTTGACCACTGCCCCAATATGATGGCCGGTTACAGACCGCTTCTGCTGAATGATAAGGGCAGCCTGACGTTGACCTTTACCCCTTGTCCGTTGTTGCTCGAAAGTGAAGTCCGAAAGCGTCAGAGTGACTTGATCAGAAGCTATTACGTTCCTAAGGATATTCTGCAGGCAACATTTAAAAGTATCGACAAGCTTGAAAGAGGGCGTCAGCTGGCGCTTAAGGCGGCCGGCGATTTTGTCCGTTCTTATCTCAGCAAACCTGAAGCGGCAAAAGGGCTGTATCTCTGCGGGCAATTCGGTGTCGGAAAAACGTACCTAATGGGAGCAATCATGAACAGCCTTGCCGAAAGCCGGCACATTGCTTCATTGATTGTTTACACACCCGATTTTTTCAGAGAGATCAAGGGTGCCATTCAGGATAATACGGTGGACAAGAAACTTGATGTCCTGAAAAAGGTGCCTGTATTGATACTTGATGATATTGGTGCGGAGACCATGACCCCGTGGATTCGTGATGAAGTGCTTGGCAGCATTCTGCAATATCGCATGATGGAGCATCTGCCAACTTTATATACTTCCAATTTTAATTATGATGAACTTGAAGACCACTTTTCTTATTCTCAAAAGAGTGGCGTTGAGAATGTAAAAGCGAAGCGTCTTATGGAGCGGATCCGCCATTTCACAACGCTTGTGAAAATGGAGGGAGCGAACCGCAGATAACTGCTTTTTCTTAAATCAATCCCAGGCCCTCAGACCGAAATTTGTTTTTTGGCCATCATTCAAGTCGATGAGAGAAAAGATTTTTTCACTGGAACAGGTCATTCAGCGCATGATCCGGAACTTTCCCCCATATAGTGGTTATAAAGAATAGGACGGGGAGGATAAGCGATTGGAGATCGTGTTTGAAACGACACAGGAAGCAGTGGACCTTTACAGACAACTGCCCGCCGCACTTCGGCAGGAGGCCAGTGCTCTCCTGATCAACAGCCGACTGGTGATATTTCCCGCTACAGCAGCGGATTATGGGGAACTGGCTTTTTTAATATCTCGTTATATTATTGAAAGATTTGAAAGAAAATGGTTGCTTGAAATTATTGAAAAGCATTACTTCTTCACGGAGCCTGAAGAAAAAATTGAGATTCTGAGCATTATTACGGCAATTTTTGCCGGAGAGAAAAGCGACCTGCCACAGACCGGGACACTTCCTGACAGACGGCAACTGATCATTAAATCCATGGAGGGTATCCTTTCAGATCACAGCACTTTTACTTTTCAGTCCATCCTCCGCTTCAGGCTGACTGCTTACCGTGATGTACTCCGCCAATTTGTGGAGATTGCTATTGACGAATACAAGCTTGAACAGGAATATCAGGTTTTTATCGATAAGCTGCGGCGGATTATCCGTGCTTATCGTCCTCTCTGTGATAAAATCGAGGTATTTGATGAACACCCTTTCAGACTTTTTGATGACAAGCATCGGCTGATCAAAAATGTCCAATCCGTCCGTTCTTTCTATCCATTGCTCAAGCAGTGGGGCATTGAGGCGGAGCCGTCGATTATACTGACGCTGATCGCTCTGGCACCGAAGCAGGTGATTGTTTACACAGACCGCCCAGAGCATAGCATCATGCGGACACTGCACCAGGTTTTTGAAGATCGTGTGTGCTTTCTTCCCGGCAGTTTTCATGCAGAAAATGAGGCGGGGTATCAATAATCCGGGCTAAATAAGCTTTACAAAGAAAAGTTTTCCATATATACTGTAGAAGTATGATTTAAGAACTTTAAGGAGGCATCAGGATATGTTGACGATTAACAAAACAGTTCATTCATTTTCAACAATTGCATATCGTTTTCTGATGGCCTCGGCAATGACACTTTCACTTCGTTAATTTTTAAATTTTGAATATGAACTGAAACCAACCGCAGGTCAAAAGCTGACTGCGGTCTTTTTGTGCCCTTTTATAAAAAGACTGCTCAGGCTCACTGTCCTGCGGCTTTTTTGCGTATAAAGCTGTTCCTTTCCGGAGCACTTTTATATAAATATAAATTTAATTGGGGGAGACAAACATGCAAACATTGCTTACAAGGGAAAATAGCATTATTGCAGGGAACGGGTTCTTAAAAGAAACAATTCCGCGACAGGAAGGAGGGTTACGTATGCTAAGTATCAACTTATTTGCGCTGAATCTGACTGTCTCAGTACGGCAGCAGAAACTATCGGGCAGCCGTTACGAGGATCTTCAGCGGATCAAATCAATGAGCGATGAAATACTGACCAGGCGTATGGTATATTCCCGTTATATCCACTAATTTCGGGCAGAGAAAAAATAAGTCTACAGGAGGAGAAGAAAATGATGATAAAACTTGAAACAAAAGAAACAGGCGGGATTAGACCAGACCAAAGTATTCTGATTCAGTAATTGCCGGCAGTCAATAGACTGTCGGCTTTTTTTACACCCTGGAGACAGCGTAATCGTCTTTTCTTGGACTGTTAATTAACATAACCTCAGTACCGGATCTTTGTCAGGCTTCTCATGGTTATGCTACGATAGGAGCAGTTGAAATTCTTTATTGGGGGCGATGGACGTGAAGCGGATTCTGGTCTTGCTCGCGGAAGGTTTTGAAGAAACAGAAGCGGTTACGGCGATTGATGTGCTGCGCAGGGGAGGCGTCGAAGTGGTGCTCTGTTCGCTTGGCGGCAAACTTGTTGAGGGATCGCGGCATATTGTGATACAGGCGGATACAACGATTGAGGACGACGGGCTGACTGACTTTGACGGAATCTATCTTCCCGGCGGTACTAAGGGCGCGACGACACTGAGGGATGATGAACGGGCTCAGAAGCTGATTCGTTTTTATAAAAATAACGGGAAAAAGGTTGCCGCAATTTGCGCGGCACCGATTGCCCTTGAACGCGCTGGGGTATTGAAGGGCGAGACAGTAACAAGTAATCCGGATTTTCGCAGCCATATCAAAGATGCAGACTATTCGGAGGACCCGGTTGTTGTCTCCGGCAATATTATCACGTCGCGGGCTGCGGGCACGACGCTCCCGATCGGGCTGGAAATTCTTCGCCAGCTTGATCTGGAAAAAGAGGCGGATCAGGTTAGCCATGCCATGCTTTTTGACTTTCTGATGGATCATCATGATAAAGTCAAAGCTTGAACTTTTAATGGCCGTGCTGGGCGGGCTTGATTTTCATCGGCGGACGTCCTATAATCGATTTATACTTTGATAGAAGATCGGTGAAGATGAGGACATGAATTTTTCGGTGCCGTTTTCAGAGAGGGGACGTTGGTGGGAGTTTCCGGCGGCAGGAAGAATTTACCACCTCTGAACTTTGGCGGAGAACCTAAGTACCTGCCAACGGGTTTTTTCCGTTATCAAAATCTTGAGCTGTGTCAGCATGATACAAGCGGCATGACAAAAATTTTTGTTAGCCTGCAGTATCCGGCTGCGCAGGAACAAGGGTGGAACCACGAGAAAGCACTCGTCCCTTTTGGGAACGGGTGCTTTCTTTTTGCATTTTCGCGATTTCACCAATCACCTATTCTTTCAAAGAAATCGCCGAAACAAATACAGAAGGGGTGTTACTTATGTCGGCCAT
This sequence comes from Sporolactobacillus pectinivorans, assembly GCF_002802965.1. Taxonomy (NCBI): domain Bacteria; kingdom Bacillati; phylum Bacillota; class Bacilli; order Caryophanales; family Sporolactobacillaceae; genus Sporolactobacillus; species Sporolactobacillus pectinivorans. Next base: position 3,133,572 of record NZ_NXGA01000001.1, on the reverse strand, counting down.
TCACATTACATTTCCTGATCAAAGTGTCAAAGCATTCGAGTCCGGAGTGACCACCGAAGATATTGCCGGTTCAATCAGCCAAGGGCTGAAGAAACAGGCGCTTGCCGGAAAATTCAATGGTCAGTTTATCGATTTGAGGCATCCACTGGAAGAAGACGGAACGCTGGAAATTTTAAAAGCTGATGATCCGGAAGTTCTGCAGATCATGCGCCATACCACAACGCATGTAATGGCGCAGGCGATCCGCAGAATTTATGGCAAGATTCAGCTGGGCGTCGGACCTGCGATCAAAGACGGGTTCTACTATGACATTGATCTGGATCAGAATCTGACACCTGAAGATTTGCCGAAAATTGAGAAGGAAATGAAGAAAATCATTTCAGAAAACCTGGAAATCAGGCGTGAAGAAGTCAGCCGTGAGGAAGCGATCCGCCGCTTTAAAGAGGCAGGGGATGAACTGAAGATAGAATTGATCCGCGATATCCCGGAAGGTGAGAAGATTACAATCTATTCGCAGGGCGAATACTTTGACCTGTGCCGCGGCCCGCACCTGCCGTCAACCGGAAAAATCAAAGCGTTCAAACTGATGACTATTTCCGGTGCATACTGGCGCGGCAACAGCGATAATCAAATGCTGCAGCGCATTTACGGAACGGCATTTTTCAGCCAGAAGGATCTGGACAGCTACATTCATTTCCGCGAGGAGGCACAGAAAAGAGATCATCGCAAGCTTGGCAAGCAGCTCGAACTTTTCATGTTTTCTGAAGAGGCGCCCGGCATGCCCTTCTATCTGGCGAACGGACAGATTATTCGCACGGAGCTGGAAAATTTCTCACGCGAGCTGCAGCGTCAGGATGATTATGAAGAAGTGCGCACGCCTCTGATGATGAATCAGAGGCTCTGGGAGAACTCCGGACACTGGGATCATTATCATGAAAATATGTACTTCACAAAAGTGGACGATGTTAATTATGCGCTGAAGCCAATGAACTGCCCGGGTCACATGCTCATCTATAAAGATACGCTGCATTCCTATCGCGATCTGCCGATACGCATTGCTGAATTCGGTCAGGTTCACCGCCACGAACTCAGCGGAGCGCTGAACGGTATGCTTCGTGTCCGCACATTCTGTCAGGACGACGCGCATATTTTCGTTCGCCCGGATCAGATTGAAAGTGAAATTAAGAATATCTTCAGGCTGATCGGCAAAATTTACAGTACATTCGGTTTCGAGTATACGGTTGAGCTTTCTACCCGCCCTGAAGACCACATGGGAAGCATTGAAATGTGGGATCAGGCGGAGGCTGCTTTGAGCCGCGTGCTGAAGGCGATCAACATGCCGTACACAATTAACGAAGGCGACGGTGCTTTCTATGGTCCGAAGATTGATTTTCACATTAAGGACGCGATTGGGCGGAGCCACCAGTGCGCGACGATTCAGCTCGATTATCAAATGCCGGAAAAATTTGATCTCACCTACATTGATGAGAATAACGCAAAGGTACGCCCGGTTGTTATTCACCGTGCGATATACGGCTCGCTTGACCGATTCTTCGCAATACTGATCGAGCATTTTGCAGGAGCGTTCCCAACCTGGCTGGCGCCTGTTCAGGTTGAATTGATTCCGGTTGCGGACGTGCACTTGGACTATGTCTCTAAACTCGAACATGATCTGAAAATGGCCGGTATCCGCGTGCACGCTGATCGTCGTGCGGAGAAACTTAATTATAAGATCCGGGATGCTCAGACACATAAGATTCCGTATACGCTGGTCATTGGCGATCATGAGATCGAAGACAACACGCTCAATGTCCGTAAATACGGAGAAAAAGAAACAAATACAGTTCCATACGAAGCATTCAAAACTCAGATACTCGAAGAAATTAAAAATCGGATAACGAAAAAACCTGTTGTCAAATAATCGGGAAACAGATATTGGCTGACACGCTCAAATAATGAATCTTTGAGAATGGTGTGAAAAAAATTTCGCATCTCTTCTTTACAAATGCAACTTTTTTCTCTACAATGAGAAAGTGCTGATCACAGCCTTGCCATATGAGCATTGACATGCTATAGTGAATAGGTTAATGAATAATGAGTAAAAGCAGAGGCGCCCGGCTTCTCACCTGAACGATGCAGAAATGTTGTTGTCAGGTTTGAATATTTGACTGAATTAATGATGCGGGCGTTTGTGTGCCTGCATCTTTTGTTATGTTCTTACAGCCAAAGGCTTTGCTCAAATTAATCTGGAGGTGGCTCAATATTAGCAAAGACATGATTGTCAACGAGGGGATCCGTTCTCAGCAAGTTCGTCTGATTGGTCAGAATGGGGAACAGATTGGCATTAAGACCAAGGCGGAAGCTTTGGTGATGGCTCAGAATGCCAATCTTGATTTAGTCATGGTGGCTCCCGGTGCGAAACCGCCGGTATGCCGCATTATGGACTATGGCAAGTTCCGTTTCGAACAGCAGAAAAAGGATCGGGAAGCCCGTAAAAATCAAAAAGTAATCAGCATCAAAGAAATTCGTTTAAGCCCAAGCATTGAGGATCATGACTTTAATACCAAAATGCGCAATGCGAAAAAGTTTCTTGAAAAGGGCGACAAAGTCAAGGTATCGGTTCGGTTCAGGGGACGTGCAATCACGCACTCTGATCTTGGACGCCAGGTTCTTGAAAAACTCGCTGAAGAATGTGCCGAAGTCAGTGTCGTTGAGGCCAGGCCAAAAATGGAAGGCCGTAGCATGTTCCTTGTGCTGGCCCCGAAAGCCGAGAAGTAAAACAGCAATTATTGGAGCAGGAGGCAAAGGTTTCATCGGCTGCTTTTAGCCAGCTCCGTCGGGAGGAATTTTCATGCCAAAAATGAAAACGCACAAAGGTGCCGCAAAACGCTTCAAGAAAACAGGTACCGGAAAAATGAAACGGAACCACTCATATACAAGCCATATGATGATTCACAAGTCTCAGAAACAAAAGCGCAATCTTCGCAAGAGTGCCATCGCAACATCTACTTTAGCGAAAAAAGTCAAAAAAATGATCAACGCTTAATCAAAAGAACACAACAAGATTTGTTATATTTTTTTATGTTCGTCCGAAAGGGAGAACAGCTTTTTTCCCGGATGTTTCGGACGACCTATTTTAGGAGGTTTTTACAATGGCAAGAGTTAAAGGTGGATATGTGACTCGGCGCAGACGCAAAAGAGTGCTCAAACTTGCGAAGGGTTATTTCGGCGCAAAACATAAATTATTCAAAGTAGCTCAGCAACAGGTCTTCAAATCCCTTACTTACGCTTATCGTGATCGTCGTCAGACAAAGCGTAATTTCCGCAAACTGTGGATTGCGCGTATCAACGCTGCGGCGCGTATCAACGGCCTGTCTTACAGCAAATTGATTTACGGACTGAAAACAGCCGGCATTGAAGTTAACCGTAAGATGCTGGCCGACTTGGCTGTTCATGACGAAAAAGCATTTGCAACGCTCGCTGAAAAAGCTAAAGCTGCAAAATAATAGAAATAAATGGATCATAAATGAGAGCCTGCTTAGCTTAAGCGGGCTCTCATTCACGTTTTTTTAAAACACGGACATCATAGACTTGAAGATCAAGCGAGTCATGTCCCCCGAAGCTAATCGTGTAAGGAAAATAACAGTGATAAATGATTTTTCTGTGCAGCGACCGATTTCTTATTGTGAGGCAACATATTTTTATGGCTGAGGGCAACGGCAGAGCGCGCTCCTTCTTTGCCAATTAGTTGTGCTTCAGAGCTAAGAAAAATAGCTATATTGTCAGTCCTGGTTCAACGCTTCCCATTCTGAACGTAAAATACCCATGATCAGACGATCATAGAACTTTCCATCGCGGTTCACGGCGGCGCGCATTTTCCCCTCGTGCCGAAATCCGGCTTTCTCATAAGCCCGGATAGCACGTGTATTATATTCAATGACATCCAGACCAACACGATTTAAATTCAGTTCATGAAAAGCATAGCGAAGAATGATTTTCAAGGCATCTGTTCCATAGCCTTTATTGCGGTTTTGGGATTCTCCGATGCCGATTGCCAAAAGCCCTGAATGATTATTCCATTCTATACTGTGAAGGGCCACGAAGCCGATCAGGTCATCCTTGTCAATCGTCCGCAGTCTGAATTCAATAGAAGTGGATTCATTGTTTTCTTCCGCTTCCAGCTGGTTTTTCGATTTGGGAAGAGCGATATCTGTATCCACGTTGCGAAGATATTCCGCATCTTCATACCACCGGACCATGACATCAATATCGTCAGTTCTTCGGGCGGCAAGCCGCACTAGACTGCCGTAAAAAAGGCTGTCACTCATAAAATAACTCATCCCCATCTTTAAAATCCTATACTATGAAAACAATATCATAAATTTTTATGGGCGAAAACAATCAACTGGAAAAAGCTCGTTTATCATCTTTATAATACTGTGCCTGCGCCTGCCACAGCGCGTAGTACTGGCCTTTTTCATCATGAATCAATTCGTTATGACTGCCATGCTGAATCATTTCACCCTTGTTGAACACGAGAATAGTGTCGCAGAAACGGCAGGAAGACAGCCGATGCGAAATATAGATGGCCGTTTTATTACCGACAATTTTCTGGAATTTGGAATAGATATCGTATTCTGCCACAGGATCCAGCGCGGCAGTCGGTTCGTCAAGAACAACAAAAGGGGCATTTTTATAAAGCGCACGGGCAATCGCAATTTTCTGAGCTTCACCGCCGGAGATTTCAACGCCGCCGTCATCGATCTTATAAAGAGGCGTGTCCAGACCTTTAGCCATCTTTCGGATACGTTCACCGACACCGGCCTCATCCAGGCAATCCATCGCGCGTTTCCGGTCGTAATTCACATCTGCTGCGACATTCTGGCCGGCAGAGAAGGCGAACAGCCGAAAGTCCTGAAAAACAACGGAGAAAAGACTTAGGTATTCCTGATAATCATATTTCTGTATATTGATCCCATTGAGCAGAATTTCGCCTTCCTGGGGATCATAGAGGCGGCAGAGCAGTTTGATGGCTGTCGTTTTTCCTGATCCGTTCCTGCCGACGACCGCGAGATGCTGCCCGATCTTTATTTTTAGTGAAAGATTTTTCAGGGCATACGTCTTGGCGCCTGGATACGTGAAGGACACATTCCGAAATTCTATTTCATAATCGTTGTCCGTCCGTTTTTCGACAGGCAGTGTGCCGTTGTATTTTGGATTCGGTGTATCAAGAAAATCAAAATAAAGTTTGATGTAATCGAGATTCTGCCAGCTGTCAGCCGCCGATGTGATTAACTGTGAAAAACCGGCAGTGAATTGGCTGATCGCCCCGACGTACTGAACGACCGAGCCGATGCTGATCAGGCCGACCAGCGCCTTTATGCCGACGAACAGATAAACGAATCCGCTGATCAGCGAGGAGATGGCGGCACTGATGCCAAAGAAACGGCTCTGCATTTTTGAAGCATCGATGCAGAAAAGCCGGAGAAATTTTTGATTAAAATGATAATAGGCCTGGTCGATCAGTTTTTGCTGCTGATAAATCCGGACATCCTTTCCCGAATGGTGATCTTCCATTAACTTGCAGTAAAACGAAAAAGCACGATTGATCGGCATCATGCCGTCCATTTTTTTGAAAACTACTTTGCTGAACCGGGAATTCGACATAACCGAATAAGCGGATGAAAGTATAATTAGCCCCAAAAACAGCAGAGACAGCCAAGGTGAATCGAAAAAGGAGTGGGATCTGGCTGAAGAAACAATAAAGAGAGGAAAGGCGAGCACGATTGAAAAAATAACGGCACAGAGATTGGAAATGAACAGATCTGTCAGCTCCGGAAGCTGCCAGATTCCTCTCATGCTCATGTTGCAGGCTTCATCGATTTTCTGTTTCTTCAGATGGAAATCGGGTTTCTCCACATTCTCATAATCGGTGCTCAGAATCAATTGATCGAGCTCGTTAAAACCATGATAGTATAGCTGGTACGTGCCCATGTCTTTAATCCGTTCCATCGCTTTTTGCGTGAGGAAAATAATCAGATTCAGAGAAACTGCAACGCCGACATACCAGGCAAGCCGGGTAATCGATCGTGCGCCAAAAAGTTCATCAATTATTCGTGCCGTTAAAAAGATTGTGATAAAAGGGCTGAATGATTTCAGCAGAGCTCCGGCGACGGTCGCCGGAAGCAGGGAAGGGATCTTCCGCTGGATCAGTCCCAGACTGTGCCAAAGAATGTGAAGTTTATTTTTTACTACAGATGCATGTACTGATTGATTCATAAGCTTCACCTCCGGCTGCTTTTTCTGCGACATGATCCTGATAGTAATGGCTCTGGATCGCGAATAATCGCGCATATTTTCCGCTCTGTTTCATCAGTTCGTCATGTGTTCCGGATTCGGCGATCTTGCCGTCCGACAGGAAAATAATCCGGTCACAGAATCGGGTGCTCGACAGCCTGTGAGAAATAAACAGTGATGTTCTCCCCGATGCAAGTGTTCCATAGCGCTGGTAGAGCTCGTTCTCGGCAATCGGGTCGAGCGCGGCGGTTGGTTCGTCAAGTATCAGAACGGGAGACTCTTTGTACAATGCACGCGCGAGCAGTAATTTCTGAAGCTCCCCGCCGGAGAACTGCACAGCGCCTTCATTCACTTCCTTGACCATCATTGCATTCAGCCCGCCTGGCAGACTGTCTATTTTTTCTTTTAATCCGGCAAGCTGCAGACAACGATTGATTTTATCAAAATCAATCGGCTGGTTCAGCCGGGGTGCAATGTTGCGTGCAATGGAAACCGGAAGTATATGGATATCCTGAAAAACTGCAGTGAACAGCTTGTAATAGTTATCTCTGTTGAAAGTGGCCATATCTTTGCCATCGATAAGAATCCGTCCGGATGTCGGATGATAGAAACCGCACAACAATTTGATACACGTCGTTTTTCCGGCACCGTTCAGGCCGACAAGAGCAATCTTCTCGCCCGCACGGATATGCAGGCTGACATCGTCGAGAATTTTTCTATCTCCCCCGGGATAGGAAAATGTGACATGATCAAACGTTATTGAACAGGGCCATTTTTCTTTTTCAGGAAGAGGGGTTCCCTTGCCGCGATTGAAATGATCTTTGATGTCCAGATAACCGCGGACGTCGCAGATTTCCAGGCTCATGTGCTGGACCTTCGAGAGCTGGTCCGTCAGACCGGTGAGCCAGGTCGAAAATCCGGCAATTGTTCCGAAATAGAGGGTAAAATTTGCGACTGTCATCCGGCCGTTCAGAACAAGATATAGCAAGTAAGCATAGGCCAGACTATCCCGGCAAAGTGCCATGATTCCGACTGCACCGTCGGCCAGATAATGGCGAAGGGCGATGCGCTGGAGCCAGAGGGTGCGTTCGGCCATCAGTGAGCCGAACCGTTGTCCGAACCAGCGGGTCATCCGGTAAAGACGCAGGTCTTTGCCGGATGAAAAATCGTCGCACTTGTCAATCAGATAATCCAGCTTTTTTTCAATTGGTGTCCAGTCGTCTTTGTGCCAGTGCTCATAGTTTTGAGCGTGCCGCGAGAATAAAAAACCGACCGCTGCGGTGCCTAGCAGAAAAGCGATAATCAGCGGATTTAATGCAGCGAGTACGCCCCCGTAAAGCACGATACCGAAAAGATTGGCGGCCAGCAGGATCAGTGCATGAACGATCGCTTCAGTTCCCTTACTGTTGGAATTCGTCGCCTGGTGGGCTTTTTCCAGCTTATTCTGCCCTTCCGGACTTTCCAGGTTTTCATAGTCTGTGTCCATGATTTTGCGATACATCAGCACAATATAATTGGTTCGGATGGACGTTACATTCCATCTAATCCACCCGTCCAGAGACTGGCTGATCACATTGCAGGTGATAATACCCAGCGTCGCCAGTCCAATCACTGCTGCAAATTGCCAGGGGCTCACTTTTTCGGTCAGGCAGTCAATGACGAGTTTTGGCATCAGAATGCCTAGAAAAGGCAGGAAGACGAGAACGGGAACACGCGTAACGCAAGCAAGAAACAATTTCTTGTTCCAGTGCCATAAATTTTTAAGAACATAGCCGACATTTTGAAATGTGGAATATGCGGGCTTGGCATTCGTTTTTTGTGCCTTCAAAAGAATCAGCTCCTTATGGTCTTACTGTAGCATGCGGCCTGCCGGATATAAGAAAACGTGCACGAATGGTATGGAATCGCGCACGAACGGTTATTTTTATTAAAAAGGGGTTTTATTCACCTTCTGTGTTTCAGTCAAAGCGGGGCCAGATCAGCTTGCTCCCATCAGATTGGTTACAGCAGAAGTACAAATATTCCCCTGCTACAAGTTGTTACAGCGGAAGCATCACCTCGGTTGCAAAGACACCGGGTTCATTCTGGCGGTTGAGGTACCCGTGATATTTTTTAACTAGGGTGTCGATTCGCTTCAATCCGAATCCATGCCCGTTGCCTTTTGTGGTCAGATAGTTTCCGGCTCGGATTTTTTTCATCTCGCCGGCTGAATTTGTGACAGATATGTAAAGTTGTCCCTTGAATACACCAATATAGATCCGGATAAAGCGATCTTCAATCTGTGTTACTTTTTCACAGCCCTCCATTGCGTTATCGAGCAAGTTGCCGATGATGCTGCACAGGTCGTATTCATTGACGGAGAGTGAGGCGGGGACTTGCGCTTTGGCATTGACCTTGATCCGATAGACAGCCATCAATGAGAGCTTGCTGTTCAGAATGGCGTCCAGCCTAATATTCCCTGTTTTAATGACGGTGTCCACCGTCTGCAGATCATGATCCAGCATGTCGAGGTAGTCTTTCAACTCATCCAGCTGTTCCATTGCCAGATGCGCTTTCATCACTTGAATATGGTTATGGTAGTCATGGCGCCAGCCGCGCATTTTCATATAGATATTCTGAACTTCCTCATAATGCTTGGCCAGGAGATCGTTCTGGTACCCGGCAATGCGCTTGTCAATATGGCGGGAAATGCCGCTGCTGATGATCCGGTATAATATGGCGGCTAAAATGACAGCGGCGGGAGGGACCAGTATCCATAAATAGATCATATTACTGTGCCCCCTTGAAAAAATCGATGAAAGCTTGATTAGCGGCCTGATAGCGGCGCCTGCTAACGGGTATCAGAAGTCCATTATCAAGGATCATTTCATTTTTTCCAAATCTTCGGATATAGTTAAGCCCGACCAGATAAGAACGATGCGGGCGGAAAAATAAGGCAGGCTCAAGCGCTCTTTCCAGTTGAGCTATGTTCAGATTTATTTTATAACGCTGAGTCACAGTTGTTATTTCGACTGAGTGGGCAAATGCTTCAGCACAGATGATCTCATCCTGACGAATACGGATCATTTCACTCTCTGATTCAAAGAGCAGCATCTTCGGCTCAATCTTCATTCTTTTTGAGGCTCTATCCAGGCAGGAAAAAAGTTTCTCTTCTTTTACAGGTTTGATCAGGTAATGAAGCGCGGAGACTTCGTAACCTTCATTCATGTAGTCCGAATAACCTGTGATAAAAATGATTGCCAGCCATTCATCGCTTTGACGTATGGTCCGGGCCAGATCCATACCGTTCAGTCCGGGCATCTGAATATCGAGCAACAGTGCATCGTAGCTTTTATCTGCTTGCCATGAAAAAAGGAACCTTTGAGCACTTGCAAAAGTTTCAACGACCGTGTGTCCATCGCTCTGTTCCGCCCACTTATGCACAAGTGAGGCCAGGTAGTCGCGCTGGGTTTTGTCATCGTCACAGACCGCAATTTTCATCGTTGTCAGACCCTAACTATGAATTGATAAGTCTATCATACATGATTCAAAATTAATCAGCCAAGAGACATAAGATGGAGGCGCGATCGGTCTGTCGGCTGAGCTGCTTCAATGCACGTCCGGATTGACGCGTTATAACATGAGCGATATGCTTCATTTATAAGGTTAAGTTTTAAAGAGGTGACGATCATGTATTGCTATCATCGAAACGTACCGGATTCAATGTATTATGACGAACGTCTTGTCTTGCATCTGTTGATGAGAAAATCTGCACCCTTTTTCAGAAGCGCAGATCGATTTGCGGTGAGAATCCCGGACTTCCGGGTGAAGCCCTTCTGCAAAACTGGTCCCAAAAATACGGTATTTATGAAAACTTGTTAAGCGCGTTGTTTACCAAACTCCGTAATGAGGAAAACTTCAAATCACGTGTCGAACCAAAAGGTTTCCGTAAATTTCTGCCGGTCATGCAGGGGACACAAAAAGGTGATAGCTTCTTCTATGTAACGTATATCCAGCAATACGGTAATGCAAGTATACTGACGCTGAATATCCGCCGCCCGATGATCCTCTCCATGCGCCGATGAACCATCAACAATTTCTGAGGTTTGAACTGGAAATTGAAGGATATGACTGCTGTTCCGACTCAGGTTCAGGCAGCGGCGGAACGTTCAATATGGACTATATTATATCACCCCCGCTGCCGGATAATTATCCGGAATTGGAACTAACCTTTAGAGAATATGAGCAACTGCCTGAAAGAAGGTCAACGGGCAATAAAGTAATGATCCATCTCGAAAAGGCGAAGTAATACAGAGCGGGCACTTATAATGAAATGTGTATTTCACGTTTTGCAGTCATTTCTACAATATCCGTCACGAAGTTTATTCTGTTTCTCTTTTTAAAATCAACTGTCTGTCTTGTCGCGGAGGGAGACCTTTATGAGCGGAATGATCCATTTATTAAATGAATACGGGTACATCACTCTTTTTTTATCATTAATGTTAGAACTTATTCTCATCCCCATCCCGAATGAGGCACTTTTGAGCTATGTGGGCGTCCTGTCATTTCACGGGAAGCTGAATATCGTTTTTTGCCTTCTTGCTGCAGAGGCAGGGGCAATTTGTGGTGTCACGATTTCTTATTGGATCGGCTATAAGCTTGGTGCACCCTTCTTCCGAAAATTCGGCCATTATATACATATGGGACCGGAAAAATTGGATAGACTGTCAAAATGGTATGAGCACTACGGGAAAGTGCTGTTAATCTTTTCATACTTTATCCCGGGCATACGTCATGTAGCAAGTATTATTTCCGGTGTTATCCGCCTTCCCTTTCGATATTTCAGTATTTTTTCTTATATAGGCGTGTTTCTCTGGACAGGGACCTTTATTTCGCTTGGCTATTTGCTTGGGCCCGAGTGGGATAAATATCAGGGCATCATTAAAAAATGGCTGGTACTGGCCTGCATTGTCATCGGTGTTTTAGTTCTTTGTTATATTGTTTTCAAAGCGAATAAAAAGTATATTAAAGAATCCGCGCTGCTTTTGTTTCAGTCCGTTTTTAAACGATACAAAAGCTTCGTGAAAATAAAATTGTTTATTTTTTTGATCCTGGTTTTGTTTGTCTCCCTTTTTACTTTAATGGTTGGTATGATTCAGGATTTCTTAAGCGATGAATTTGATCCGTTTGACACCGTTTCCAGAACAATCATTTTTTCACTTTTCAATTCTAATTGGCGGGGAATTATGAGCGCCTTCCTTTTCTTTTCTTCGTGGGCCGCTTTTGTCGCAATTGGCTTGATCACTGTCGCTGTTATTCTGGTCAACAATACAAACAAGTGGCTTGAAATGCTTTTTCTGGCTCTTACTCTGAGTGGAAGTTTTCTCTTTTCGGGCGCGATCCACTGGCTGTTTCGTTTTATGTTAAGTGGAAAGTATATCGTCTCAGACTTTCCCAATGAACAATCTTTGATCTTAATTGTTTTTTATGGCCTTCTTCTGATGATGTTAATCCGTCACCAGAAAAATTATTTTTCGGGCGCGGTGCTGTTTTTTGTGTTTCTCTCTTTCTTGCTGGCGTATTCTGTTTGTGGCGTTTATATCGCTCACATTAATCCAAGCGACTTAATGGCGGGATACGTTTTCGGAGCAGTTTGGATCAGCGGGATGATTTTATCTCTTGAACTATTCCGTCTTGTGTCCCTGATTAAGGAAAATCTGAAAAATAGTATCGTTAAAAATAATTAAAGTTCAAACAGGAAATGAGGTAAAAATCATGTCCATTTACGATTACACGTTTGAAAGACTGACCGGAAATGAAACGGAGTCAATAAGCAACTATCAGGGAAAAGTTTTACTTATTGTCAATACTGCCAGCAAATGTGGGTTCACTCCGCAATATGAGGGACTTGAATCTCTTTATGAGAGGTACAAGGATCAAGGTTTCAGTGTCTTGGGATTTCCAAGCGACAGTTTTCTTAAACAGGAATTTGCCGACAGTGAAAAAACGGCGGAGTTCTGTAAAATAAATTACGGCGTCACTTTTCCACTCTTTAAAAAGAGCAAAATGAAAGGGAAAGAAATGAATCCTTTATTTAAGGAACTTCTTGAATTGTCCGGTGAGAAAAAGATCACCTGGAATTTCAACAAATTCCTTGTCAATCGTCAGGGGGATCGCTTTAAGTACTTTGGTTCCAGGGTTGAGCCCGAGGATCTTGACAAAGAAATATCGGCGCTTTTGTAATGTTCATACTAAAAATGATGCTACCAGTAACTGATGATAATCAGCAAACGAGAGCTGCGTACCAAAAGTGAGTGGGCGATATCTACTTTGTCTCAGGCCGACGGAATCAACACAAAAGTGAAAAGAATCGACAGAACTGGTGCAAGAATCAGCACAACCCGGGAAAAATCAACTAATAAAAAAAATCGGGGGTCCGCCCCGATTTTTTTAAACACCTTGCTCCAGCCGTGTCAGCATCTGATCGCGGAATGAGGGGTCCGATTTGTTCCAAATCACTTCCATCAGTACGCCGAGTCCCGGGAGCATTTTTTCTTCGCCGTCCTTTATGGCGTCGACGATCGTTTCCTGAAGCTGGGTTTTGCTGTTGCCGGACAGGTTATGCAGCACCGCACGGCGGATGTCCAGATCCATAGTGAGTCATGCCCCTTTCTTTAAGCAATGTATTCAGGCAATATGGTATAGTATGGATTAAAAGCAACGGTTTATGTGCTGGACAGGACAAAGGGGTTCTTTTTTTTGAGACGAATGGTATCGATGCAGAATGAAAAAGTTAAGTTGTGGAAAAAGTTAAAAATCAGAAAGTGGCGGGAAAAGGAACAAACCTATCTCCTCGAAGGGCCGCATCTCGTACAGGAGGCGGTATTTTCTGCACGCCATTTGCTGTCCGCTGTTCTGATTGATGAGGCGTTCCATCTTCCAGCGGACTGGCTGCTTGACGATGTGGAAGTTTATCAGGTGACACATAAAATTTTTACCGAACTGTCACAGACGGAAACACCGCAGGGAATCATTGGCGTCTGCAAGATGGTCCAGCCGTCGGTGACGATTCATCAGGGCCGTTATCTGCTGATTGACGGTGTGCAGGATCCGGGCAACCTCGGTACTTTGATCCGGACGGCGGATGCTTTCGGGCTGGACGCCGTCTTTTTAGGTGAAGGCTGCGTTGATGGATATAATGGAAAAACACTGCGTTCGGCTCAGGGTTCCCACTTTCATCTTCCCGTGATTCACCGCAGCCTGTTTGACGTAGTAGCGGAAATGAAGAAACATCGTATTCCTGTCTTTGGTTCATCCCTTCAGGGAGAAAACATGAAAAAAAATGCCGGTGGAAAGAAAGATTTCGCTCTCATTGTCGGCAATGAGGGCAATGGTGCGCAGCCGGAACTGTTGGCGGAAACGGATGAAGAAATTAAAATACCGATGGCCGGGCGTGCGGAATCGATGAACGTTGCTGTGGCGGCGGGCATCCTGTTGTACTGGCTGAGTGCGGAAGGGCTTGCAACTGAATGATAAAATGCTTATACTAAAAAGTACCGACTGGAAAAGAATTTCCACAGGATTGGGTGGCTCCGACGTTGTGCACAGGATTTGCACGTTTTAGTCGAAGCTCGTCTTACTATTCTGGATTTTATCGAACTTAGACTAAAAGCTGAGATGGGGAGCAGTACTTTTATACCGCCGCTAAGGGAGAATGCGTCATCGACTGGAAGCGCATTTGCGGGAAGGGTAAAAGGAATTCACTCCGGAGCTGCCGCTTGAACGCTGATTTCAGCCTAGAGGGCGCCGGCCGACCGCCGTTAAACGGTTTTGAGTGGGCATTTGTTCTTACATTGTCAACAAGGGTGGTACCGCGACGCTTCGTCCCTTTTCAGGGACGGGGCGTTTTTTGATGTTCGAAAATCAGATCAACAGAAGGGTTGGAACAGAAGATGCTGAAGGAAAAGCTGCTGGAACTGCGGGAGAAGGCTTTGGAAAATGTGAAGTCCGCGGACGATCTGAAAAAGCTGCAGGACATCCGCGTGAATTTTCTCGGCAAAAAAGGACCGATTACGGAAGTTCTGAAAGGCATGGGCAAGCTGACCAAGGAGGAGCGCCCTGTCATCGGCCAGCTGGCGAATGATGTCAGAAACGTGATTGGAACCTTGATTGAAGAGAAGAAGGCCGAGATTGAGGCCAGATTGCTCGAAAGGAAGCTGGCAAGCGACAAAATTGATGTCACGCTTCCGGGAAGAAAGGTGCAGACGGGCAGTCACCATTTGCTCGCATCGGTGATTCGCGAAGTGGAGGATCTTTTTATTGGACTTGGCTTCTCAGTTGCTGAAGGACCTGAAGTGGAAGAAGACTATTACGCCTTTGAAGCGCTGAATCTTCCAAAAGATCATCCGGCCCGCGATATGCAGGACTCTTTTTACATCACGGATGAAATTCTGCTCCGGCCCCATACTTCGCCGATGCAGGCGAGAACGCTCGAAGCTCACAAGGGGAAGGGGCCAGTTAAAATTATTTGTCCCGGAAAAGTTTATCGACGTGACAATGACGACGCGACGCACTCGCATCAGTTTATGCAGATTGAAGGTCTCTGCGTGGACAAGAATGTTAGACTGAGCGATTTGAAGGGCGTTTTGACGGTTTTTGCCAGGCACATGTTTGGCGCCGAACGTGAAATCCGCCTGCGGCCCAGCTTCTTCCCCTTTACGGAACCGTCCGTAGAAATGGATATTTCCTGCTTCAGGTGCGGCGGGCATGGATGTTCCGTTTGCAAGGGCACGGGATGGATTGAAATTCTGGGTGCCGGTATGGTGCATCCGAATGTGCTGCGCATGTCCGGTTTTGATCCGGCTGTCTATACCGGATTTGCTTTCGGCATGGGACCTGAGCGGATTGCAATGCTCAAGTACGGCATTGAGGACATCCGACATTTCTATACAGATGATATCCGTTTCCTGAAACAATTCGATCGGGCATAAGAGGGGAGAATCATAACATGCTGGTTTCTTATAAATGGTTAAAAGACTATGTAGACTTGGAAGGAGTAACGCCTGAAGAACTTGCGAATCGGATCACGAATTCCGGGATTGAAGTGGAGCACCTGACATACCCTGGCGAAGGGCTGAAGGGCATCGTGATCGGAAAAGTTTTGACGTGTGAGCCGCATCCCGAATCAGATCACCTGCATTTGTGCCAAGTTGATCTCGGATCGGAAACCGTGCAGATTGTCTGCGGGGCACCGAACGTTGCGGCCGGCCAGAAGGTTCCTGTTGCAACAAATGGTGCCAGGATTGCCGGCAATGTCAAAATCAGGCGCTCAAATTTCCGCGGCGAGGAATCGAACGGCATGATTTGCGCGCTGAGTGAGCTGGGTGTAGATAAAACTCTTGCACCGTATGCTGACGGAATTTACGTGTTCGACGATGATGTTCCGATCGGCGCGGACGCGCTCCCGTACCTGAATCTGGACGACGCGATTCTTGATCTCGACATACTGGTCAACAGTGCGCATTGCATGAACATGATCGGCGTCGCCTATGAAGTGGCTGCCCTTTTAAACCGTCCTGTGCGCATTCCTGTACCGGATCCAAAAGAAACAGATGAAGCCGCTGCGGAAAAAGTCAGTGTTTCTGTCGAAGCTGCAGAGAAAGTGCCGTATTACGGCGCCCGGTTGATTGAGGGAATCAGGATTGCCCCGTCGCCCCGCTGGATGCAGCTGCGCCTGATAGCAGCCGGTGTCCGGCCGATCAGCAATGTGGTTGATATTTCCAACTACGTAATGCTTGAGTATGGCCAGCCGCTCCACACTTTTGACTTTGACGCGTTCGGATCGAACCGTGTGCTTGTCCGGTTTGCCGGAAAGAATGAAACCATGAAGACGCTGGACGATCAGGAACGGAAACTGACGCCTGAAGATATTGTCATAACGAACGGCAAAGAAGCGGCCGCAGTTGCCGGCGTGATGGGCGGAGAAAGTTCGGAAGTTACAGGCTCAACGAGTAAAGTACTGCTTGAATCAGCGGTTTTTGATCCGATATCAATCCGGAAAACCGCGGCACGTCTGCAAATGAGGACAGATGCCAGCAGCCGCTACGAGAAGGGACTCGACCGCAATCGAGTGGCGCTGGCCTCCGACAGGGCCGCGGAGCTGCTGACTCAATATGCCTCCGCCCATGTCCTAAAAGGAATCGTGGAACAGGGCGAACGGACAGTGCCTGAATCAGTGATAGAAATGCCATGGCAGAAGATAAATCAGGTACTGGGTACGGATCTTTCTCTTGGCGTAATCAGCGGAACGCTCGCGCGTCTTGGCTTTGATGCAGAAGCTGACGGTGAAATCATCCGGGTTAAAGTTCCTACCCGGCGATTCGATGTATCAATTCCAGAAGATCTTGTCGAAGAGGTCGGGCGTATTTATGGGTATAATCACATCGCGGCGACTTTGCCGGAAGGCGCCGCAATCCATGCGGCACTGACCCCTTATCAGAATTTAAGGAGACGGACGGAGGAACTGATGGAAAGCGCTGGCCTTTACCAGGTGTATACCTATTCATTGACTACAGACGAGCATGCAACAGCTTATGCGGTCCATCCGTCTGCTGAAAAGCCAACCAAAGTGATCTGGCCGATGAGTGAAGAGCATGCGGTTCTCCGCCAGAGCATCGTGCGTCAGCTGATCGATGTTGTGAAATATCATCTGCACCGTCAGATGCCGGATGTCGCTTTGTACGAAATCGGTAAAGTGTTCATTCCCAATGCAGGCAGCGCGCGTCCGGACGAAGAGGAGCACCTTGCAGGAGCGATTACGGGAAGCCGTGCCGAGAGAAACTGGGAAGGTGAGGCACTCCCTGTTGATTTCTATACGGCTAAAGGAGTCATTGAAAAGCTGTTTGATTCGTTGGCACTGGCCGAACGAATTGCTTACCAACCCGCCAGGCGGGAGGGAATGCATCCGGGACAGACGGCCGACATCCTGCTCGATGGCAAGGTGATCGGCTACCTCGGTGCGCTTCATCCATCGGTTCAGAAAGAGGCGGACCTGAATGAAACGTTTGTTTTCGAAGTGGCCATTGAACCGCTGCTGCGCGGCGAACAGCCGGAAATCGACTACACCGGGCTTCCACGCTTTCCGTCGACTGCACGGGACATTGCTCTCGTTGTAAAACGTTCTGTTCCGGCGGCGGATCTCTATCAGGTGATCCGAAAAAATGGCGGCCCTTTGCTTCAGTCAGTCAAACTGTTTGACGTGTATGAAGGTGATCACGTCGCCGAGAATGAGAAATCGATGGCGTTCTCGCTTACTTATTTCGATCCGGAACGCACACTGACAGATAATGAAGTCAACACGGTTCACGAAAAAATTCTCAAAGCCTGCGAGCAGGAATGTGGCGCAGAATTGCGTGGCTGATACAAATGAAATCGAAGAAACCGGTGTGAGCAATGGGGGCGCACCGGTTTCTTTTCATGCTAAAATATAAATTTTAGCGGATTATAAGTAGCCGGACAGGCATTGGATCTTAGACTAAGAACATGCACGGTCCTGTGCACAACGTCAGAGTCACCGCATCCTGCGGCAGTACGTCCTCTGGCATATTCGGGCTGGCCATCCATGGCCGTCACAACTAAGGCTCAGCCTGCGCCAGAGGCTGAGCCTTGCCCGGTTTTTCTTAAAAATTTGAGTCAAGCAGGCGAAACTGGACGAAACTGTTGGTAACTTTGCGAACGGGAGATCAGGCAACAAAAGGAAAAAGTGATTGGCACCCCAATCTTTCTGAGAAAAAACGAATATAGTGTCACAGAAGCTGCTCGCTCTTCTATATTTGGAGTGTTTTTGATATGATAAAATCACATAGGGTTGAAGCTTGTCTTTTTCCCTTGATTTATTACTGCGCCAAAGGTTAAGAATGGATAGCTAATGTGACGCTTTTCGAATGTTCCACAAGAACTATGTCAATTAAAGAAAGATGGGATCAATCGATGCTGTTTAATATAATTATTTTAGTTTTACTTGCTTGGGGTTTTTTTATCGGATTTAAGCGGGGTCTTGTCCTGCAGCTTGTCCATCTGGCCGGATTTGTCGTTGCCTACATTGTAGCGTTCATGTACTATAAGCAGCTGACTCCGGTAGTCAAGCTCTGGGTGCCCTTCCCGACATCGGCTGCACAAAGCGGCACGTTCAGCTTTCTGGGCAATATGAACCTGCAGTCGGCTTATTATCAGGCAATTGCTTTCCTGATGCTGTTTATCGCAACCAAGATTGTGCTGGCGATTTTCGGACACATGCTTGATTTTCTCGCGGAGCTGCCTTTGATCCGTTCAGTGAATCATTTGACAGGCGGGCTGTTCGGCTTCGCGGAATTTTATCTGGTGATCTTTATTCTGCTCTATGTTGGGGCACTGACGCCGATCAGCGGGCTTCAGTCCTCCATTAACAGTTCATCTTTGGCTCAATCGATTATCGGGAGTACGCCGGTATTTTCAAAAATGCTGCATAATATGTGGATGGCCTTGATTTTCGTCCGCTGACAGTTGCTTTGATAAAATCTCTCTCCTTTCAACTGGAAAAGAGTGATCTAAGTGAATAAAAAACAGATTATTGACCAATTGGACCGGATTGCCCTTTATTTGGAAATCCGCGGTGACAATCCCTTTAAAATTGCCGCGTACCGCCGCGCCGGACAGGCGTTGGAAACGGATCAGCGTTCGGTGGCAGGCATTGACGACTTCAGTAAAATTAAAGGCATCGGCCGCGGAACGGCGGATGTTATCAAAGATTTGATGTTGACCGGCGAATCTGCTGTGCTGCGCGATCTGCAGAAAGAGATTCCACCCGATTTGCTTGAGCTTGTGAAAATCCCCGGGCTTGGCGGGAAGAAAATCGGCAAACTGTACCAGGCACTGAATGTGACTGATCTGGCGGCGCTGCGGGAAGCATGCGAAGGGGAGCAGGTCCGCGCGCTCCCGGGTTTCGGCGAAAAGACGGAAGAAAAATTATTGGATGCAGTTAAAAAAATAAATCAGCGTCCAAGCGAACTTTCTATTGCTTACATGGTTGGTCTGGCTGAAAAAATCGAAGCGGCTCTGCGCTCGGATCAGGATATCAGACATTTTTCACGCGCCGGGAGCCTCCGTCGGGCAAAAGAAAAGATGAAAGACTTGGATTTCGTCATCGAGACAGACGATCCGGAACAAACGGCAAATCAGATTGTTGAGCTTCTGCCCATATATGAAATAACCGGGCGGGGCGATGCAAAAATGACGGTAGTGCTCAATGACCCCTATCATGTTTCTGTCGACTTTCGTTTTTCAACAGCTGAAGCTTTTGTGACCACATTGCATCATTTCACTGGTTCTAAAGAGCACAACATATTGATTCGCCATCTGGCAAAAGAGCGCGGCGAAAAAATCAGTGAATACGGGATCGAATCGGAAAATGAACCGGTCCAGACTTTTTCGAGCGAGGCCGATCTATACCACCACTTCGGGCTCAGTGAGATTCCTCCGGAGGTGCGGGAAGGTGCAAGTGAAATTGAAAGGGCTGAATCCGGTCCGCTGGGGCTGATACGGCTGGAGGATATTAAGGGCGACCTGCACATGCACTCGACCTGGAGCGATGGATCGTATACGGTTCAGGAAATGGCAGACGCGATGAGGGCGAAAGGATATGCCTACGCGTGCCTGACCGACCACTCAAAGTCACTGAGGGTCGCCACTGGTCTTTCCGAGGAGCGGCTGCTGAAACAGCTCGAGGAAGTGGCGCGCGTGAATGCCCTTTATGAGGATTTTACACTTTTTTCCGGGGTGGAAATGGACATACTTCCGGACGGTTCGCTTGATTATTCGGATGAAATTTTGAAATGTCTGGATTTTGTTATTGCGTCGATCCATTCTTCTTTTTCACAGAGCAAGAACCAGATCATGAAACGTCTGGAAAACGCGTGCAGAAATCCTTACGTGCGGCTGATCGCCCATCCGACCGGACGGCTGCTTGGCAAACGGAGCAGCTATGCGATAGACGTCGAGGGCCTGATCCGGCTGGCCAAAGAAACTGGAACGGCGCTTGAGCTGAACAGCAATCGCAATCGTCTTGACCTTTCCTCTGAATGGGTTTGCAAGGCCCAGGAGGCCGGGGTCAGAATCGCCATTGATACTGACAGCCACTCCAAGAAAATGATTGAGGACATGGCGCTTGGCGTGCAAACGGCAGTGCGCGGCTGGATCCGTCCGGGAACTGTGCTGAATACAATGACTGCGGAACAGTTTGCCGCTTTTTTACACTGTAAGAAAATATAAAATTTAGTGGATTTAGTGAGGTCAACTAAGGCTCAGCCTGCCCAGGGTTGGTTTCGCCCAAGTTTTCCTTATAAAGAAAAGAAACCGGTTTAATCCGGCGCTTATTCTCAATGAGGGAGATGTACCTTTTGAACGAACATGCTTTAAAAGCATTGGAATATAAAAAGATCAAGCAGCAGCTAATGGATTACACTGCGTCATCGCTTGGTAAAAGCCGGATCGGACAGCTGCAGCCATCCGGCGATCTGGAAGAAGTCAGAAAGCTGCAGGAAGAAACAGATGAAGGAGCAACGGTACTTCGATTGAAGGGATCAGTGCCCTTCGGCGGCATCACGGATGTCAGGCCCGGCCTGAAACGATCAAAAATCGGCAGCATCCTCCAGGCGAAGGAACTGATTGATATTGCCGATACGATACGCGGTGTACGGCTGATCAAGTCGTTTATTCTTGATTTGGCGGAAGATGAGGAACTTGAGCTGCCGATCCTGGCCGGTCTTGTGGAAGGAATGGAGGTTCCCGGCGGCCTGGAACGGAAAATCCGCAGTGCAGTCGACGATCAGGGCGGTGTGATGGATTCGGCGAGCACTGCCTTGCGGCACATCCGCGGACAGATCCGCACATTTGACAGCCGGGTGAAACAGAAATTGGAAAACATTGTTCATTCAAACGGGAAGATGCTGTCGGAAGCGATCATCACGATCCGCAACGACAGACAGGTTATCCCGGTAAAACAGGAATACCGCACATCTTTCGGGGGGATTGTGCACGATCAGTCGGCATCCGGTGCGACGCTGTTCATTGAACCGCAGGCGATTGTCGACCTGAATAACCAGTTGAGTGAAGCCCGGGCCAAAGAGCGGCATGAAGTTGAACGGATTCTGCGTGTTCTGTCTCAAGAAACCGCCGAATATGCTGACGAGCTTCTTGAATCGGTCGAAGGACTGGCACAGCTCGATTTTATTTTTGCCAAGGCATCTTACGGACACCAAATGAAAGCTTCCAGGCCAAAGTTAAATGATCAGGGGATTATTCGGCTCAAAAAAGCGCGCCATCCGCTAATCAGCCTTGAGCGGGTTGTACCGATTGATGTCATTTTTGATGAACATACCCATGCGCTGATCATTACCGGTCCGAATACCGGCGGCAAGACGGTTTCACTGAAGACGACGGGTCTGATTACGTTAATGGCTCAGTCCGGTCTGCAAATTCCTGCAGAAGAGGAATCCGAAGTCAGTGTTTTTAAAAAGATTTTTGCCGATATCGGGGATGAACAATCAATTGAGCAAAGTCTCAGTACCTTTTCGTCACACATGACCAACATCATCGGCATCCTCAAAGAAGTCGATTTTCAGAGCCTTGTGCTGTTTGACGAACTGGGAGCCGGCACCGACCCTCAGGAAGGCGCAGCACTGTCGATTGCCATTCTGGACGCTGTATATGGCTGTGGGGCGACAATTATCTGTACGACACACTACAGTGAACTGAAGGCGTATGCGTACGAGCGGAACGGCGTGATGAATGCCAGCGTTGAATTCGATGTGGAAACACTCAGCCCGACATATCGGCTGTTGCTCGGCGTGCCGGGACGAAGCAACGCATTTGAAATTTCGAAAAAGTTAGGTCTCCCCACTGATATCATTGATGGAGCAAGGCTTCAGATCAGCCGTGAAACAAATCAGATTGATAAAATGATTGCTTCACTCGAAAAAAACCGTAAGGCTGCGGAGGTTGAGGAAGAGAACGCTCGTAGGCTGAAACTTGATGCTGAGGAAAAGGAAGCTGCTCTTACAAAGAAACTGAACGATCTGGAGCGCAATAAGGAACTAATTCTCAAACAGGCGAAAGAAAAAGCGGAGCGCGCGGTTAAAGAGGCCCGGCGGGAAGCAGAAGAAATTATTGATGAACTGCGCAGTTACAAAAATCGCGGTCAGGTTAAGGAACATCAGCTGATTGATGCAAAAACCAAACTTTCACATGCGCTGGATGCATTGGATCAGCCGGACAGGCAGGCTGCGCCGGCGGCCCCGGTAAAACACGAACTCGCAGGATTCGCAGTTGGCGACCATGTTAAAATGATCAGTTTTGGCCAGGAAGGCTATATCGTTGAGAAGATCAGTAATCATGAATATCTGGTTCAGGCAGGCATTCTGAAAATGAATGTTGCCGAAAATGACCTGAAGAAAGTGAGAGAGGAGAAAAAAGTGCGTCCTGTCGTCAATGTTCGCACGTCTGGAGTGACGGTGAAACCGGAACTCGATCTGCGTGGTGAACGCTATGAGGACGCCATGCTCAAGGTTGAAAAATATCTTGATGAAGCGATGCTCGCCGGCTTTCCACGGGTCTCAATCATTCATGGTAAAGGAACCGGTGCACTGCGGAACGGGGTTTCCAAACTAATTGAGCGCCATCCGCGTGTGAAAAGTTCGCGGCTTGGCAGCCAGGGTGAAGGCGGCAGCGGTGTCACGGTTGTCGACTTTAAGTGAAAAGATGTTCGTAAGCAGGTTAATGGATTATCTGAACTGGAGATGCTATACTTTGTGACATGAAGCATAATGAATCAATTGAGGAGGTTTATACACAATGGCAATCAATCAGGTAAACGATACAAATTTTGCGGATGAAACATCAAAGGGACTTGTTCTCACCGACTTTTGGGCGACATGGTGCGGGCCATGCAAAATGATGGCTCCTGTTCTCGAAGAAGTGGATTCAGAATTAGCAGATAATCTTAAAATTGTTAAGCTGGACGTTGATGAAAATCAGGCGACAGCCAGCAAATACGGTGTCATGAGCATTCCGACGATGTTTCTGTTCAAAGACGGCGAAGTTGTTGATAAGATCGTTGGCTTCACACCGAAAGAAGCTCTGGTAGACCGGATCAAAGAGCACGTCGGCTGATCCGGTTGTTCCTAGTTAAAAATCTTTACCCGGAGGGGCTGCCTTTTTGGCAGTCCCTTTTTTCTTACCGTTTGTTTAAATGATCGGAAATGGAAGCGACACAGGAGCGTATCAGAACTCAGAAGAATATATCGGAACTCACGCCAATTTATCAGAACTCAGAGGAATATATCGGAACTCACGCCAATTTATCGGAACTCAGAAGAATATATCGGAACTTGCAGATGCTGCGATCAGATTTCTTTTCAATCTTAGCAGTTGAATGTTCCTAAAATCTTTATAATAATAAAAAGAGATAGTTTGTTCGCAGTCGCGGCAAGCCTGATTTTTTATTAGAGGATGAGTAAAAATATGGTGAGTCAGAAAATTAGAGAAAAACTTAGTTTACTCCCGAAACAGCCGGGTTGTTATCAAATGAAGAACAGCCAAGGGCAGATTATTTATGTCGGCAAAGCAAAAAATCTGTTCAACCGCGTTCATTCATATTTCAGCGGATCCCACGATGCGAAGACGCAGCGCCTTGTTGCGGATATAGCCGATTTTGAATATATCGTTGTTTCATCAGAAATCGAATCGCTGCTTCTTGAAATCAATCTGATTAAAAAGTATGAACCAAGATATAACATCATGCTGAAGGATGACAAAAGTTATCCCTATATCAAACTTACTTCAGAAAAGTATCCGCGGCTGATCATCACACGGAAAGTTAATCGAAGGAGCGGCAAATATTTTGGACCGTATCCGAACGTGACGGCGGCGAATGAAACAAAACGGCTGCTTGATCGGCTTTATCCGCTGCGTAAATGCCACACGCTGCCTAATCGTGTCTGCCTTTATTATCATATCGGCCAGTGTCTGGCCCCCTGTGTCAACGACATTCCAGCCGAGACCTATCAGAACATGGCAGAGGATATCACCCAT
>NZ_NXGA01000001.1:2661061-2809155 GCF_002802965.1 Sporolactobacillus pectinivorans | reverse complement strand
ATGCGGCCGTATGATGTGGCAATCACGCGGGCTTGCGGTTGGAGTGCTCGGACGACACTCAGCAAATAGGCAGTAGAATCAGCGCTCAGATCATCCGTTTTATTAATAATCAGTACATTGCAAAAGTCTATCTGATTCATCATCAGCTGATTCGTATCCACGTACGCTGCGTCGAATTTTCCCTCCTCAGGGGTAAGTAAACCTGCCAACCGTACAGCATCGACGACGGTGGCTGTCGTGTCGACGCGGGTGATATCCCGGATTCTTTTTCCGCTTTTATTTCTTCCTTGGACGATTTTTTTGACAATAAGTTGCGGCCGTGAGATGCCCGAAGCTTCAATGAGAATCAGATCCACGGTTTTGGAAGCAGCCAGTTTATAGACCGCATTCTGCAGATCACAGATCAAGTCTGTGCTGATACTTCCGCCTGTTAATCCGATGAGCTGATCGTCGTCCTTGAAGAACGGACTGTGTTGAATGGTTTTTGCGTCGACATTGACCTCAGCCATATCATTGATGATGATACCGATGCGGCTGCCTTCCGGTCTGTTCCGAAGCAAATGCAGCAGCAGCGTTGTTTTTCCTGACCCTAGAAAGCCCGATAAAAGGGTTATTGGTACGCGTGTCATGTCAAAGGTCTCCTTAACTTTGTTTACACACCTGTCAAAATAAGCCCGGTAAGAGAAACAGAACAAGAAGAAGTGAGACGGAGCAAATGATCGAGGTGAACAGTTATCAGCCAACAAATTGCTCGTGAACCGGGAGTTGGAAATAATCGGAGAGTAAGCGGAGATAGTTGGCATAGTCTTTACCGCTCAGATGTTCTTTCCCGAATGTATAGGCCGGCGATGTATCCGGAACGATTGCATTTAGATCCAGAGCGCCAAATCCCTGCCCAGGAAACGATGGTGTGATCATGCGCATTTCCTTTGGTCACTGGTTGAAGGAGGATCCGATTTTATCCTGCTCTAAAATGGAGAAGTGATGGATTCCCGCTTTTTTAAGCAGTACGCCGAGTCCGATACCTGACGCCCCTGCGCCGACAATGATGATGTTTTGCATGTATTGATCACCTCAAAAGTAATAGCATGTAGATCGTAATTATTACGATTTACATGCTATTATAAGTGAAAATGGTTACTAAGCCAAGCGATAGCCCTTGCCGAGGCAAAACGGAAACAGGCGAGTGTGTCATCGCTGTAAGCTATTGTCTCAAGAGAAGCCAGGAATGCATCATTATAGGAGCAATGCTGAGCAAAATCGTATAGGAATCCCCAACGACAAAGCAACGGAAAAGTAGAGAATTGAAAAGTCCAGACTCGGTGATCAGGGTCTGATTGACTATCTGATTTTAACTACTGAGCAAGCAGCATAAGAACTCCAGCGATGCATGATTGAAGCAATAGGGCGCGCGTTTCATCATATGTACCCTCATTATGTGAAATAATAGGAGGGGCTGCATTTCCGGGTTGGCTTTTGACCTGAAAAAGTGAGCAAAAATACTTGCATGGAAGTAGGAATAATGTTTAAATAAAAAGCATAAAACGTAATTGTTACGATTTATACAAAACACTGTTAAAGCTTTACACCGTTTCCCATAAGCGAGTGAATATTTTTTTGTAAAGAGGCTGGATCATGGTTCTTCATCTATTAGGACTTTTGTTTTTCTTTTTGGGCGCAATCTATATCCTCCTCATACAACTGGCTGTTTCTATTTGTAGTCGTCAGGAGGCGTTCCACTGGAAAAGAAAGCATGACGCGATTTCTGAAATTACGGGAAGAAAGGAGTCGCAGCAAAGTCAATATAAGTGAACGGTCACGAGCAAGACGAGAATTAACAAGTCCGAATAAAAACGCATCACCAGACACAAAAAGCGATTAAATCACAAAAAGACAGGCCAAGACTGCCTTACTAAGCTTGTGGTTTATTTTTCTGTAGAGGAGGATTACTTATGGCCGTACCAAAAAGAAGGACGTCACAGACAAGGAAAAAGAAAAGGAGGACACATCAAAAGTTAAGTGCCCCAAACCTGTCCCGCGATCCGGTGACCGGCAACTATCATCGTTCACATCGTGTAGATAAGGATGGTTATTACAGAGGGGAGCAAGTGATTAAACCTAAACAATCATGACAGTTCCCGGCAAAAAACAGCAGTTAGGTATCCGATAACTTTTCTAGTCAGCCTGTGGCGGCTTCATTTTTTCGTATGAAGGGTTCAGAAATTCGCTTATCGAAAGAAAGAAAAGCAGACATTAAAAATACGTAAAAAAATCAGCCACCATTGAATGCGGCTGATTTTTTTACGTATTGCTTTAGGAAAACTATGACAAGTTTAGTTCGTAAAGTACTTCTTTGCGAGACTTTGCAGTTGACTTGGATCAAGGACTACCTCATCGTTGTTTGCCTTCAGCATATCATCATACAGCACTTCACTCGTTCCTTTAATCTGGAGATAATGAATTTGCTGCTGCAGATGGAGATCACTCATGACACTTAATCCGGCACTGATCATATCTTGTTGAGACATATTAGTGGCGATCAAGTACTTTGAAACAGATCCTAATAGGCTCGGCAACTTTGTTACATTAGCGGGTTGTCCCACTTTCTTAGCGATGCCGATCAGTGCGGCTTCCTGTAACTGCTGACGTCCATAATCGGTTCCGGGAACCGAATCGCGCTCGTGTACGATCTCATTGACCATTTGACCGTCCAAAGCATGTGTACCGGCTGTAAACGTCTTATTCTTGTCCTGCGGATACCACGGGTGGGTCAGAGTCACATTGAATGGAAGATCCATATCGATACCTCCAATGGAGTTCACCATATCCTGAAAACCCCAGTTGTTTGTCTCAGCAAAGTAGTTAATCGGCACACCTGTGAGCTGTGAAATCGCTGCAACAGCTTCAGTAGTTCCCTGTTTGATACCGTGGTTCAACTGATCCATATAATTAACGCTGGTCAGCTTGGTATAGCCAACCCCGGGCATATAAACCCGGGTATCACGGGGGATGCTTAATATATTATAGGTATGGTTGTCCAGGTTCGCATGAACGAGTAGTAACGAATCACTGTGGCCGGCTGGATCGCCCGGCCGTGCATCTGAACCGATGAGAAGCAGATTAAATGTTCCAGTACGTTCTTTAATTTTGCTGGTCGTTTTTCCGATAGACGGTAAATTAATGAAATGATGCTGGGGCTGGAGATTGTAATATTCATAAGTTCCATAACCGACTGCTGCAATAAGAAGAACAGCAAGTGTTAGTAAGATATAGCGTAAAACCCTATGTCTTTTTCTAATCTTCTTGTTTGAGACGCGAGACTCCTCATTGATCTGTGTCATATTTTGCTCCTTTGATTCTTGAGATGGTATCTTTCGTTTTTATATCTATTCTGAGAGAAAGCCATTTTTTAGCGGCTTCGTGCTCCATGGGTGAAATTGTTTAATGATGTACAATGGTCAAAAGCAAGAAAGCTCCTTCTTAAAGAAATATCTCTTTTTAAAATTGTTTCATTCATTTTTGGATGGCTGTGCTAAAGTTCAATGTGGGTTCTATCCCCCTCTGATTGGAGCGGAAGGTACGTGGGCTCCTGCGGAAACAGCGAACCAGACCGAGACCCCGAAGCGATGCTGGTGGATCGCCTTCGGAAAGTGAGCGCATGGAGCGAAAAGCAACAGATTAGTTTAACAAAGCCTTTTGGATAGTAAATTTAAAGTAAGCTGCACAGCGATTGCATCGTCTAAATACCCAATTGGAAAGATGTAATCCGGAATAACATCATCCGGTAAAATGAAATACAATAGTGCGCCTCCTATGACCGCGAGTTGATATGGGGTGCCCTTTCTTAAACGAAATTTATCAAACATCTCCTTTAAATGATCAATGAATGGGCCAATGCTGCCTACTTTTTGGAGCTTTTCCTCAAAATTCGCTAGAATGGTTTCTCGCCCCTCTTCCGTTTTGGAATATTGTTGATAATGAGCTAGATGATGTTTAACATCTTCAATAGTAAACTTCTTGCTTAACAAATTAGAAAATTCGATAATATTTTGAATGGTTTCAATAGACGAATGAATATCATTGCTTGACTCTAACTTTCTCTGCTGCGGTTCAGTGAGATAACTTGCAGCTACAAATAAATCAGTGATGGGAATATCCAAACATTCAGCAATCTTTTGCAAGTGCCGCGGGTTTGCTTTTCTTTTTCCGTTTATTATCCTCGAGACGGTAGCTGTATCGATTTCAGTGAGTTCACTAAGTTTTTTCATGGATAATGAACGTTGTTTTAATAAATCTTTTAATAGTGAACCAATAGATCTATTCTCCTCAGCCATTCTTTACGCCCTTTTTGTAATTATTTTTACTACAGCACCCATTCTTACAGAAGAAATCTATTTTTGATGTTGATCGTTACTAGCATTATATTATCTGAAATTGACATTTTGTCAAATGATGAATTGATGCTTCATCAAAATTAGTTTATTAAATTGGTTGACTAGTGCTTCCAACTGCACTATTATAAATCGTAATCGTTACTATTTATAAAACAATTTAAGAAGGGAAAACGGTATTGTGCTCAATAAAACATAGCTGTCTAAAGTCTGCCACCAACAATGAAAAATGTATTCATCGCTTGACTAGCAATCTGTTTTTGTTCTAAAGCGTGCTTTCAGGATGTACGGATTGGGAGTCTTCGTCAAAAATTCATATCGTCACCGTGGAATATTTCTTTGCTTAGGGAGTGTTAATATTGAAAAGAAAACAGGTAGGGTTTACGATTTTGGCTACCATCGTGAGTATCGTGTTGTTTGGACTATCGGGATGCAGCAACTCCTCAACCGGTCCGTCCGCAGGTAAAATCATCGCCGTTGGTGCGGAAAATGAGTATGCGGATGTTATTAGCCAGATTGGTGGGAAATATGTGTCGGTTACAGGTATTATGAGTAACCCGGCGACCGACCCGCATACCTATGAAGCAAGCACCAAAAATGCTTCCGTCGTTTCGAAAGCTACCCTCGTTGTCCAGAATGGGCTGGGATATGATGGTTTTATGGATCATTTGGAATCCGCTTCACCCAATTCAAAAAGGGTCATCATCAACGTGGCTAAATCCTTAGGCTATCCCGACAACACAAGCAATCCACATCTTTGGTATAAGCCGGATACGATGCCGCGTGTGGCAGCCTTGATCGCACAGAAATTAGAAAAACAGATGCCTGCACATAGTTCCTATTTTAAAAACCAACTCAATAAATTCGACCAATCACTGGGCATATGGAATCATGATTTAGACACTCTGAAACAAACCTATGTCAACACCGGTGTCGCCGTCACAGAGCCGGTTTCTGATTATCTCTTGCAGGCGGCAAACTTAAATATTAAGACACCGTGGGCGTTCCAGGCTGCGGTTATGAACGGTACAGACCCCTCCCCACAAGACGTGAAGATTCAACAAAGCCTGTTTTCGAAAAAACAAGTAAAAGTGTTTTTATACAACCGTCAGGCAGTGGACGACGCAACAACCGCTTTGCTGAAGCTGGCGAAAACAAATAACATACCGGTGGTCGGGGTGTATGAAACGATGCCGCCGAATTACCATTATCAGAAATGGATGGAAGCAGAAACAAATTCCGTTATCCAAGCTCTGAAAAACGGGACTTCCACGGAGTCGCTCAAGTGATGGAAGAAAATAAGAAACCGATCCTTTCTATGGAAAATATCCAGGTACAGTTTGGAAAACGTCGCGTTTTGCAAGAGGTTACATTTTCCGTGTATCCTGGAGAATTTATCGGTGTGATCGGACCGAATGGAGCCGGAAAATCCACGTTGTTGAAAGTAATTTTGGGGCTTCTTTCTCCTTCTGATGGATCTGTTTTTATTGGAGGAAAATCCACTACTCGTAAAGGCAATCAGCTCGTCGGTTATGTGCCGCAAAAACTGTATTTAGACCCCAATATTCCATTAAGAGGGCGTGATTTGGTTGCACTTGGATTGGACGGTCATCATTGGGGCATTCCACTACATCAAAAAGAGCGGAAACGACGCGTAGATGAAATGCTGGACGCAGTGGATGCCGCACGTTTTGCGGATGAGGCGGTCGGACGTCTATCCGGTGGCGAGCAGCAACGCTTATTGATTGCGCAGGCGCTGTTGAGCGATCCACAGGTACTGCTGCTGGATGAGCCGCTCTCCAATTTGGATATCAAAAGTGCATACGAAGTAGTGGAATTGGTCGCCCGTATCGGACGGGAACGCGGCGTTGCTGTCATGCTAGTGGCACATGACATGAATCCGCTGCTTAAAGCGATGGACAGGGTGCTTTACTTGGCTGACGGGAAAGCGGTCATGGGAAAAGTGGACGAAGTCTTTCGGAAAGAGGTGCTCAGTCAGCTATATGGGTATCCTGTCGATGTACTTCATGTCCGTGGGCGGATTCTGGTGATAGGTGGGCAGGATTCCCCGATAAACGAATATCCTTTGGAGTCCGACCACTGCCAAACGGAGGGGAGCAGATGAATCGACTGATGGGTTTTGTATTTGCACCCGGTTTTTTTGAAAATGCACAGGTTTTGAATGCATTGTGGATGGGAGGCATCGTGGCAGTTCTCTCAGGCGTGATGGGTGTATTTGTGGTTTTGCGCGGCCAGTCATTTGCCGGTCATGCCATTTCCGATTTCGGCGGAGCGGGAGCGGCAATCACATTTTTGTTCGGTGTGAACACCCTCTGGGGATTTCTTATTTTTGGCCTCCTCTCCGCTATGGGTGTGGAAGCGATTGGTAATCAGGCAAAAGAGCGAGACATAGCGACAGGTATTGTCTTATCGGTAGCACTCGGTCTAGAATCCCTGTTTCTGTTTTTAGATACCAGTTTTACTGGCCAGGCAAGCGCGCCGATGATGATCCTGTTTGGATCCGTCTTCCTGATAAATACAGCAACAATGCCTGTATTGGCTGTACTTACTCTAGCAGCGGCAGTAACACTGAGCATCATTTTTCGCCCTTTGCTTTTTTCTTCCATTGATTCGGAACTTGCCATGACACACAGTATTCCGGTACGGTTGATTCGATTTATTTTCATTATCCTGATGGCACTTGTGGTAGAGGAAAGTTCATTGGTCATCGGGGCGCTGTTGAGTACCGCACTGTTGATTGGTCCTGCAGCTACTGCTATGCGCCTGACAAAAAAAATCGGATATGCCATGCTGTGTGCAGCCATTCTGGGAATGTTTTCCATGTGGGCAGGCATTGTGCTGGCCTATGATAGTTTTCATTGGCCCCCATTTGGGAGAGGCTGGCCGGTCAGCTTTTTTGTATGCATACTAATACTTGTGTCCTATTTGCTCACACGTCTTCCGCATGGCCACATTTTTAAGCCATCGAAAGGAGAGGTGGCCCATGCTTGATTTTAGTGCATTTACCCAACCGTTCATGCTGCATACATGGATCAGCGGGACGATGGTAGCGGTGATCTCCTCTTTTATTGGATTTTTCATCGTCATCCGGGGATCTGCTTTTGTAGGGCATGCACTACCGGAAGCTGGCTTTGCAGGAGGAGCTGGGGCTGTCCTGTTGCATGCCGACCCCTTTTATGGGTTGGTCATGTTTACGGTTGGAGGCGCATTCCTCATGGGGACACTTGGGAAAAAGGAACACAACGATGTCATTACAGCTTTGACACTGATTACCGGTTTAGGGATCGGTGCGTTGTTTTTAGGACTGAGCAATCAATATGCTAGTGGAGCGTATGCGTTGTTGTTTGGGCAGATTGTGGGCGTCAGTTCTGGACAGATCGCTGGTACGGCCATAGTAGGGCTGATTTGCATCCTCGGTCTTGCAGTGCTATACCGTCCTCTTTTGCTGATGACCATTTCAAAAGAAGTGGCAGAAGCGCGAGGCATTCCGGTCAAAATACTGGAAATCTGTCTACTTCTCATTGTCGCACTGGCTTCGGCTGTCATTGTGCCTATGGTGGGGGCTTTGCTCTGCTTTAGCTTGTTGATCGTACCAAACGCGGCCAGTGTGCATTTGACGCGCCATCCTGCTGCTACACTCCGACTGTCTCTCGTTTTTTCATTGGTCGATATCTGGGCAGCGATTTTGTTAGCTTACACGACAGGATGGCCGATTGGCTTCTTTGTTTGCATTATTGGTGCAATTTTTTATTGTTTTGCGCGTATGTCACAGCATATTTTTAAGAAACGTGTACATCTCATGGAGACGCACCAAAAGGAGAAAAATACGCTTGAAAATTTTCATGTTTGATTGATAATACTTATACAAAGGGGACAGTATATGCAATGTAAATCATTCGCATGTACTGTCCCCTTTCATTTGTTTGTAACTTTAAAAGTGGCTGTATCATCGCAGAATCAGATCAAAATTCCGACATAGTAGTGAATAAACATCGTTATAATGCCTATGATCACATTCCGGATGATGGCTTTTTTTATAAATCCGCGGCCAAGCTTGGCACTCATATAGCCTGTCAGCGCCACAGAGAGAACAACCGCCATAATTGTTCCGGGCCATTGGTAACTTGTTGGCAGAAAAGTGATGGCCAGCAGGGGGAGACAGCCGCCTAATCCTGCGGAAAACAGGGAAGCCAATGCAGCAAACCACGGATTCACATAATGTCCCAGATGAATATTGTGCTTCACATTGACAACGGTTTGCAACGGGCTTTGTTTCATTAATTCCTGTGCGATTGCTGCTGCCGTTTCTGGAGTGACCCCCTTGTCCTGATAATAACTTGTGACATGTTGCAGTTGATGCTCATAGTTCGTACCGATCAGCGTCTGTTCATTGGTCACAACCGCTTTTTCTGTGTCTTTCTGTGTACTGACAGATGCGTATTCGCCTGCAGCCATAGAAAAGGCACACGCGATCAGATCAGACAAACCGGCAATAAAAATCGTAAAGTGATTGGTCGTTGCCGCCCCTACACTGAACAGCACGCCGACAACGGTTAAAATACCATCATTGGAGCCAAGTACTCCTGCTCTCAATGTATTTAACTTTTCTTCCATTGTTTGAACCTTTTTTGTTTTTTTAAATAGCATGAACGGCTCCTCCCTGTATTAAGCAAACAGACTTCCGATGAAATAGGTGACAAGCATCGTCAACAATCCTGCAAAGGTATTGCGGACAACGCCACGTTTTTTGTTTGCATGCCCTAAAACTGCGGCACTGTAACCCGTAATGATCAAGGCGAAAAAAACTGCAAACCCCGTCCCAGCGATTCTCCACTGGGCAGGAAACAGTGTGATCGCGCCCAGCGGCAGTAATGCCCCAGCTGTAAAGGACAACATTGAGGCCAATGCAGCAGCAAAAGGACTTGTAAATTCGTTTGGATCAAACCCATACTTTTCACGGACGACTGTCACTAACGGATCCTTTGCCATCATTTCCTGAGCCGCCTTTTCTGATAACTCAGAGGAGATACCGGACTTAATTAACTTGTTTGAAATAAATTGACATTGTTGATCGTAATGGGTTTCCAATAATTGAGTCTCTTCAACAGTCGCCTTTTGCTGCGCATCTCTCTGTGAATGTACAGAGACGTACTCGCCCATAGCCATCGAAATATTTCCCGCAAGCAGCCCGCCGATACCGGAAATGAAAATGGCAAAATTATTACTCGTTGCACCGGCAACCCCTAAGACAATTCCAGCTACCGAAATAATCCCGTCATTTGCACCCATCACACTGGCACGGAGTACATTGATTTTCTGTGCCAGAGAAATTTTTTTATTTGTGTTTACGTGAAATATATTTATTTTCTGTAACCATGTTTTTTTAGGTTCGACAGCCGATTGGCAAGGTTTATTAGTTGATATGTCAGTCATTTACACTTTCTCCCTTCAAAAAATATAAAGATGTAAAAGGTCTGTAAATCTATCAATACACAAATTTCTGCAGATGCAGAAACCCGTAATTTGCATTAGGGAACAAGTCATTCATTAGACTAAATTGTAGCACCAGTTTACTCAATTTCAAGTATTTTGTTCTCATTTATTTTTATAATTGATAATAAAAATCAAAATCGATTAAATCTTAAACAGATAATGATAATCACTATCATTGCCTGAGCATCAATGTATTTTATTGCGTTCTGCTTTTTTATTCTGAAATATTCTGCTTGGTAAAGACAAATTTACTTTATATTAATATTGACATAATAACTATAACAATTTAATACTTAACATAACCATAAGGGGGTGAAATATCATGAAAGTCCGGTTAAAAATCATGCGGAAAATACTTTTTGAAGCGCTGTTGTTTGCGGTGTTAATTGTAGTTATCGTTACTATTATCTCCGTTTTTGTAGGGAAATGGCCCTTAATCAACATTGGAGGAATAGGAATCGTCTCTTTTATTTATTTTTTTGTATTCAGGCTATTCGTTACACTAGTCCGACGACGTTCCGATATGGGGAAGGTTTCTGATTTGCAGCAAGTTTTTAACAAACACCAAGAGTTGCCTCACACCTTGTCAGAAATATACGATAAACATGAACGTAAAGGGAGAGATGACACAAAACCAACGGATAGGCGTAATAACTGAAATGTCCATACCCCTTCAAAGGGCTCGCCTACATTTGTTACCGAATCGATTTCTTTGAAGGGGATTAGAATGGACCAAATCAGGCATGATGTATAAATGCCTATGGAAGTCATGTCGATGATCCAGCTAAAAAAACAATATAAACGATTTGAAAACAGTGAACACGTCTATTTTGTTCACTGTTTTTATTTGTGAAAGGATGAAAGCCGTTATTAATTTTAGGGTTGCAATTTGGGCAGAGACGCTATATATTGAAATCAGGAAGAAGAGTTTCTTTATAGAAACTTTTCTTCATTAAGCAAATAGGAGGCCAGAATAAATGTCTTACAAAAAAGAAGACGAACAGTCGATCATGGCAGCGGTAGCTGACAGCGGGTCTGCAGCGGGAGCACTACCAAGGTTTAAGAGGCGGGAGCACTCTGAATCCTTCAAAACGGCTATTGGAAAGAAAAAAGGCTGGCGACAGACGCTGCCATTCCTCGGGCCAGCCTTTATTGCTGCAGTAGCCTATATTGATCCAGGCAACTACGCCACGAATATTCAGGGGGGATCACAGTACGGCTATTTGTTGCTGTGGGTCGTTATCGTTTCCAACCTGATGGCGATTTTGATTCAGACTTTATCGTCGAAACTCGGGATTGCCACCTCGCGTAATTTGCCAGAAATCCTACGCGATGAGTGGAAACCGGGCGTTGCATTTTTTTATTGGGTTCAAGGCGAAATTATGGTCATGGCGACTGACTTGGCTGAATTTATCGGTGCTGCGCTTGGCTTTCACTTTGTCTTTGGCCTTCCCATGATTCCAGCAGCCATTTTAACTGCGATTAGTGTCCTGCTTATTCTCTTTTTTCAGATCAAAGGCTTCCGCCCCTTGGAAATGGCTATCGCAACCATGGTTTTCATCATAGTGATCGCGTTTAGCTGCGAAATTGCGTTTTCATTACCTCAGTTTGCACCGCTCATGTCCGGATTCGTACCGCACTTCCAGGGAGCAGCCAGTATTTTGCTTGCTGCCGGCATTTTGGGGGCGACCGTCATGCCCCACGCCATTTACATGCACTCGGGTTTAACGTGCAGAAGAGTGATTGGCCAGACGCCGGAAGAAAGGAAAAAGATTTTCCACTTTGAAATGGTTGATATTTTGATTGCTATGATCATAGCTGGTGTGGTAAATGCCCTCATGCTGGCTGTCGCTGCTTCGACGTTCTTCGGACACATCGTGATTTCAGATTTGGGCGTGGCTTTTAAAGAATTCGGTGTTTATATCGCCCCAAGTGCCTCTCTTCTGTTTGGTGTCGGATTGCTGGCAGCCGGGCTGTCCAGTTCATGTGTTGGGACACTGGCCGGAGATATTATGATGCAGGGCTTTATCCATAAAAGAATACCCATTTTTATCCGGCGTATTTGCTCGATGATTCCACCGCTCGCCATCATTGTTTCAGGTTCCAATGCGACAAACGCGCTGGTCATGAGTCAGGTTGTTTTGTCCTTTGGTATTGCACTGGCCATTATTCCGCTTGTGATCTTTACGAGCAAAGAAAGAATCATGGGTCAGATGGTTAACCACAAACTGACAACAATCATGGCTTGGGCGGTTGCCGGAGTGGTTATCTGCTTGAACGTATTTCTGGTCTATCAAACTTTTGCCTGATCATCAACATATGGTCTGGTTTAGGTCCCCCAGTACACGGTTCGTACGGGGTTTTTTTATCCACTGATAGTTGGATATTGAATATGGGAAGGGACTGTGATGTATGCATTCTCGTTCAAAATACAGATATGCAGGAAATGTAAAGGCTAAGAAACCATGGGAAGAATATCTGAATGAGTGCCGGGCAAAAATTAAAGAAATGCGTAATAAAACTGTTGATACGCACAGCCTTGCTGCTCAATTCGTACATCTACGGAGAAAAAGAAAATGTTCCCAGAAAGAAATGGCAGACTTACTCTCAGTCAACCAAAGCCTGATTTCCCGAATAGAAAATGGTTGGAATCGTATCTCTTTAGACACTCTTATGAAAATTTCGAAGGGTTTAGGCGTTAAGATTGTTATTTCAGCACATTCAATTACTTTAATCACGAAT
This sequence comes from Sporolactobacillus pectinivorans, assembly GCF_002802965.1. Lineage (NCBI taxonomy): Bacteria > Bacillati > Bacillota > Bacilli > Caryophanales > Sporolactobacillaceae > Sporolactobacillus > Sporolactobacillus pectinivorans. Next base: position 2,796,508 of record NZ_NXGA01000001.1, on the reverse strand, counting down.
AAGTAACACCCAAATTTTCTTTAAAACTTTCCAAACATTGTGTGTACAGGGTCAGGAAAAATCGATCTTATACGTTTCGATCAGTTTATCGGTCAATGGAGATAGACACTTTAATAACTTTGTGATTGTAAGAATCAGCCATAAAAGGTGATCCGAAATGTTGACAGAAGAAAGAATCACGAAAAAGGTGAAGAATTTAATTGAAAAGGACCCAATGCCGGTTAATCCAATGCGCATTGCCCTAAGGGAGAATATTAATGTCTTTCACGCGGACTTTGAATTCAGAAATATCTTTGCTATCGCTAAGAAAAATAAAAGGGGTGTATATTTTTATCTGACAGCTAATCACGATCAAAGAACACAGCGATTTATCCTTGCCCATTTACTTGGTCATTATTATCTTCACTTTTCTCAGTGCAAGAGTGGTCAATTATATTGCCCAAACCGCTATTCGTCTGATGTGCTTCCTAAGAAAGAATCAGAGGCAGATTGGTTTGCTTATCAGTTGCTCATGCCTGATCCAATGGTCAGGGAGTTCATACTTCAAAACTACTCTGTTGAACAAATGGCAGATGTTTTTCAAGTTTCTCTACAAAGGGTAAACGTGCGGTTGAATCAAATGGCTAAGGAAAATTCTGAAACTTTATAACTTTTGGTGAGCTTGTTACTATACAATTAAGTTAGGAGTCTGGTAATATGTCAGAAAAAATATCCAATCCAATAAATGAAGATGGAGAAATTTCTTATCAGAATATTTTGGTTGCGGTCGATGAATCAAAAGAGGCTACTAAAGCATTCAAGGTGGCTCTCGATTTGGCAAAGAAATTCGATGCTTCTCTGCTGATCGTTTCATATTTGAACACAGCCACTCTTGAAGCCTTTAAAACCTTTACACCGTCGATTCACAATATAAGAGCGGAGCTTGCTAATCGTGTCAATGTATTAAAAAAAATGGCACAAAGCGAAGGCGTTAAAGACGTAAAGAGTATTACAGGTGAAGATTCGCCCGGCTCAGCTATTATCGAGAAGGTTATTCCGAAGTATCATTGTGATCTGATTGTTTGCGGTGCCACGGGAACCAGTAAATTAGATCGCTATCTGATTGGTATCGGGAGTCAGTCCTCTTATATAGCTCGATTAGCCCCGTGTTCTGTATTTATTGTTCGCTAATCAAAACCGATAAACATTAGTCTCCTTAACGCTGACTGATAGACAGTCAACTTTAGGGAGACTATGTTTTATTCACCTGATTCACCTTTTGTAAGAGGCTGAAAACCTACAGTTACCATCTGCAGATTTCCTTCAGCTTAATTTTTTACTTTGAAAAGTAGTAAGCTATTAGAATAACAAGTAGGCAGCTCCCGTATCGGTGAATACAACAAACCAAAGTGTCAACTATCCCGGAAAGATTGGAAACAGTGCAGCTGCTTTCACGAACAGAGCAAAGATAATATTTTTTTTAATAATTTCTCTCTAAGTAGAAAGTCTTTAAGGAATTTGGTCAGACTATCAGCCATGCGAACAATGTCAACCGGTTCCACTGCTGTAACGGTCCCTGAACCTCCCAAAGCAAAACCAAGATTGGCATTTGCAAGAGCGGAGGCATCATTAATACCATCGCCAATCATGGCTGTTTTCAATCCGTGAACTTGCAACTTCTTAATTGACGCGCCCTCCTTATCTTCTGGAAGAAGATCTGCAAAACACCGTGTAATTTCTGAGGAATTCGTTAGGGTGTGATAGATTACCTGTCGCAGCTTACCAGACCCATACTGACAACTGCTATTTTTAATGATTAACCGCGTCTTGTCCGTCACTGTTATGCTCAGATCATAATCGAAAGAAGGGACGTTTCACTGCTGGGGAAACACAGGAAGACAGACAAAAAATTTCAAAATAACTACATAAAGAACTGTATAAAAAGTAATCAAGATAAAATGCAGAGAGATACAAAATACCTGAGAGCACTGGGGACAGAAAACGAACGGCTTCGGGTTGAGAATTGACCGGCATCATAAACAAACTGTCCTGTCCAATTTTAGGATGCACATCAAATCTGGATTTTCACCACAATAAGAATAGAGGTGGTTTCAGTGAAAAATCTTCGGGTTTATCCGAGGCATGTATGGCTTATTCTCATTGGATTTATATCCGTCTTTCTTGACTTCTGGAATTTATCTCAAAATGGGTATGCAAACACGTATTACGCAGCAGCTGTAAAGAGCATGCTGCAAAGTTTTCATAACTTTTTCTTCCTTTCGTTTGATCCAAGTGGATTCATCACCATTGACAAACCCCCAGTGGGATTTTGGATTCAAACCCTCAGTGCCTGGATTTTTGGCTTCCATGGCTGGAGCATCCTGATCCCGGAGGCATTATCGGGGGTTATTTCGGTTTTTATCCTCTATTATCTGATATCCAAAAAACATGGTTATATCCCAGGACTGATTGCTGCATTTTTACTAGCAATTACTCCGCTATCTGTAGCTACCAATCGAAACAACACTATTGATAGCATTCTTACAACAGTGCTATTAATTGCTGCGATGGCACTGCTGAAAGCCATTGAAGGAGGAAAACACAGACTTTTTTGGTTGCTTACTGCAGCAGGGGTGCTCGGCATCGGATTTAACGTTAAGTTTGCTGAAGCGTTCTTGGTCTTGCCAGCCATGATTGTTGGCTATGCATTAGTGAAGGGACTTAAAATTCGAACCAAAATCATGCATCTATTCTTAGCTGCCTGTGTCTTAACCATTGTCTCTTTATCCTGGGCTGTGATTGTGGATGCAGTGCCAGCTCAAGATAGACCGTGGGTAGGCAGTACCCAAACAAACAGCGAAATAAATCTGGCATTCGGATACGATGGAATTCAGCGGGTCACTGGAATGCACGGTGGAAATGGGGGAATGCGGAACTTTGCACGCACAGCAGGGGTGAGCCATAATTTTGGAAATGGAATTACCAGAAATAGTGCGAGTTCGTTCCATATCAGCTCTCAATACCGCGAGCAGACCAATGATTTTTTCCGGCTATTCACCGGAAGTGACGCTGAACAAGTTGGATGGTGGCTGCCCCTTGGCATAGTTGGATTTGTCTTAGCTCTCTTAAGATATCGTCGTAAATCGGAAAAATTAGCAACTGCCGGACCATCTGTCGCAATGTGGGGTACATGGTTTGCGACCACAGTGCTATACTTCACGTTCGTCTCTGCAATGCATACTTACTATATGGTGACCATGGCACCTGCCATTGCAGCGATGGTAGGCATTGGGTTTGGAGAAATTCGTCACTATTTGCATCACAAATGGAAGGTCATTCTAGGTGCTATCATCGTATTGGTTGGTATGGCAGTATATCAGTTGCATTTGGTCTGGTCGTACGCAAATCTACGAGGAATTTTCACAGCATTGGTTGGTATCGGCGTCGTTATCGCCTTGATGGCGCTGGTATTTACCATTGTGACAAATCATAAACGTCTCTTTTCCTGGACAATGGTAGGTGCGTCCTTGTTCAGTATGGCGGTCATTCCGGCCTATTGGTCGTATAGTACACTGACATATGCAGGAAACGGATCCAACCCAACTGCCGGCCCACGGGTGTCTTCAAACTACGGAAATTACAATTTTTCTGGTGGTATTTTTGGCTTGGGACAGGACAATGCCAACGTGAATGAGAAATTGCTGAGCTTTTTAATAAACCACTATCAAGGTAGATATCTATTAGTAACTCAAAATGCCACGATCGCCGCCCCATACATTCTAGATACTGGACTTCCCGTAATGGCGATGGGCGGATTCCGCGGTACCGACCCGGCTATCACTCCCTCGCAACTGCAAACGTTAGCTAAAGAGGGGAAGGTCAAGTATTTCCTAATTTCCGCAGGAGGATCTACATCGCTGAATAGGAATAAAAAGAGTTCCAACCAGTTCCGATCTGGGTTTGGTAGTGGGAATGGAACAAAATTTAGCGGTTTTAGAAATCAGGGAAATTCCAATTTCGGTAATTATGCACAACTCGGTGGTTTCATCGGAGGGTCCAGTACACAGTCACAGAATATAAACTGGATTGAGAAGAACTGCAAGCCCGTACCAACTGCGGAATGGGAGGATACGGCAACGAACTCTAGTCAACGTAGCGGAAAAAGATTGGGTGAGCTCGGCAGTGCACAGTTATATGAGTATGTCGAGAAAACAGCTGCGAAATGATTTGATGAAACAATTGAGTATGCGGATACTAGCGCCTGCTGTCAGGTGGATCTTTATCGATGGGGCATTTAAATCTTTTACATCTGACATATATATTTTTTGGCTGAATAATCGACAAGTTAGTTTATTCTTAAAGATTATTGGCACATGAAATAATTTACCTTATTCAAGATGGGAAAACCTGAGGACACTGATCGATGCAATGTGCGTCGATCAGTGTCCTATTCATACATTTGGAATTATCGAGACAGCGAAGGGGAAAATTGCTAGAATTGTATATGTGAAAGGGGGGAATTGTTCAATTTGTGAATAGTTGACGGATGCCGCGCATCAAGTGGCCAATTTCATTTTGACAAAAACAATTCGAATCCAATAATCTTTAATAGTAAATGTTTTCCATTTTCCATATGAGAAAGACTGCTATTGAAGGAAATCTTAAACGAAGACGCACAAGGCATCTTTAATTGCTTTTCCAATAACGATGTGACACGCTATTATGGACAGGATACTTTAACAAGACTCGAGGAATTATTTTGCAAGAAACTATGAAGGAAAATGAGGTATTAGATGGGGGATTCACATAAAAGGAAGGGACAGCATTAATTATAGGAACGATAGGGTTTAGCGTCTGGTCTTGCAAAAATAGAAGGGATGAATAGGGTATGAACTTCATCCGCAACATTGGCGAAAAGGCTGTGCTTATGAAGCAGCTCCTAAAATTGTAACGTATGGATTTAAAGAACTTGAGTTAGCACGTATCGGAGCAGTCGTATTTATTGAGAATAAAGCATCTAATCAATTATTGACAAAACTTGGCTTTGAAAAAGAAGGCCTCTTAAGAAATTATATGTATCCCTAATGACACTTATACCCACTTGGATAATCAGGTCAGATTCTATACAGGCTATGAGGGTATTGCCCGTAACCTTGTGAGAATTCTCAAATTGAAAAAGGCACTACGGAGTAACAATGAAAAAAGGACTATTCAATTCATTAGTAGCTACAATAGCTTAGATGAAGTTAAGTTATATCATAGCTTATTCAGTACGGGATAAAAGGTAACTAAATTAAAACTATAAATCTTGGAAGTGATTGAAGATGGACAATCAGCAATTAGAGCTTTCTTCCATGATCGACGGGTGGAAAATTACTAAGGTTATCAGAATTTCTACATCATTCGTTGATGCTTTAAATCTAAAGGAAAGCAACAAGTAAAATTATGGGTAAAAGATGGTGCAATCATAACAAGCCCGATTAGAAACTGGCTGTAGACATCATCATGACAAAGACGTTAGATGGTTTGGGTGTGTTACCTCTTTGCGTTATCGCAGTTTTATCGGCAACTATCTATGTACAGGTGTTAGTCAACAAGAACGGTGATTTATCTGAGAGAAGGGCTTATTACGAGTAACGAAATCAGGGATGTCGCGCTCATGATTAAAAATGCTATTTTGACAAAGAAGGAATTATTCAAGTTCCGGATGGTATGGGAAAAACTTCTTCAAATTTGTTACAACTATGAACGAATGGCGTTGTGCTAAACATAATTGTTCACAAAAATGGTGTTTGTGGAATTTATTACTTTATAGTTAATGACACGGGCACTCCTAGAAAGAAGTGCCCGTGTCATTTGCACAAGCAAATATATGGGTAAATACCTATGTTTATTTCATTAATCATAAACATTGTGCTACTAATTATTTTAAATGTGCGCTGGTTTATTAGTGAGTTGTGATAGTACCTGCATGTCTCTGAATATTGCTCGATCTAGCTCTGGCGGTGAGCCTAATTAAGGTTTTTAAATCATTGAAAAATAATTGATGAAGAAACATCTCATTCAGTATAATCTATGCTTGAATTACCTGACACACTCTTGTATGGGTATTTGATTTTGATCAACTTGATGGAACCAAGATCAAGAGAGTGTTAGTGCAATTAGGGAATGTAGTATTTGGCAATTAGCAAATAATAATACTATACACGGCTTTACATGGAGAGGCGGATGCGTTAAGCTGACCTGCAGCCTTTGCAGTAGAACTGTTGCAGGATAAATTACAAATTTCTCAATGCTCACATCACTTTGGAGGAAAGTATGGTAACGGATATATTATGTCAAATACATTACTGTACAGGGCAAAAATTAACGGATCCGGTAAGAGTTCTGAACGGAGTTACAAGGACATTGCAACATCATGAACTGATCTTCGTTTGCGAGGGGAACGGCCATATCGTAATTGGAGAAAACAGATATACGATGAAAAGGGGAATGCTGTTCTATATTCCTCCCGGTGTACAACTAACAATCGAACCACGTGCTCAAAATCCCGAACATTATATGACGGTGCATTTCAGCGGCTCGTGTATGGCACTTGATTCTGACGGAAAATGGAAGTATCAGCAGAATATCCGAACCTTACATCAGCCATCGGCCCAAGAAATAACGGACTATACCCCTGCGGTAGAGCTGTTTGAAAAGCTCTTGGATACTTGGAATAACAAGGGGCCAAGCTATGAGTTTATTGCCGGAACATTACTTCGGCGATTGCTTATTCTGATTTCTCAAAACAGTAAAAAACAGAACAAAAATCATGCTATATCTTTGAAGATTGACCGGATAATAGAATATATGCGTCAGAATATCAATAGAAAGATTACTTTAGAAGAATTATCCGGGATAGCCAGATTGTCCACATTCTATTTATCCCGAACATTCAAAGATGCAACGGGCTATCCAATTATTGCGTACTTTAATAAAATGAAAATCGACAAGGCCAAAGAGCTGCTTATTGAGGGCAATAAAAAGGTAAAAGAAGTGGCATATGAGCTGGGATACACCAACGAGTTCTATTTCAGTAGGACATTTAAAAGAATAGAGGGATTAAGTCCATCAGAATTTTATAGCAAGAATGTGTATGAATTTTAGAATTGTGTATGGCTTTCAACCGTTATTCTTTCTAAAATCAAAAGGTGAATGGAGGTCGATTTTTTTAACAGGGGAAAGTTATGCCTATAAAGTTGGTCGAAAACTGATGATTCTTCGGGTGGGTATTGGAATGAGCATCGTCTATTTACTGATGGGTTTCGCTCCTAGCGTATATATTCTGATCGCACTCAGTATCGTACAGGGGGCCATCACAGGATATAGTACAGCCTGTAACCAAAAAACGGATAGGGAACATGTCGGTTATGCGTTAGGGACTCTTTCAACCGCATCAATTGCTGGTTCTTTAGGGCCGACGATCAGTGAATTGGTAGAAGCTGCTCTAGGTTTGCAGGCCGTATATTTCATTATAAGCGGACTCCTTTTGATTTCTTTTATTATCACTCTGCTATTTGTAAGGGAATCCTTTGTCCGGTATGATAAAAAGTCACAAGGGTCGCGGGAAATATGGAATTCAGTTTCGCAAAAAGAGCTGACTGTCGTAATATTGATAACCTTTTTTGTCTTGAATATAGGGCTATATTCGATTGAACCGATTATGACTGAGTATGTATCTCAATTAAGCCTCAATGCAAGTCATATTGTACTGATTTCCGGGTTGTTTTTCTCGGCAATAGGACTTTCAAATATTATCTCCGCACCAAGGCTGGGAAAACTTTCTGACAAAATTGGCGCGCATAAGGTAATTATGATTTCACTGATAGTAGCCGGTTTTCTAAGTCACCTGCGCATTGATGTTGCTTAATGTTGTATGGGTCTATTTCAGAGTGTATAAGAAATTGAGCAAAACCGAATAAGTTCTTAGAAAAGGAATGAGATGGAATTATGAAAATAAAATGGTTTGGGCAATCGTGCTTCAGGCTCACGGCTGAAAACGGCACAAAGATCGTCATTGATCCGCATAAGTTATTCTGCTATAAACCGCCGGAGATTGAAGCGAACATCGTTACAGTCAGTCATAATCACAGCGACCATAACAATGTCGGCGCGGTTAAGGGGGACTTTGTGCTTATCAAGGACCCAGGAGTGTTTTCACAGGAAGGCATCGACATTAAAGGCGTACTGACCTTTCATGACGATGTTTCCGGGGCAAAAAGAGGCAAAAATATCGTCTATAATTTTAAGATAGACGGATTAAATGTCTGCCATTGCGGTGATCTGGGCCATCTATTGAGTCCTGAACAAATCAAAGAAATCGGGAAAGTGGATATATTGTTCCTTCCTGTAGGAGGGAGAGTCACATTGGGTGCCAGCGGCGCAGCGGAAGTCATGAAGCAGCTCAATCCGGCGGTCGTGATACCGATGCACTACAGGACGAAAGCAATGGGGATTCTCGGATTCATAGTTGGAAAAGTCGACACATTTATAGCAGTTTCAAAAAAAGATGCAAAAAATTATAAGGAGCTTGATGTTAATTTATCAAATATCAGAAATCTCCCGGAAATTGTGGTTCTACAATATAATTGAGTGTAATTTACGGTACTCGCACTGAAAGTGTCTGGCTACTGTTTTTCAGCTGGTAACAGTTTGGCAATAAAAGATTATCGTAGAACGCAATATCACCTCCAATTCAGAAAACGGATTGAGGAGCAACATATCTGTTGACGGATTTAAAAATAGACATTTTCGAATATAGACAATCATTCTCGGTAGTGCCCTCAATCAGCTTAAACCGTTGTTGAGTAGCTAAATGGTTTTGCAAAAAATCATAAACAGGCAGTCAAGCAGCGGTTTTGAAATGGAAATTAAAACTGCTGCTTATCTTTTCAGAAAGTTATGGTAGCGGAGGGCTTAATAAGTGAGTCCTTTTTTACTTTTGAGGGTTTGAAATAGGAGGTCTTTATGTGTCCGAAGCCGCTGTTTTCCGTATGGGGGAGCCGTTGCCACGAGTACCATCCTCTCACCATCCTTCGTTCATCACCAGCCCACGACCAAACTGAACGGAGGTAACATAATGAACAAGCCTCTTGTAACGATCACGTACAAAACCGCCAATGGGAACGGGAATCGTATTAAAGCTTCAACTCCGGTCAAAGAACTGTTGGAGCAGGCCGACCGGCAAATCCGTTCTCAAAGGCGACAAGACAGACGACATCTCGATTACGTGGATTTCATAGGCGGTTTGAGCGACGCGGCTATAAATCATCCACAGGCGGACGCCGCTAATCTCGTAATAAAAATTGAAAGTTACCGGCAGCCTTATGGAGTGAAGTCATACTTTTAGGGAGTTGAAAAGTATGGATGACAATCGGAAAAGTGGTCATTGTGTTAATGACTTTATTATTGTTAATGACATGTGTGCACTCCTTGGAAGAAGAGTGCACATGTCATTTGCATAAGCGATATATGGGCAAATACCCAACAGTGTAGAGATAGGTAATACAAATTTTCCTGAAGATGTGAGGAGGAGAGATGGGGACGTCATTGCTGAGAGATTTTCAAAAGAAACATCCGGTCATTAACCGGCAGACACATGAACTACATAATTAACATCTTGTCAATGATGTGGATTGAAATTACATGTTTATTGTAAAAATAACACTTGCTTGAAAGGTGTTATTTTTTTATAGGCCAGCCGATCTCTGCTAATGACAGGCTGTTATCAGACCATCGGATTTCAGAATCCGCTCGATGAAATCGACGGGAAATATGTCCTGAGCGATTGGGGCGGTGTCAATACCGCATTTAGAGAATTTAACGGTATGAGAATACCTTGCAAGTCGGAGATCGTCTGGAAAGAAGAAACAGAGGATTTTGACTGGTTCAGACTGGAAATTACTGATATAGACTATAACCTGCCGGTTGTGTACTGATCTTCTGCCCGGATCAGTTAATAATAGTTTTTTAAGGAGGAAATCAAATATGTCCTGGGTAATCGCCGTAATCATGCTGCTGCACGGATTGATTCATTTAATGGGAGGTCTGAATGAACTCGGTCTTGTTCATATTAAAGAACTCTCCGGCGGTACGCTCTTTCCGCTGCCGGGCTGGTCGCATTCTATATTTGGGGTGGCCTGGTTTGCTGCTGTCGTTCTCTTTCTTTTATCCGTGATCGGGCTTGTAACCGCCCGCCGTTGGTGGAAACCGATCACCTTTTCCGCGATTATTGTTTCACAGGCGCTGATCATTATCTGGTGGTCGGACGCGAAGTGGGGGACGCTCCCGAACGCCATCGTACTCCTCTATGTGCTTTTAAAATGACAGATTGTTTTTTTATACTATAAGAAACTCAACTTTCGCAGTTCAAAAATCGAGGTGATCGCTTAACATCATTTCTGAAGATGTAGCGAGCGGGTCACACTTTCCTTATATGGTGAAGTTTGATTCGAGTTTGCATTGTTCTTGGTGAACTTGCGAGCCGATCCAGGAGGGAAGTAGGGCAATCGTCAGGCCAATCACTAACAACAATTTTACTGTCGTGACATCCGCAGACCACAGCGCCAATTGGCAAATACTGTCTTCATTGGAGTCTAATAAAGTTGTGAATGGATATCACATTGTTGAATTGATTAAAATGCTTCAAGAGACTCCTGGAGTTCCACAGAGTGATCTTTGTAGAGTGGAGTGGGCCTTATTTGCAGTTACTGAACCAACAGTCTAATCCTAAAGCACTTGAGAAACATCTTGCAAATGATCTAGAGCTTTTCTGAGAAGCCATTCATCTAATCTATCGTTCCAAAAAAAGTGTAACGATTCCGAAGTTAAACAAAAAGGAGAGGGCTATTGGATAATAAGGGATCAAAAGGGGCGGTACAGTTTCCAATCGGAAAGCCGCCTGACGAACTAATCAGCAAGATCGTTAAATTCAGAGTTGCATAGAACAAAAAATGCGCAGAGTACAATGAAATGAAGAAATCCATTTAAAATATTTCGTTCCATAAACAAACGATTTTATCGCTTATTTCCAAGGTCTATCTGTCTTGTCAATTAAAAGTATTTTATTTATCAAAGGGTTCGACAGTATGAAAAAGGCGGGTACCAAAGCAATTAAAAAGTAACTGATATAAATCGAATAAAAAGAAAAACAGATGGCCAAAACATAGATTGCTATCGGGCACAGATGTACAACTAAAATTCTGTGGATAAATTTTCCCGATAAACCTTCCTCGATGTGACGGCTATTTTTTGAAACATACCACCAAAACCAGGAACCTGTCAGATTGGTCATCGAAAGCGTGAGACAATAAATGGTAGTTGCAATGGGATCATTATAATGCCAGCTGATCAATAAAGTGGGAAAGGGCATAAAGGCAATGAAGAGTAACGTCAGGTTATTTATCCATAAAGCAGTCCGATCAATAGTTCTTACAAAATGGATCATCGTGTGATGGGCGACCCAATAGACGCCAATGGTCATAAAGCTTAGAATATAAGCCAGAATGTTTGGGTACAGACGAATCAGAGTTGAGGTGATGCTTGCTTTAATTAGATCCGGGTTATTAATATTTAATACAAGCAGGGTTATGGCAATAGCGAAAACACCGTCACTAAATGCTTCAATCCTATTTTTGCCCATAATTTCATCTCTCCTTATTTTAAATCCTTGGGACTTTGTTTCCTTCGGGAACCGTCTAGGGGTAAAGTCATGCTCATTGTTTGACACATAATTGATTGTTTTGCTTTTGTACAAAAATATAACTGTGTATTTATGTCGGAGCCTATGAAGTGTCCTTTCAGAGAATAAATTCCCGGGGGACACTTATTTAAAAAACATAAAATTATCTGATAGTCAAATATTGCAGATAAAATAAGTTATTATTGTTCGCAAAATTGTTATAACAATGTCGTTGAAAAGAAAATTTAGATTATTGCTCCCAGAGTTTATTCGCTTCGTCGGTATAAAAAACATCGCAGGATAATAGCTGTAAACAGATGTTGATTCCAAGCCGATCTTATAGCGGTCCACATTCTGTTATTGGGCTAGTGCCAGCAATTGATCCCGAATGCATTGAGTACCGGGAAGATCGTTGGTGATCGTCAGAGCAGTTACTTTGTTGTCCTGGGCGTTTAAAACACAGACCTTCACATCGAGTGAACTCACGTCTAAACCAACAAAATTGGTCATTTTGAAAAAATCCTCCTTTCATTTAGGATCGTTCTAACTTGGGCATCTGGGGATATCCTTAAGTGTGGATGCCGATCAGCAACCTCGTTTATGAGAACTAATCCTGTCTCAATGTGCCGTCTTTGGCTACTCTTCAAGGCGTTGGAACAACAGGAGGAACAGACTGCGAGTGTGCGTACGCTGGAAAGCAGTCTTTAACTATAGTCAATCTACAGGGGTGGAAAGCCTTGTCCCAAGTGATCCTATGACTTATTATCCTAGGGATATCACCAGATGTCCAAGTCGAAATACTAGAATGTTAGTGCCTGTTTCACGAGCTTAAATATAATATACGAGGGGTGGGGTTACTTACTATTAAAGCAACTTAAACCCACCGTCTTTAGACGGTATCCGATTTTAGCCTTATTTCTTTGTGTCCATACTTTTTGCAGAGGTGAAGCGTTTCGCCACCTGCCATCTGGAACTCCATTCGATAAAAAGCAAGATTGTCTATTGTAAAGACAAAGATCGGTGACTGGACTATTCCAATACGTCATTTGATTTCCTAGAGTGTGTTTTCAAACTATCAAAGGCGACTAAAATCTGGTAACATTTTCTATATGAATGGACGCTATGAACTACGCGATGATCAATGGGAACGCATTAAATTCATTTTGCCGCCTGAACGTAAACCACAGGGCGGTCGACCGACTAAAGATAACCGACACATACTCAGTGCCATGCTCTGGATGGTTCGATCAGGGGCTCCGTGACGCGATTTGTCCGGCTATTACGGTTCCTGGCAGTCCGTTTATACCCGATTCCGTTGCTGGGAAAAAGCCGGCTTGTTTGATCAAATGCTGGACATCCTCTCAGCTGAACCTGATGAAGAAAACGTGATGATCGATGCCTCCGTCGTCCGCGTGCATCAGCACGGAGCGGACGTAAAAAAGGGGGCAGTGAACGGGTGGTTTTGATTTACTTTGAAATTCAGAGCATGATCACCAGCCTTCAATTCAGATCCAATCATGTGATCGGAGTTCCCTTGATCGCTGCTCCCGTGCGTTTTTCTGCCATATGAAACGTTTTCCATAATAAAAATAGTTATATTTTTTAATTAACTGATAAAAGCGCCTTGTTGTAAAAATAGGTGCTTTTATCACTTTTTTAGCAAGCTATAAGTCACATTAAATTGATATGAATATTTCACAAAGCTGTTTCAAAATCATCTCAGGTGTATATTGGCGTACATCTCTTTGAAATGAATAGTAATCTTTGCTTAAAGCTGTTAATAACATGTCTGCTCTAAATATACTGTCAAAATGTGTGTAAACAGTCGCATTCATTTCGTCAAACAATTTTACCAATATTCGATGAAATTCCTCAAACAATGGATTGGACATTCTTGACTTAACTGAATTGGTTGACGGCGATCCCTCGACTCCTATAAGCAATTGCGCCTTTTTTTCCCTAAAACAGATAAATAATCTGAGCACCTCTTTTAATCGCTGATTTGGAGGAACGACATGATTCTGATCCAAATATTCCTGAATATCATTAAAAAGCAGATCGACATTGTCTTTAATTAAATCAAGACACAATTCGCCTTTGTTTCTATAGCGTCGATAAAGCGTTCCGGGACCGACCTCTGCTTCATTGGCAATTTGATTCATGCTAACTTGTTCTACACCATATTCTTCAAATAATTTTACAGCTGCATTCAATATTCGTTGACGATTCTCGGCTGCATCACGACGCTCAGGATAAAAATTAAGCTTAGTTGGTTTAGAATTCATTTTATCATCGCTTCCTAATATTAATCATAAGATTTTCTTGACAAGTGGAGAGGTATCCGCTTATACTACTAATAATAAATGGATACCTCTCCACTTATATTAACATAATCGGAAGGAGTTTTAAAATACAATGCCAAATCAAAAGAGTAAAGAAGCACTACTGGTTATGGATATGCAAAATAGCACAATATCACATTTAGATGAGGAGATGATACTTCCATTCCAGAAAACTGTCGAAGCCGCACGCAAGTATCTTATTCCGGTTATTTTTGTGAGACTTGCATTCAGTACAGGATATCCGGAAATCTCTCCCCAAAACAAGTTATTCTCAATGGTTTCTGAGTCCAGCAGAATGACGGTATCTGATATGGAAGCAGGAATTCATGAATCTCTAAAACCTAAATCAAACGAACCGATAGTTACAAAATCCAGATTCAGTGCATTCACCGGAAGTAATCTTGAAATCATACTGCGTTCGCAACAGATTGACACCTTAGTCTTAAGCGGAGTCGCTACAAGCGGAGCTATTTTATCAACATTGAGGGAAGCCGCAGATAAAGACTATAAGCTCAAGGTGATCTCAGATGCATGCATTGATCCGGATCCTGAGGTTCAACGCGTTCTCATGGGAAAGATATTCCCTAAACAGTCAGATGTACTTACTGTTGATTCTTGGATAGCTGCTTTGAATAAAAACTAAAAATGGGAGAAGTTAATTACTCATGCAAGATAAAAATCCATTTTCATGGAGATTCGTAGCTCCTCTTTATATGGGATCTACACTTAACCCGATAAATAGTTCACTGCTTGCAACTGCACTAGTGCCGATTGCTTTATTTATGCACGTATCTGCTGCTAAAACCACAATACTAGTTTCAGCCCTTTACCTTGCAAGTTCGATAGCTCAGCCTACTTCAGGAAAATTGTCAGAGGAATTTGGACCAAGGCGTATATTCCTAACGGGAATTTTTTTAACATTATTAGGTGGAATAATTGGGGGATTCGGGCAAAACCTGTCCATGTTAATTGTAGCACGAGTTCTCATAGGTATAGGAACTTCGACTGCCTATCCATCTGCAATGTTGTTGATTCGACGTCGGGCTGATGAATCTGAATTGTCTGAGCCTCCCGGCGGCGTACTGGGCGCACTTCAAATTTCCGGAATAGCATCAAGTGTTGTGGGACTTCCAATAGGTGGAGTTTTGGTAGGTGTGTTTGGATGGCGTTCAACATTTTTCATTAATATTCCTGTTACACTTATTGCCTTTTTAATGGCTGTAATATGGATACCACGGGATATGCCGATCAAAAGAAGAAGTATATTGGAAATATCATCCCGAATTGACTGCATGGGTATTATTGCATTTGCAATAACCATGATCTCTCTTCTTGCGTTTTTATTTTCTATACCAAAAGCCAATTTAATTGCACTGAGTATAGTCATCGTATGTGGTATAGGCTTAGTCCTGTGGGAACTTAAAGTGAAGCATCCATTCATTGATGTACGTATGCTTAGCAAGAATCTTGCACTTACTCGTACCTATATACGTCTTGCATTAATTACTCTGTGTATCTATACAGTACTCTACGGCTTTACCGAATGGCTTGAGGCTGGTCATGGAATTAGTTCTTCAGAAGCTGGATTGCTCTTACTGCCCATGAGCATACTTTCAGCCATAGTGATTTCGCCTATTTCAAAACGAAATCTTATACGTGGTCCATTAATTGTATCGGCAGTATCTTCAATTATGGCTTCTCTGGGTATCCTGTTTTTAAGCGCAAATACACCAATAATTTATATTTTGATCATTACTCTTATATTTGGTGTCACTATGGGGACAATAACTGGCAGCAGCCCAATTGCTCTATACACTCAGGTCACTACGGAGCAGATTGCTACAGCTTCAGGGCTTCTTCGCACTTTTGGATATATAGGATCTATTGCATCTTCAGCTGTAGTAGGTATAGTATTTCACACAAAAGTTGCAGATTCTGGATTACATCTTATTGCTGTTATTATGATCTTTGCAAGTGGCATAGCACTGTTAATAACAATTTTTGATCGACGGCTTAAAAAACCTGTAAGATCAATTAAAGCAAGCAATTAAATGACCTGCATTATTGACTTATATTATTCTGCTGTTTTACGCTTCACCCGCAGAATAATGTGTCCAAGTACGCTTCTCTTCTAATCTTTCTGGTCCGTCCCGCTCGTAGAGGGTAGTCCATCCTTTCAATGTATGCGAATTGATCCCGATAATACGAGCAAATGGCTTCAAGGCCTTCCTTGATTGTTTGCCCTGCTGATAATGCCTCATTTCTGAAGGGCGCTGTGTCTTGACCTGGGCATAAGAATCCCCCTGTAATTGACTGAGGAATTTTGATATTCCATCTGTCAACCACAGGGGGACTATAATATCCTATTGATCAATACTTGAAAAAATCGGGGAGTCCAAGAATTCGATTAACGTCATGTCCAGATCTTTGGCAATATGCGTGACTGTCTTAAGTTCGAGTGATCTACAACGCCTTATCAGTGTCTGATTGTATGGGTAATTATCCCTGTTTATTTCGATAATCATAAAGACTGTACTAATGATTTTTAAATCAGTTATAAAATTGTTGTGACCATTGGCGGAAAATGCTTTAGAATGAACAGTAGACGGATATTGTGCGGAATGAAACTGAAGATAGAGAAAGGGATGAGGGGGTCACCAGAAAATTGAACTTCCGGTGGCCCACATTTATTTGATATCACTGATGAAATTCTTGAGCATAAATTTTTTTAACTTTTGACAAAATATCGCTCTTGTGTTCCATAAATTTCAATGGTCTGCTTTTTCCTTTGACAAAAAAAAGGCCCGATGTTTTTTTGTTTCCGCTCATCGCTATTTCATAAAGACGGGTTGCACCTTTGCTTGGATGGGGAAGAAATAATTTAATAATCAGTTTGAGATAAAAGGGTATTCCTGATTTCTTTCCTTTTCTTGTCGTATTATTTCCACCAGGGTCAACACTATATAATTTTATACCGGCTCCCTTAGCTTTTTCTTGCAGCGCCAGTTCCTGAGTCCATAGGGATAAAGCAAGTTTCGATGTTGCATATGGCCCAAACAATTTTTTAAAGACAGGAGGATGTTCTAATGATTCGGGAGTGAATTGTCTGAGTGCTAAAAGAGCGGCAGACGACGTGTTGATTACTGTCTTGTATTGCCCTTTTAGCAGTTGCGGCCGTAATTCCATAAAGATTATATAAGGAACAACCGTTTGAAGTTCATAATGCATCTCTCGATTCTGCTTAGATAATGTGAGCTCGGGAAAACTTCCGCCAGCATTGTTGAAAAGGATATCAATTCTTTTTTCTTTCACTTTAACGTCATTCAGTACTTTCCTAAGGCTGGAAAAATCCGTCAGATCCGCTTGATACGCACGAAGCTGCAGCCCTTCGAGACTTTCTCTTATCAAAGGATCGTCCTCCGGTAAATTTGAACGAATAAACGCAATAACCTGCCATCCTTCAGTTAACATTTTGCGGGCCAGCTCCAAGCCAATGCCATGGCTTGCCCCTGTAATAAGCGCAACATCTTCTTTTATGTTTTTCAATAGGTCCGCCCTCCCTTGATATTTCACAATATAAATTTACAGAAGTTGATGCCCGTTCTAAATTAAGTGCCGATGATTTACAAATGAATGGATCGGCATGTATATGCAACAATCTTTTGTATCTCCTGATAGTTTGGCCTGTACTTTGTCACAATTTGTTGATAGCAATCGGAACAACAGCTTTCTCTCCATTCGGTTACAAGTGTAACATATGTGACACTTGTAATTTATATAACTCAATTATATAATCGAACCAATGAAAAACAAGCGATTGGCAGAGATAAGTGACAAAGAGGGGATTTTGGTGCATAAAACGATTGATAAACGTGTTGAAAGGACCCAAAGATATCTGTTTGACAGCTTGCTCTATTTTAAAAAACAAAATGTGAATTATGAATCGATATCGATTCGCAATTTAAGTGATAAGGCAGGCATTGCGAGGCAAACCTTTTATAGAAATTATTTAACAAAAGACGCGGTTATTCTGTCGAAATTAAACCAACTCATGGAAGACTTTAAAGAAAATTTGAAAAGAAATGAACTAACAGCAGCGAATTTTGTTTCACTGCTCATTAAATATTGGAATAATGAACGGAGCCTGTTTGAATTAATCGAGTGGGCAAGGATTGATCGTGCGGTGATCGACCGACTGACCGGTCTAAATCGAGACATTATCGCTCAAAATAACATCGAAAATGAGTATACAGAGTTTATTTCAAACTATTATGCCGGTGCAACGTATATGTTCCTGAAAACATACGTTGATCAAAATAAGAAATCCGCTGAACAAGCGGCATCCCTATATGGGAAATTGACCAACCAATGTCATGATCTGTTTATAGGGTTAGATTAAAAAAAGGAATACGGCGATATCGGATGATTCCTCCATATTCAACAAATTCAGTAACTTTCGCTTTTTCTCGGCAACCCATCATGAATTTCATTGTACGTGTTTCACTGCGCAGTAAACATTGGTAAACAAAGATTTCTAAAAAAATTTCTTTATTAAGCGATAAAATTACCTTGTTATGAATTTGATGGTGTTTATCGCTTTTTTCGCAGGCTAGGATATAAGTTTAATTAAAGTATGGGTAAATACCTATGTTTATTTCAATTAGAGTGGAAGCTCTTTCAGAGGCGAGAATCAATCTGCGAAAGGTTTTAAGCATGTGAAGAACTCCTTTTGTGTGATAGGAACGATTTGAAGACAAGTTTTGATTAGATGAAATTCAGCAGCAACAGTATATAAACATAATGGGAATCTTTGGACTTGGGTAACTGTTTTTAATCCCAAGATAAGCTTTGCAAATTATTGACGTTGAGAAGATTTTATGTCATAATCTTAACGTTGTTAAGATTATGAGGAGAGGCAAAACCAAATGCATAAACCTTACCATCACGGAAACTTGAGAAATACT
The DNA here is from genome assembly GCF_002802965.1 of Sporolactobacillus pectinivorans. Lineage (NCBI taxonomy): Bacteria > Bacillati > Bacillota > Bacilli > Caryophanales > Sporolactobacillaceae > Sporolactobacillus > Sporolactobacillus pectinivorans. The sequence continues at coordinate 2,777,501 of NZ_NXGA01000001.1, read as the reverse complement.
CTGATAGAAGCCGGTATTGAACTTATTAATCACGAAGGGGGAAAAAATTTTTCTTTAAGGAAGGTGGCATCTTTATGTGGTGTGAGCGAAGCAGCACCATACAGCCATTTTGAGAACAAGGAAGCCTTGTTGAAAGCAATGCAGGATCATATACAAGAAAAACTTATGAAAGTACTGGAGGATACAATCCAATCCAGTCCCGATTCTGATAACACCTATTTGCTGATTCAAATGGGCAAATCATATATTATGTTTTTTCTTAAAGATCCACAGTACTTTCCATTTTTATGTGCTCATACGCGTATGAAAATTAATCTTTCAATGGATACTGAAGGGACAAATAATTTCCCACCATTTGAGCTTTTCAAATCTACCTCCCTGCGCGTATTAAGAAAAAATGGATTTCCCGAAGTAAAATTATTAGACATTATAATATCCATGTTTGCAACTGTTCATGGCCTCGCTTCGATCGCAACAATGCCAAACGTTCATTATAGCGAGGATTGGGAGGCAAAGATTGAGGATATCATTTGGAAGAAGTAAATGCAAATGAGGAGGAAAATAAAATGACAAAAAACAGTATCATGAAGGTTCCGATTCAAATTTTTACGCGAAGGATGGGACGAATCGTATTGATCTCGCTTTCTATCATATTAGCTTTCGTACTAGTTCTTGCTGGTGTGCTGCTTGTCATGAGTCCTGGTAAGCCAAAACCATTTCTTGATAAGAACGGAAAGGTGATCGCAGGCAGTATCTCCGAGAAAATCTACGTAAACATCAATGGGGTAAAGCAAGGGATGTTCATTGAAAGCAAGAATAAGAATAATCCAGTGCTGTTATTTCTGCATGGTGGGCCCGGAATGCCGGAATACACTTTTTTTGAAAAATATTGCCCGCAAATCGCGAACAGCTTTACCGTCTGTTATTGGGAACAACGTGGAAGTGGACTATCCTATAAAAATGATATTCTTGCAAGTTCGGAAACGACCGAACAATTGATATCAGATACTTTGTCGGTGACAAACTATCTGAGAAATCGTTTTGGACAGCAGAAAATTTATCTTATGGGGCATTCGTGGGGCACTTACCTAGGTATACAGGTTGCGGCACGTGATCCACAACTGTATAAAGCCTATATTGGGGTAGGGCAAGTTTCGCAGCAACGTGAATCAGAAATACAAGCATATCAATATATGCTTGGACAGTATCAGGCTGACGGAGATAAGAATATGGTGAAAAAGCTGGAGACATATCCGGTTACCAAATATGTCTCTGCTTTAAATGCATACCTGAAATCTTCTTTGCGCGACAACGCGATGCACAAACTTGGCATCGGGACGATGCATGATATGCATTCGGTAATCACCGGCATTTTTTTCCCTGTGATGGAGAGCCGGGCTTATACGCTGGGGGAAAAGATAAACATATGGCGTGGAAAAGCGTTTTTAAAAAACTCTACCGACCTAGAGAATCAAATGCTCTCGACAGACTTGACTATAAGAGTGCCGAAACTTGATATACCTACCTATTTTTTCAGCGGAATTTACGATTACACCGTCTCACATACACTGGCGGAATCTTATTTCAAAAAATTGCAGGCTCCAATCAAAGGTTTTTATTTGTTTAAAGACTCTGCCCATAGCCCAATGTTTGAAGAACCGGATAAATTTATGCATATTATGCAAGAGGATGTACTTACCGGTAAGAATAATCTTGCCGACATAAAATAGGATACAACAGCGATAATATACCCGAATAATTTATTAATTACATAAATCCATCTTCAATTCGAACATACCACTATGAAAGAAATACAAATATTTCTGAGCCACAGAGTGTGCAAAACTTCTACTTTTTGTGCTACGCTGGCTACAAGCCATCATAAATACGCTTCCTTCCTTCATTATGGTTTCGTCGCTTTAATGATAACCCCGGATTTTATGATGGTGTTTCTATTCTGTTTCAGTTGGCAAATTTGATTTTAAAACTAACCGTTTAAAAGAGAACTTATTTGCGATGAAGACATCTTTATCATTAATCAGCATTTAAAACGAGTAAAAATACCACTTATTGAGGTGCTGATCTCAGCTTTCATTTACTTCTTCTGAACTAATTTGATTTCTTTTGCAGCCGTTTGAACGATTAATGAAATGGCCGTAAGGGCAACTGCCCACCAAAGTACTGAGTCAATCGAATGAACCAATACATGCCTCAGGTCGTTAATAATCAGTTTGACGGATTCCAACACACTTGCCGGTAATTTGGTTTCCAATTCCTTGAAGAAACCCGGATTGCTGATATTATTAACATTTTTAAGAGAACCCGTTACTATATTGGGTAAATGGCGCCAATTAACATTGCTCATTTTAGCACTCATTTCGTGCATCATCGCTGTTGACAGAAGCGAGGGTATGATCGTTTGCCCCAAATTTTTAAAGAGTTGAATGCCTGCGGTAACTGCGCCCATTTGCGATTCCGGAAATGAGCTTTGTGCAATTGAGGTAAAGACCGGAATCGCAAGCCCTGCACCAAAACCAAAGATGGCGAGATCCAGGACTACATTCAAGTTAGCAGTGGTCACTGTCAGACCAGTTAACAAAAAAGCCCCTATACCGGTAATCACTATCCCCAAAATCGTTTGTAACTTATATTTGCCGGTCTTTTCAACAACGATACCACCAATAAGCATTGCCACTACCATGCTTATCATCATTGGTGTTAAAAAATCACCTGCGAGACTCGCTGAAAAACCGAGTACGCTTTGCAAATAAAGAGGTACAAAAACAAGCACAGCCCCCAGTATACCGTTAATCAAAAACATGTTAATCGCTGAACTATCAAACGTCATCTTCTTAAACATTTCAAGTGGTACAATGGGATTCTTTGCTTTGAATTCAACTGAAATAAAAATTGAAAGCATCACGGCAGTTCCCACTGATAATGCGATTATTATCAGCGATCCCCAGGCATACTTGTTGCCCGCCCATGTAAATACCAAGAGTAATGGGACCATCGTTAAAATCAAAACAATCGCACCAAGAAAATCGATCGGATGATGAATATCATCATCAGTTATTTTTGGAAAATGTGCAAAAACGACTAATCCAAACGCAGTTAAAATAATTGGAATGTTGATCCAAAAAATCCAATGCCAATCAAATGTCGATGTGATCCAGCCACCGAGTGTCGGTCCCAAAATCATAGCTACGATGCTTGTCGTGCCCAAAATACCCATGTACTTAGTACGTTTAACGGGTTCAAATAACAAGCCCACAACGGTTAAGGAATTAGAAATCAAAACGGCTCCACCAATACCTTGAATGCCACGGCCAACAATCAATACCCAAATGTTACCTGCCAGGCCATTCATAATGGATCCGATTAAAAAAATGACAAGTCCAAACAGATAAATGGGTTTAAAGCCATATACGTCACTCATTTTCCCCATTAATGGCGTAGCGATCGCTGTAGTTAATGAAAAAATAATAAGCGGCCAAGTATAGTAGTCAAATCCTTTGAGTTGGCCGATAATTGTTGGCAGTGAAGTTGTGACCACCATTAAATCAAGGCTTGCAATCAACATACTTAGGGCGATACTGCTGACAATTAGAAATGTATCTCTTGTTCGCATCATGTTTTCCTCCTCCTTAATACCGACCGGTCGGTTTGCGATGATTAAAAAAAAGGTTATACCTTAAGCAGCTGATAAATCGTATCATAGTGTGTCATTAATTGGTCCCGTGCCTGATCAACCGTGTACATAGCAAGTATGTAGTCAGCAGAGACTCCCTCTTTAAGTGACATGAATAATTTTGCAATAGCCTGGGCATCAGTCGACCTATTGATTTCACCATTTTTTTTTGCAACTTCAATTTGATTAACGAAGGCTAAAACTGCTTCTTCCTGTACCGTATCGATTTTTTCGGACAGATCAGAAGAAATTTTAATGGCATCATAAAATAACATGAAAATATTTCCGGCCTTAACACGAGTTAGCGTATCAAAAATAAGGTTCACATATGCCGTGTAAAAAGCCTTAAACGTCGGGAACTGATGGGTTAGCAAATTCTGAGTGCGAGATTGGGTATGATGACTTAAGATGTTTTCTACCACCGCCAAGAATAAATTTTCTTTGCTTGCAAAATAATTATAGATGCCTCCCTTAGAGGTTCCTGTCACCTTAACGATGTCATTCATTGATACGCCCTCAAAACCGTCAACTAAGAATAAACGCGTGGCCATTTGGATGATTTCTTGTTTTTTACCCATGCTGAAATCCCTTCATTTTCAAATAAATCCGACCGGTTGGTCTTAAATTATTTTATTAAAATTGTGATTCATTGTCAATTCTTTTAATTCATTTTTACGCTTTTTTTATGCGGGGACGTGAATCCTTCACACTATTTTTACGCAAAATCATTTTAAAATAAATGAGCAATAGTCAATAAGATCACTTTTCTACATTTGTACGACAAAGGAAGGGGAATGATCTGAATGGGCGATCTTGTGTCACTGGGACTCTTTGTTGCCACTTTTCTGCTGTTTGCTCTGTTCGTCCGTATATTCGATAAAGCCTAATACGAGGTGAAAAAAATGTGGGTACTAGTGGTTATCTCGTTTTTACTGATGATTTATCTGACATATGTCATTTTCTATCCGGAAAAGTTCTGAAAGAATCCCGGCGTTATTTGCGAAAAGGAGAGGGTATAGTTGACTTGGTTAGGAATGATACAAATTCTGCTGGTTCTCGGAATTACGCTTTTGATCGCCATCCCGTTAGGCGGTTATATTTACAAGGTGTTCACGGGTCAGCGCAGCAGACTGGAAGTTGTCTATACGCCATGTGAAAAACTGATCTACAAAGTTTCCGGGATTAAGCCTTCGGTGGAAATGGACTGGAAGGGTTATTTAAAAGCCTTGCTTCTGGTCAATTTTATGATGCTGGTTTTTGTTTACCTGATCCTGAGGCTGCAGCAATGGCTGCCGCTTAACCCTGATCATCAGAATGCCGTACCGTGGGATCTGGCATTTAATACGGCGGCTTCCTTTATCACCAATACGGACTGGCAGAACTACGCTGGTGAATCGACGCTCTCGTATCTGAGCCAGATGATGGTCATAACGTATCTGCAATTTACCGCAGCGGCCACCGGACTTGTGGCCGTGATCGCATTTTTGCGTGGCCTGGTCGGCAACAGGTCAAAGTCGTTCGGCAACTTCTGGGTCGATTTCGTCAAAGTGCATACACGCCTGCTTCTGCCGCTTGCCTTTATTCTGGCATTGGTCTTTGTCGGACTTGGTTTGCCGCAGACCTTCAGCGGTGCGCAGACGGTGCACACACTGCAGGGCGCAGCCCAGACGATCTCCCGCGGACCGATTGCCTCACTGGAAGCGATTAAGCAGCTGGGCACGAACGGTGGTGGTTTTTTTAACGCCAATTCAGCTCACCCGTTTGAAAACCCGAACGTAATGACCAACATCCTTGAGATTATTACCATGGCCGTGATTCCGACCGCATTGATTTTTACATTCGGTCGGTTTTTGAAAAATCGCCGTCAGGCTGTGATCCTTTATATTTTCCTCGTTGCCATGCTGTTTCTTGGAACACTGCTTGTTTATTGGAGCGAGGCAGCTGGCAACCCGATTCTGCATAAGCTGCTCGGAATATCAGCGGTTTCAATGGAAGGTAAGGAAGTGCGCTTCGGTCTTCCGCTTGACAGCTTGTTTGTCGGTGCGACGACCGCGTTCACAACAGGTGCCGTCAATCTGATGCATGACAGCCTGACACCGCTTGGTGGATTCGTTCCAATGCTGTTCATGATGTTGAACGTAGTGTTCGGTGGGAAAGGCGTCGGACTGCTGAATATTATCATGTATCTAATCATCACTGTATTCATTGCCGGATTGATGGTTGGACGGACACCGGAAATCTTTGGCAAGAAAATTGAAGCAAGAGAGATCAAACTGGCGACGCTGGCGCTGCTAATCCATCCCTTCCTCATTCTGTTCGCGAGTGCCATCGCGCTGGTGACGAAAACCGGTGTGGCGAGCATTGCCAATCCGGGCCTGCACGGTTTCTCGGAGGTTCTTTATGCGTTCAGTTCCGCGGCGGCGAATAACGGCTCGGCCTTCGGTGGGTTGAGCGGAAACACGCCTTTTTATAATCTGATGCTTGGCATTGTCATGCTCCTGGGTCGCTATATCAGCATCGTTGTCAGCAATTGCNCATGCTCCTGGGTCGCTATATCAGCATCGTTGTCATGTTCGCAATTGCCGGTTCGCTGATCCGCAAACCGGTGGTTCCGGAATCAGCGGGCACGCTGAGAACAGATACCTTTGCTTTCGGCGGTGTGTTCGTAGCCGTTGCACTGATCGTCGGTGCCCTGACATTTTTCCCGGCTCTGGCTCTTGGACCGATTGCAGAACACCTGCAGATGTGGTCCGGAATGTTGAGTAAGTAGCCGCAAGGAACAGGAACGAATAGGGAGGAGTCCTAACGAATGTCAAACAAAAATCAATCGGTCACTAAAGGTATTTTTAAGATCGCTATTGTCGATACGTTTAAAAAACTCGATCCACGCGTGATGATCAAAAATCCTGTCATGTTCGTGGTGGAGATCGGGTTTGTGGTGACGTTGCTGCTCACGTTCATACCCGATCTTTTTGGCGGCAATTACGGGGTGAAACAGGTTCCTTTTAATGCCGTCATCAGTTTCATTTTGTTAATCACCGTATTGTTCGGGAACTTTGCCGAAGCGATTGCGGAAGGACGCGGGAAGGCGCAGGCCGAATCGTTGCGCCGGACCAAGACGGATCTGACGGCACAGCGCCGACACAAAGATGGTTCCTATGAGAGCGTCCCAGCATCCATGCTGCGCAAGGGGGATATCATCCGTGTTCAGGCTGGCGAAATGATTCCTGCTGACGGTGAAGTCAAAGAAGGGCTCGGAAGCGTGGACGAATCCGCGATTACCGGTGAATCGGCTCCAGTTATCCGTGGCGCGGGCGGCGATTTCAGTTCAGTAACCGGTGGCACGAAATTGCTGTCCGACCAATTGATCATTGAAGTAACAGTAAATCCCGGTGAATCGTTCCTCGATAAGATGATCGGGCTGGTCGAAGGGGCGAGTCGCCAGAAGACACCAAATGAAATCGCACTGACGGTGCTGCTTGCCGGTCTGACCTTAATCTTTCTCGTTGTCGTCCTGACGCTGAGCCCATTTGCCAATTATGTCAAAGGATCCATTGATACCGTATCATTGATCGCTTTGCTGGTCTGCCTGATTCCGACGACCATTGGTGCGCTGCTTTCAGCGATCGGTATTGCCGGCATGGACCGGATTATTCGCTTCAATGTCGTGGCCAAATCAGGCAAGGCTGTTGAAGCTGCCGGTGATGTGAACACGCTGATTCTTGATAAAACAGGTACCATTACAATAGGCAATCGGTTGGCAAGTGAGTTTATTCCTGTGGGTTTGCACAATTTAAAAGAGTTAATCAATGTGGCTTTGCTTTCATCGTTATTCGATGAAACGCCGGAAGGACGGTCAGTTATTGATTTGGCTAAGAAAAACGAGTTCATTCTGCGGCGCGAAGACTATAACGATGCCGAGAATGTCGAATTCAGCGCGGACACGCGCATGAGCGGCCTGAATCTGCCGGACGGAACCGTGGTACGAAAAGGAGCGGTCGACGCGATCAGACATTATGTTAAAAACAAAGGCGGTCAGATTCCGGAAGATCTTGCTGCGAAGATGGAATACATTGCGAAAGAAGGCGGGACGCCGCTGGCCGTCATCCAAAACCAGGAGATTTTCGGTCTGATTTACTTGAAAGACATCATTAAACCGGGCATGCGTCAGCGCTTTGAAGAATTGCGGAAGATGGGGATCAAAACGGTTATGTGTACGGGGGATAATCCGCTGACGGCATCGACCATCGCGCTGGAAGCCGGTGTCGATGACTTTATCGCGGAAGCAAAGCCGGAGGACAAGATGCGCCTGATCAAGCAGGAACAAAGTCAGGGTAAGCTCGTGGCCATGTCCGGTGACGGCACAAACGACGCGCCGGCTCTTGCTCAGGCGGACGTCGGTCTGGCGATGAATACCGGTACAGCAGCTGCAAAAGAAGCAGGTAATATGGTCGACCTGGATTCAGATCCGACGAAGCTGATTGAAGTCGTTTCAATCGGGAAACAACTGCTCATCACACGAGGCTCGATTACGACATTCTCGATTGCGAATGATGTGGCCAAGTATTTTGCTATTCTGCCGGCGATGTTTGCGACCATGATCCCGCAGCTGCAGGTTTTGAATATCATGGGACTGACAAGTCCGAGAAGCGCGATCCTGTCGGCTATTATTTTTAACGCATTGATTATTCCCGCGCTGATTCCGCTCGCTATGAAAGGTGTCAAATACCGGCCGATCGGTGCCACATCCTTGCTGATGCGGAACCTGATGATCTATGGTGTGGGCGGTATCATCGTCCCGTTTGTAGGCATTAAACTGATTGACATCATCATCACTGCCTTAGGAATAGCAAACATATAGGAGGTAATTCGAATGACTAATGTCTGGCGTTCAATAAGGGTTACCGTCGTATTCGCGGTTATATTAGGTTTGATCTATCCGCTTATTATCGGACTGATCGGCAATGTTCTGTTCCCCTATCAGGCACAGGGAAGTATGGAAAAGTATAACGGAAAAATTGTTGGTTCCCAATTAATTGCCCAATCGTTCACCAGCCCAGGCTATTTTCATTCAAGACCGTCGGCGGTAGACTATGCGGCTAATGGTTCGGCCGGGTCGAATCTTGGGCCAACCAATCCGGCTCTGATCAAAGAAATCAGCACTAATATCGCGCTTGTGAAGAAACAGAACGGCACGCTGGCGAATGCGTCGATACCGGCGGATATGGTTGAAACTTCCGGCTCCGGGCTTGATCCGGACATCTCGCTTGCCAATGCCCGTTTGCAAATCCCGCGTGTGGCTAAGGCGACCGGATTGAGTGCATCGTATCTGCAGGATCTCGTGACACGTGAGACTGAGAATCGGTTTCTTGGGACTTTTGGCGATCCGTACGTGAATGTGCTGAATCTGAACCTGGCTTTGCAGAGTAAGATGGGCCGGTAAGGGTAGGATTCCTTTGCTTCATGGAAGTTGTTCGGGGATCTGATTCTTTTCCGCAGTATTTCTGTCTGATCCTCCGGAATAGCTGAGGAGTGAGTGCATGTGACGAAAAATCCGGAACATCCGGATGAGAAGGAATTAGAAGAAAATCATTCGGTTAAGAGAAAAGGAAAGTTAAAAATCATTGTCGGGGCGGCCCCTGGATCAGGGAAAACCTACAAGCTGCTGAAAGAGGCTAATGATCTCTTGCGGAAGGGCACGGATATTGTCATCGGTTTTGTAGAGGTACACCACCGGCCGGAGACGGTGGAACAAATGGGTGACCTCGAAATCATTCCGCGCAAGAATGTGTTGTATCAGGACAGGACATTTGAAGAGATGGATGTCGATGCCATTATTGAACGTCAGCCGGCTGCCGTTGTGGTCGATGAACTGGCTCATACGAATCTGGAGGGTTCCAGATTTTCCAAACGGTACATGGATGTCGACTATATTCTGGAACAGGGCATTGACGTACTGACGACCGTGAATGTGCAGCATCTCGAAGGAACATATCGCGAAGCGGAAAAAATTACAGGTGTCCGAGTCCGCGAAATCGTGCCCCAGTCTTTTATCGAAAGCGCCGATGAAATTGAAGTGGTCGATGTACCGCCGGAGACGCTGCGGCAAAGGATGAGAGACGGAAATATTTTTCACGCAGGCACGATTCATCAGGCGCTGGATCACTTCTTCAGAAAAGAAAATCTGTCCGCGCTGCGTGAGCTAACACTGCGTATTGTCGCCGACACGGTCGACACTCAGTTCCAAAAATCGTTTGAGCGCCGGAGCATACCGGGACCGGTCGGAGCCAAAGAAATCATTCTTGTTTGCACCAGTTTTCTGGCACGTTCGGCGATCCTGATCCGAAAAGGTTACCGGATGGCCCGGAGAATGAAGGCCGATCTGTTCATTCTGACCATATTGGAAATGCCTGAAAACGATCTGTCTGACAAAAGTAAAGACCGGATTAACAAACTCAGAAGCCTGGGGGATTTCTGCCATGCCAAATATCTTGTCGAGCAGCGCGGTGACCGGGCACTCGGCAAGGTGGTTATGGATGTCACCGGACAACTGGGTGTGACACAGATTGTTGTCGGCCAGACGCATTCGCCGCGGTACTGGGCCTTCTGGAATTCCAATCTCGTTCGGTACTTATTGCTGAATATGAAATACGCCGATCTTCATATCATGGGCTGGAAAGACGGGAGCCGGCCCTATTCGTTAACGGACACGGACCTCCGGAATCGCCATTCCGGACGTTCGCCTGATCCGAATACCCTCCGGGGCCGGCTGACAATTTATGTGGGTTCGGCACCGGGCGTCGGAAAGACCTATAAAATGCTTCAGGATGCTAATGACCGGCTGTCGAAAGGCACGGATGTTGTCATCGGGTTTATTGAGACGCATGGAAGAAAAGGAACAGCCAACCAGATCGGCCGTCTGGAGACGATCCCGCAGCGGGTGGTGCACTATAACGGACGCCGGTACGGGGAACTGGATGTGGCACAAATCACGCAGCGTCATCCGCAAATGGTCCTGATCGATGAACTGGCGCATACAAATGTACCCGGCAGCGAAAGGGAGAAGCGGTTTCAGGATATCCTGTATATTCTGGAACAGGGGATTGATGTGGTGACAGCCGTCAATATTCAACATCTCGAAAGTCTCCGCGACACGGTGGAACATATTACCGGCATTAAAGTCAAAGAGCGTATTCCGGACTGGTTTATGGACCAGGCAGAGGAAATAAAGCTGATTGATGTCACACCGGAAATGCTTCAGTTGCGTCTTGCGCAGGGCAAGGTGTATTCGAAAGATAAGATTGAACACGCAATGAATCACTTTTTCCGGTTGGGAAATTTATCGGTCCTTCGGGAACTGGCTCTGTTCGAGGTCGCGGACAATGTGGATCAAAGCCTGGAACGGCAGCGCATTATCGGGGACCCCCCGCGGATTCTGACGTGCGTCAACTATCGTCCACATTCTGAGAAATTAATCCGGAGAGGTTGGCGTATTGCCGACCGGTACCATGCGGATCTGTATGTACTCACGGTTGTATCGGATGGACCTTTGTGTGAACGGGAAAGAAGAGATCTGGAGACGATGAAGAAGCTCAGCGAACAGCTTCAGGCTACATTTCTCAGGAAGGAAGCGCCTGAAAATCGGGTAGGGGAGCTGATCGCGAAAACAGCAGGAGAACTGCACGCGGAACAAATTGTCGTTGGTCAACCGCTTCCCGCTCAGCATTTCTTCGATAAGTTCAGGCGCAACCCGGTGATTTATGTCCTGATGCACGCGGAGTTTGTCAATCTGCATGTCGTAGCCAATTCAAGAGGTGAGTATCACGAAGAGAACGGGTGAACCTCTTTATTACGGCACGGGTCGGAACTATCTGGATATTTTTTCATTGCACTATCGGTGTTTTGGCGCTGCATGGACCGTCGAAGAAGAAAGCCTGGTCATTCTGAACTATGTCTTTGCGGATGATGAGAAAATGGCAAGAGAAAAAGTAGGTGGCGGTGGAAAATCTGCCCGGCGGGATGATGCCCGATTGATGGGAATCTATACATCCATTCGAAATGTTCAAAAGAATGAGGACTGGAACAAGCGGTCGAGGCTTCATCTCTTTGGAATCCGGAAATCACCGTGGAAAAAGGTGAAGCCCGGCTGGTATATCGTCCGCTCAAGAAAACACTATCCGTTTTATATATCCGCTGTTCACGTTAAATTATTTTCCACTTGGATTATTCACACGGCTGTGTGTGAAAATCAAAACGATGTTTCCAATTTTATTCAAAGAGTAAACCGGACCCATCATATTAAACTCGTTGAGAGTCTTTTCAAAGATCAGTGAAAATGATAGTATGGATTAACGATCTAAAGGGTTGACAAAGGACAAATTATTGAAAACATCAGGCAACTGATGTTTCTTCTTTTTTATAGAATTTCATAAAGGATGGAGAGCTTCTTATGAACAGAGGTGACATACGGTGAAAATGGCCAAAGAAGAACGACGTCTGGAAAGCGAAGGGTTCTGTAAAGATACGGTTGAAAGAAAAACGAAGGACCAAAGTACGGCCATGGGAAAATTGATGGTCTGCGTCAGCGGAAGTCCGTTCTCCAGAGAATTGATCCGGTCAGCGCGGCAGATGGCCGATGATTTGAATATAAAATGGATGGCATTGTACGTGGATACACCCAGAAGGGCTCCGATGACCATGGGTGAGCGCATGGAAATTTCCAGAAATATGCGAGCCGCTGAAAACCTGGGTGCCGAAACATTTATCATCCCGGGTACTCATGTATCTGATGAAATTATATCTTTTGCGTGGGAACACAATGTCCGGCATATCGTCATCGGGAAGCCGAACTATTCGAGAATGATGGAATGGGTGAACCCCTCTGTTGTCGATCAGGTCATCCGGAAAGGGGAGAACATCACCTTTCATGTTATCCCGGGGCGAAGGGAAATTCGGACGAACAAAATCAATTATATCTTTCCGGAGCATTCCGTTAAATGGGCACCTTACCTGATTTTAACCGGAATGATTATCATGCTGACTTTGCTGCTGAAGCTTACAGGGATGGCGAATGACCTGGTCAATGTTGCTCTTTTATTTTTAATGCCGGTTCTGTTCGGCGCATCACGCTGGGGTATGGGACCGGGATTTTATGCTTCATTGATGAGCATTCTTTCTTTTGATTTTTTCTTCGTCCCGCCTATTCAGAGTTTTACAGTCGCCGATCTGCGCTATATTCTTTCATTTGCCGTATTTTTAATCGTTGCGATGCTGACAGCAAGTTTGTCGTCAAAATTAAGAAATCAGTTGAAAGAAGCCCAGGAAAATGAAAAAATTACGCTGACTCTCTATACACTGAGCCGCGAAATGACCGTCGTGGATGAATTGAACGCTACGCTTACTCGAATCGTTTTGCAGATAGCAGACAAGATTGGTTTTCAGGCGGCGATTTATTTACCGGATAAAGACGGTGAATTGGAGGTAGCCGCATGTTCTAATGACGCTGACCGGGAACAAGTGAAAGTAGGTGGGTTCATTGCCAAATGGGTGTATCGCCATGGTGAAATGGCCGGCCATGGTACCCAAACGCTGAATGAATCGCCCGGTTTATTCTTACCTCTGCGTACAGAGGATTTGATTCACGGTGTTCTGGCCATTTATTATGGCAAGCTTCGTATTCCTGATTCACTGGAACACAAAAAACTGGTTGAAGCGATCGCGGGACTTGTCGCGGCGGCCGTGGCGCGTATGAAACTTCAGGAAGAAGCTAAGAAAGCGCAACTGGCAGCGGAATCGGAAAAACTGCGGAATGTGCTTCTGGATTCCATTTCTCACGAATTGAGGACACCTCTTTCAGCCATCATCGGTTCGGTCACGGCTCTGACCGATCAGGATGACGTTTTTACTTCAGAGGACAGAAAGGTGCTGCTTGGAACGATACGCCAGGGTGCTGCGAGAATGAATCGGTTGATCACCAATCTGCTCGGAATGGTGCGTCTGGAAAGTGGTATGTTACGCTTAAAACGGCACTGGTGCGATCTTGAAGACATCATAGGGGTTTCAATCAGGCAAATTGAAGATTCTCTGGAAAATCATGAGCTGAATGTTGAAATGGACGAATCACTTCCGCCTGTTCAGGTCGATGAACTCCTGATTGAACAGATGCTGGTCAATATTCTGAGCAATGCGGTCAAATACTCCGCCGATAAGACCCGGATTACACTGTCCACCTATCAGAAAGATGATCATGTTGAAATCAGTGTTAAAGACCAGGGAATCGGCGTTCCATTAAATGAACTGGATCATATTTTTGATAAATTTTACCGTCTGAAATCGGATGCGCGTGTGCCTGGAACCGGACTCGGGTTAGCCATTGCAAAAGGGATCATTAAGGCCCATGGCGGAAATATCCGGGCGGCACAGAATCAGAATCAGGGAATCACCGTTGTCGTCAGCTTTCCTGTGGGAGAATGAATGCAAAGCGAGACGGGTGGATGCACATGGGAGATGTTAACTGTTGACGGCCAATTCAGGATCAAGATTATTAATCATTGACGACGAAGCACAGATTCGCAAACTATTGAGCGTTGCCCTTCACGCCCATCATTTTGAAACTTTGGAGGCATCAAACGGCGGGGAAGGCATTCTCATGGCTTCGACAGACCATCCGGATCTTATCGTACTGGATCTGGGGCTGCCGGATGGATCGGGAATTAACGTATTAAAAACGATTCGCGAATGGTCGCAAGTTCCAGTGATTATTCTGACAGTCAAAGAACGTGAAGAGGATAAAATCCTCGCTCTGGAAAGCGGAGCCGACGATTACGTGACTAAGCCATTCGGCATGGGGGAATTAATCGCCCGCATCAGGGTTGCTCTGAGGCACACGGCGAAAACAGAAGCAAGACCTGTCCTTGATTTCGGTCGCCTCGTGATCGACCTGTCACGCCGGATGGTCCTGGTCGACGGCAAGCCGGTCAAATTCACTCCGACAGAATATGAGCTGCTCAGGTTGCTCGCTACTCATGCTGGACGAGTCATGACACACCGACAGCTGCTTAAGCAGGTTTGGGGCGGACAAATGATCAATACCGACAGTAATTATCTTCGTGTCTATATCGGGCATATACGCAAGAAAATAGAAAAAAATCCGACAAAGCCCAAAGTGATCATTACAGAGCCGGGAGTCGGCTATCGGTTTGTAGAATGACGTGCAGCGGGAAACCGTTCAGATGGCGCTTAATCCTTCTCGGTCGCGGCATTCAAAAAGAGAAGGAGCGCAGTAATAAGATGCATGATCATGCCGACAACTGGAATGACACCGATAATACTTGTAACGATTCCCATAACGCTGCCATAGTATTTTTTCTGATCCTGAATCGAAAAAATTAGCGTCACAATATGTAAAGCAAGGGTGAAAAGAAGAGGTGTCCAAAGCATTCCGAGAATAATCGTTCCTCCAAGAATCGGGAACCCGAGCAATGCCTCCAAACCACCGCTGACCCATTTCAAGATACGACTGGTCTTCATGTGACAAGCCTTCTTTCTTGTTCAGTTAGATGATATCCAACATTAATATATATTATATTGAGATGTAAATTTTATCAAATAGATACAGGGTATAGAAAATTCATTTTACCAAAAAATATATTTTCGTGCCATAGATTGATTGAGAAAGAAGGAGTACATCGAGAATCAAGATAATGGCCGGGATGAAGAAGCGTTCCAAATTGTGAAGGATGAGTTTTAGTTGAAAGCTTGAGCAGGGCATTTTTTAACCGGCTTTAGCCGGAACAGCGGCTTTAAGCAGCAACAACCAACCTCTGTACTTTAGTGCAGGGTGTTGTTCAGAAATATTATTAATAAAGCGATAAAAGTACCCTTTATTTGTACATATGAGGATTTTTATCGTTTTTTTAGTAAGTTTCAACTTTACATAATGTATGGGTAAATACCCTTGTTTATTTCAATAATCATAAAGACAGTGCTACTGATTTTTAAATCAGTAGCTATAAAATCGTTCAGGTTATGGTGTAAATGATTTAAAATGAACTGTAGCCGAAAGCTTTGAAGCATTATTGGTAATCAATAATCGAAAAAGGATGTGATAAATTGAATAGACCAGTGGAAATCAAGAAGTATTCTCCTGAATGGGCAAAGGAATATGAAAAAGAGAAGGAGAAATTACTAAATTTATTGGATAATAACATCATTTCTATTGAACACATCGGAAGTACATCGGTAAAAGGATTAGATGCGAAACCTATACTGGATATAATGGTTGGGGTCAAAGATTTATATGAAGTGGATAATTTTATTGAGCCTTTAAAGAGTCTTGGCTATGAATTTGTCTTTCATCAAGCATTTCCTCAGCGTCGTTTTTTTAGAAAAGGTGCATGGAGAGTGGGAACACATCATCTTCATTTCTACAAGTATGGAAGCGAAAACTGGAATAATCAACTGCTATTTAGAAATTATTTACAAAGTCATCTCGAAACACGGATTAAATATGGTTTATTAAAGAAAAAATTAGCTGAACAATATCATTTCGATAGACCAGCATATACTAAAGCAAAATCCGTATTTATCCGAGAAGTTATAGAATCAGCAAAAGAAAACAGTTCTGATAAATAATTTCTATTCAAGCTTCTATACGCAGCTCGTCTTTACTGCAACCAATTTATTGAGTGAAGACTAAGTCAAGACAAACAATGAGGAGAGATTTATTAAAGTGAAGACAAATATCAAGAAGTGCACACTTACAGATTTACATATGATTCAAAAAATAGGTTACGAAACATATAATGAGACATTTCAGTCTTTTAACACACCTGAAAATATGGAAACATACTTGGAGAAAGCATTTAATTTAGAACAGTTAAAAAAGGAATTATCAAATGTTTATTCAGATTTCTTTCTTGTATATTTAAATGAAGAACTCGCTGGCTATTTGAAGGTTAATGTTAATGAAGCGCAAACGGATAATATTGGTTCCGAGGCACTTGAAATTGAGAGAATTTATATAAGGAATAAGTTTCAAAGACAAGGACTTGGAAAATTTCTTATACATAAAGGAATAGAATTAGCAAAAGAACAGAATAAGAAGCAAGTTTGGTTAGGTGTATGGGAAAAAAATGAGAGGGCAATCAAATTTTATACGAAAATGGGTTTTTTAAAAAATGGAGCTCACGCCTTTTATATGGGAGATGAAAAACAAACTGATTTTATTATGGTTAAAACGCTTATATAATTGTAGTTCTTGTTAGCTAAAAGGTGCCCGAATCTAGAAAAATACCTTTCCACTACATTACACAGAGAAATCTAACAAGTAGAAGTTGCTAAAAAAAACGATAACCATTGCACAGTTCGACCCTACTGCGCAACAAACCCTTTTTCAGGAAAGAACTTTATTGTCATAAGTCAGCTGAAACCATGCAAAAAGCGCTCCCCTATTGTGGGGCGCTTTTTATCTATCAACCAGTTGGAACAGACCGACACAATTTTGCGCGGCGGAGTCCAGAACTAGTGAAGAGCGGCGGAAGATGTGAGATCGAGAGCTTGGAGTAGTGTATTATTCGTATAAGTGGAACATCTGCAACACATACAATTACAATTGATTTCAGATATTCTGATCTAAAAAGCACATTTTCATCCATCATGAATGAAAATTAAAATGTACATAAAAAAGTTATTTTTTAGGAGAATAATTTTATGAACCCAGATGAGCAAGACAAAAAACAATCAGACGAGTATAAAACATTCAATGAATAATCTGTCGGCTTCTATTAATCGTTGGTGATTTTAAAACATTAGCAAATGGCGTTTGTCTTACAAACATTATTACTTTGGCCGTAATTATAATTGTTGTCGGTGGAGGATTTACTTATTCTTTCTCAATGTACTCGTTAAACTCCAATACATTAATCCCCCCAGACAACCAACCAGTGGGGCTTTTTTTATGTTAAGCCCGTGGTGTGAGGAAGGCTAAAGTATTTTTGCTCTCAAGCACTCACCGAGATAGCATCTCGTGCCTTGCGTTTCTCTAAATAAGCACCTTATCGTTTTGTTTCTCGGCGTAGACTTGGGGATTGACCTCTGGGAAATGACAATCTGAAAAATGCTCAGTAAAAATGTCACTATACGGTACAGGATACCTCCCACTCTCATAATTTTGGAAGAGAAGAGAAATATTTTGCTTGCCAGATTACAATAGTAAATTAGCCATTTTGTACACTCGGCAATACCACTGGGTCTGCTCCTGCTGCCTTGAATCCATTGCCTTTTTCTGTTTTGAATCATTCTGTACCGACAGCCCCTGGAGAAACAACAGTTACACATACATTAATTTAGCTGCGGCTTCTTTCTGAGGTAATGCTTCGCATATCAACTATCATCAACACTTATACATAATTATCGTGACCTTGACGATAACGCTCAAGTTTATGATCCAGATGAGCAATTTGTTCTTGTTTATCGGCGATTTCAGCAAGAACCTTTTGCTTTTGGTGCTCTATAATCTTGATTCGCTCGGGGATGGTTTCTTCGCCGGCATCTATCAGTTTGCGATAATGTTGAATATCTTTGATACTCATGCCAGTTTTCCGTAAGTACTTCACAAAGGTGAGCCATTTAAGTGTCTCTTCATCAAACAAACGATTGTTATTATCATCACGAGTTGTCGCCTCAAGGATTCCTTTTTCCTCATAAAAGCGAATTGTGCCAATGGAAATGCCGCTTTCCTTAGCGAGTAGTCCAATTAATAGCAAATGTATTCTCCTTTTTTGGAATTTAGGGGTTTCCCTACAGTAACTGTAGGGGTATAGGATAAATTATATCACAAACAGAACAGATAACTTGGATATGTGGAGGGTTTTTATGGTAAAAACAAAAATGTTGTCAATGCGCCGGGTATGGCTAACATTGACTGCCGTTGCACTATTTTCATTTATGGCCACAATTGATGGGTCAATCGTTAATATTGCACTGCCAACTATGTCTAAAGAGTTGAATATCCCAATGAATCAAGCCACATGGGCGGTTTCGATTTATTTGATTGTTATCTCTGGACTTTTGACTTTTTTCGGTCGCCTGGGTGATCAAGCGGGGAAAATTAAGGTGTTTCGCATCGGAATGTATATCTTCACCATCGGGTCGTTTCTGGCTGGCATTAATCTTGGTTTGTGGTTTTTATTATTCGCGCGTATTATCCAAGCTTTGGGTGGCGCGATGATTATGAGTAATGGATTTGGCATTATTACAGCAACCGCGCCAGCTAATATGCGTGCGCGTGCGATGTCACTTAATTCAGTATTCGTGTCATTAGGAATGATTGCTGGGCCTGGCGTTGGTGGATTGATTTTGGAACGGCTTGAGTGGTCGTACATCTTCTGGATTAATGTTCCGGTAGGAATTATTGCTATCGTTATTGGTTCGCTCGTCTTTCCAAAGTCAACGGCACGCAGTGAAGCTGTTCAGTTTGATTGGTCGGGTATTGTGACGCTCTTCTTCACAATTAGCATCTTCTTCCTCGCTGTTAATATAGGCCAGGAGCAAGGGTTCACGACATTACTACCAGTTACATTGTTTGTAGTGTCTGTAATCTTGTTTATCGCTTTTATCCGCCAAGAGTTGCGTGTGGATGACCCACTGTTGAATTTGACGATTTTCAGGTCGTCACTGTTTACGATTAGTTTGGTTGCAGTATTCTTGGTTTTCACCAGCAGCTACTTCATTGACGTGTTGATGCCATTCTATTTTGAAAACTTGCGTGGGATTAGTTCAGGTATGGCTGGTATTTATTTAATGATTTGGCCAGTGACCATGTTGATTGGTGCGCCCATTTCAGGTTACTTGGCGGATCAATTTGATCAAGAATACGTGACGTTGTTTGGTTTGACGATTCTTGGTGCATCATTTTTTGGTTGGCGTATTGTTGATGTGCAGACATCATTTGTAGTTATGGTTATCTTGTTGATGATGGGCGGATTTGGGATGGCCTTCTTCCAAACACCGAATAACGCCTTGATTATGTCTAATGCACCAAACTCAATGCTTGGTGTAGCCGGTGCATTGAGTTCTCTGGCACGAAATCTTGGGTTGATCATGGGGACGAGTTTAGTCACCACTGCACTTTATGCAGCAATGAGCCACAAGTTGGGACACAGTATTACGAATTATCCAACTGGTAATGGTAACGTGTTTGTTTATGGTATGTATGTCGCATTCACATCAGCGATTTTCTTGGTTATTGTGGCATGGCTGATTACGGTTTATCGTGTTTGGATGCGTTTGCGTAAAAGTAACAGAATCTGGTGCAAATCTCGAAAAACGAGCTGAAAGCTCCTAACTGATTCGTTACCTCTCAACTAACTGGCTTAGTTCATTGAATTCATTGCAGACTGAGAAGCCGAAGAGTGATTAATCTCTTCGGCTTCTTTTACGTAATTGGTACCCAACTTCAATCAAATAAAATGGCCGAGCCTAGAAGAAGTTGAAGATTGGATTGAAGCACTAAAATCAGAGAGATTGTTAAGCCTATAACATTGCAAAGAGAAATTTATTGAAACGTTCAATAGTGATGTTGGGAAGAAAAATGGAATAGAGGATTTAATCAGGGTATGTAAACAGCGATTGAAATTATTGCTGAAGCACACCCGGATGTGGTTGATTGATTTAAGGTGGGCGATACGGATGATTGACTAAAAAAATAGCATTGGCCCCGCCATCGCCAATACCGATGATGGCCACTTGTGCCATCCTCTCTGGTGTCCACTTTATCAGACTGATATTAAGGGCAGATTAAAATGTATCAAAAATCCGATTAAAAAATGGGGTGTGAAAGATGATTGAATTCACAATCTACGGTGAACCGATCGATCAAGGGCGGCCGCGATTTTCAACAGTTGGCGGATTTTCCCGGGTCGTGAATCCACCGGACAGCAGGGGGTACAAGAAGTATGTCAAATTGTTGGCTAGCCAGAACCGGCCCCAATGACGAACGATGAACATGCCGAACTGCTTGCGGCTCTGATTGATCATCCGGGTCCCGTCATCACATCCGGATAAATGATATGGTAAATAATCCAGAAGGCAACAGGTGTAAGAATTGCCCATGAATATTGACCGTTTGGAGTAAAAATCATAAAAAAACGCAAGAAGGAGAAAAGGTATAGCAAGCCATGAATATAATTTCCAATTCATTAATTGCATCCCCTTAATAAAAAACTCGGATCGTTCCGAAAGTTGGGTTACCAAGCAAATACAAAAAAGCCGACGAAAAGAATAATGACCAAAACAGGGTAGATTAGAATATTCAACAATTTAGGTTCTTTGTATGCGTCAATAATTGATTCAATCGTAAATATAGAAAAAACTATTGATTTAATCACATAATTTCTAGAAAAAGCGAGCAATAAGAGACAAATAACATTTATGATAGTGGCATATTTAGAATTCAAAGTAGCCTCCACTCCTTATAAAAAAGCTCGGATCTCTCCGAGCCAACTCAATAGGTTAATTTTACCACGGGAGGGAATCCGATGCGATTAAAAAAAATAGATGTAGATCCGCGCCCAATGCGGTTAAATATTGATATGATTGGAAATAAGGAACCTTTTGCCGTTGTGATGTGTGACGGGCAAGCAAGGATGACGGAACTTCCGGAACACGGGGAAACGGCCATCGTACCAGGGCAAGGTGAGGTGAAGCGCGTGAAATGGGACGAGGGAAGGGTTTTGAACAATTATTTACCGATTAAATTAGTTGATTCAGGAGGTTTTTACATTGGCATTTATTTCTTCGATTCATATAGCATATGGAGATAACCCGTCACAATTCGGAATATTGCGTGTACCCGAATCGTCTGAGTATTGTCCCGTTGTTGTTACGATACACGGAGGATTTTGGAAATCAAAATATGGGCTTGGAGAAATTGATCCACTTGATGAAGATTTAGTTCGCCGTGGTTACGCTACGTGGAATATCGAGTATCGCCGTGTCGGAGAAGATGGAGGAGGTTGGGCAGGGACATTTCATGATGTAGTAGATGCTGTTAATCACTTGTCCCAGCTCGAGGAACATTTTCCGCTTGATCTTTCTCGTGTGGTCATTCTTGGGCATTCAGCGGGTGGACATTTGGCCCTCTGGTTGGCGTCCCGAACAAGCAAAATTCGGACGGATGAGCTGGGTAGTCCTCTGCTGATACCTATACAGGGTGTAATAAGCTTGGCAGGGGTTTCGGATTTGCAGAAAATGTGGAACATTCATGTTGAAAAAGGGATTAGTAGTCCCGTAGCATCATTTATTGGTGGAACACCGCAAGAAGTGCCTGATCGTTATCGCTTAGCTTCGCCTATTGAATTGTTGCCTTTGGACATTGAGCAAATTTTAGTTCATGGTGATCTTGACTGCGATGTTCCAGTCGAGTTGAGTGTTGAGTATCATCGCAGGGCTATTGAACTAGGGGATAAAGTCAGTTTGGTAGTGCTTCCAGAGATGGAACACTTTAAGATTATCGATCCGTCGTCATCGGCATGGGATTCAGTGACCGATTCACTGGAAACTTTATTATGGCGTAAAAGTCGCTCCCGTCCTTGAACCTGCTGAGTTAGATACTAAATAGTAATCTCTCTTGAAAAAAGAAATTAATTGATTCGCCGAGTTGATGATTCTACTTCAAATCAGTATTTCTGGTGCGCGTTCTACTACGAAACTTTATCAGAATTAATTGGGGAGAAATTAGAGAACATGAAACTTACGCATAGCTGCATAATTACCAATAGAGTAAATGAATTATGCGATTTTTATAAATTAGTATTACAAATCCAACCACAAATTTTTGGGAAAGATTATGTCGAGTTTCCAACTGATGGTGGTATCCTTTCTTTCTTTAGTTTTGATGCTCAGGAAAAGTATGCTGCCGGGACAACAAAGCCAGCATTCAATAAAAGTTTGGAACTTGAATTTAACGTAGACAATGTGGAGGAAGAATATGAGCGTGTTAAAAAGCTCAATGTTGAAATTGCTAAACCTTTAACTACGCAAGAATGGAGCAATCGCTCATTTTATTTCAAAGATCCCGATGGAAACTAATCAATTTCTATACACGGACAAGGCGATAATGTTTTTCGCAGTCCATCTTAACTGCGTAGCAGAAGAGGTTCTTGATTTTAAAGCGGTAAATACTTCTTTATTGTATAAGAGGTGTTTGCCGCTCTTTAGTATTTTGCAAGTTTAGATAATATATGGGTCAGGGCTTACGCATTTAAAAAATGAGGAATATTATTCCTAAAAACGGTAAAATGTGAAGAAAAGACCGTTTTAGGAGACATGTACTCATGACGAAACATTTGATCGACCACCGACATACCTGATCCACGCAGCGGGAATCATCTGCGACATAATCTGATTGATATCCTGACCATCGCCCTGACTGCGACGATTTGCGCCATTGATTCGTTCACTGACATGGAGGAGTTCGGCTACGCCCGTAAAGAGTGGTTTGAAAGTTTCCTTGAGCTACCGAATGGCATCCCTTCTCATGACACTTTTGCCCGGGTCTTTTCTCTGCTCGATCCTGAGACTGTTGAACGTTGCTTCATGAATTGGACAGCCGACGTCTATACGCTCACCGAGGGCGAAATCGTGGCCATTGACGGGAAAACGTTGCGCGGTTCCCATCATCGTGCGGCTAACAAGCGAGCGATTCATACCTTATGCGCATGGGCAACCGAACAAAAGGCGGTACTAGCCCGGCGAAAAGTGGAGGGAAAAACGAATGAAATCACCGTTATTCCCGAGCTGCTTGACCTGCTGAAGCTCAAAGGCTGTATCGTCACGATCGATGCGATGGGCTGCCAGAAAGACATTGCCGCCAAGATCAGGGAGAAAGAAGCGGATTATGTGCTGGCTCTGAAAGGCAACCAGTCCACGCTCCATGAAGACGTCCGACTGTATCTGGAAGACGCACAGAAAAATGCGTTTAAGGATGTCCCGCACAGCTTCTATAAACAGGTCGAAAAAGGTCATGGTCGTGTCGATGTCCGCCGTTACTGGACGACCGACGCCATTGATTTTTTGGATCAAAAAGAGGAATGGAAAGGACTTAAAAGTGTCGGTGTGGTTGAGTCTGAACGGCAGACTGGTGATCAGGTCAGCGTGGAACGCCGGTTCTATCTATCCTCACTTTCCAGCGATGCGAAAACATTCGCTAAAGCCGTGCGCCAGCACTGGCAGATCGAAAATGGACTTCATCACGTGCTTGATGTCACGTTCCGAGAGGACGAGCAGCGCATGCGTCTGAAAAATAGTGCGCAGAATATGGCTCTGCTGCGCCGATGCGTGGTCAATTTACTGAAGCAGGAGACAACGAGTAAGCGGAGTATTCGAGGAAAGCGGTTAAAAGCAGGTTTTGATTTTCCCTATTTAAAAACGGTGCTTGCGCTGGCTTATCGCCTCTCGGATCGTTCATAATTCATTTGTTGCACTCATTGTAGCACGCGATCAATCAGAATTTCTAATGCGTTTGCCCTGATATATGGGTAAATATCCCTGTTTATTTCTATAATGATTTATTCGCCAAAAAATTTGCCGTTTTTTTATATAGCAACTGCTAGCTTGCTGTAAACAATATAACTTTATTTGTTCTGATAGATCCGAGATTCCTTATGAATCATATGAGTTACCTCGTCAATTAACACCTGACTACTAAATTAATCTGTCTCTTCAAGAATAGCTGTTGCTGTTTCTTCTGTCGTGATTAGAACGTTCATATAGTGGCCTCTTAAAGCACCAATAATTCCAGGAACCTTTTCTACAGATTCGGCAACACCGATCGCGTATCTTGCTTTCCTAAGTTTATCAAGTTGTATCGATATTGTTCGATCGGATAAATGTGTCTGAATGATCGCTCCATTTATATCGTAAAATCGAGAACAGATATCTCCGGCAACTCCCTCTGATTTCAGTTTTGTGATCGCCTTATCCCCATAAAAGGCATGCCACGTCGAATTTTCAGCGATCTGCAATGAACCCACACCAAATACTGCAATACTGATGTGATCCCACATATTATCAATTTCTTTGTAGTAATGGGTCTCCAAAATATCATTTTTCATAGATGTTTTCTCAACAATGGCTGGGAAATCAATCAGCAATGATTTTCCCCTAAATTTCTGAGCCACACCATAGCAAATCGTATTGACGTGGTATTGGCTCTCCAGTTTTCCCGATGGCCCTCCTACTATAGGGACGCAAGATACATTATTCTTTACGGCAGAAGGGGCTAGTGCTTCGACGACGGAAGCCAAAGTGCTTCCCCATGATAAACCGATTACATCATTATCTTCAACAACTTGTTCTAAAAATTTTGCGCATGCCTGGCCAATCGCGGTCAGCCTGACACGCTTTTGCTGTTCACTGTTTACGGGAACAACGCTTACATACTTCAGATTAAACCTGTTTCTCAGTTTTTGGGCTAATGAAACATTATTCAGATCGTAATTGATAATAATTTTTACAATGCCATCTTCCCGAATTTTCTTTAGAATTCGGCTGATGGATGTCCGGTTGATTCCCGTCCTTTGCGCGATCTGGTTTTGCGTCATGTTCTGATCATAGTACATCTGAGCGATGTTTATATAAAGTTTTTTCATTTCAATACTATCCATTTTGCGCCTCGAGGAAGTTTGCACATTTGACCGTTAAATGATTATTAGTGCAAGTTTATTTTGCCTTAATTATATATTGATTTTATAATGTTGTAAATTTGGAGCACGTTTGTGAGCTTAATTCACAAATATGCAACAATTTATAAGTTGACGCCCAATGAAAGCGTTTTATAATATAAATGAAATGAGTAACACAAATGGTCTCTATAATCACAAATGTTCAATGCTGTTGGCTAAAAGCATGTTACTAAGCTTCTGGTTGAACGCATTGTCATAAATTTCACGATAATATTGGAGGTAATTTAAGATGAGTAAATGGCTTGGACTTGATGATCAGACAGTAATTGTAACAGGAGGTTCTTCAGGAATCGGAAAAGCGGTTGTTGAATCCTTACTTGAAAATAATGCGAATGTGGTGCTGGCAGATTTGCAAGAACCGCCGCATGATTTGGTTGCAAAGGCAAAAGACAATCAGCTGCTGTTTGTCCAGACGAATGTCGCAAAGCGGGAAAGTGTTGCAAACACAGTTAAGGAAGTAATCAGCAAGTTTGGAAAGATTGATGTGCTTGTGAATAACGCCGGTATTAATTTACCGCGATTGTTGGTGGATGAGAAAGAAGAGAACAGCAGTTTCGAATTGAGCGATGAAACGCTTGATAGAATGATTAGCATTAATCAAAAAGGTGTTTTTCTCTTTTCCCAGCTTGCCGGACGAGAAATGGTGAAGGCTAGAAAAGGCGTTATTATTAACATGGTTTCAGAAAGTGGTCTCGAAGGATCCGAAGGGCAAAGCGGCTATGCGGCAACAAAAGCAGCCATCTACAGTTTCACAAGATCGTGGGCGAAAGAGCTGGGCAAGTTCGGTATTCGAGTTGTTGGCGTTGCGCCAGGCATTCTTGAAAAAACAGGATTGCGTACACCTGCCTATGAAGAGGCTCTTGCGTATACAAGAGGGATCACTGTCCAGCAACTGCGTGAAGGGTATACAAACAAATCGATTCCACTCAGACGTGACGGTAAGCTATCGGAAGTCGCAGATCTAGTACTCTATTTGAGTTCCCACCGTGCGAACTACGTCACTGGTACAACTTACAATATCGCTGGTGGCAAGTCGAGAGGATAAATTGAAGAACAGAATTCTTCGGGACGGCATTAATAAACGGAATCATTATTGAATCCGGTTCTTTTCTGAAAACTAATCCTGATGCATTGACAGAACGATTTGAAAGAAGGAAAGGAAAATGTATTCAATCATTGTTTGTGCGCATGGTGATTTGGCTGAATCCTTTAAAAGATCGATCGAAATGATTTTTGGCAAGGTTGAGAACCTCTTCCCGATTCGTTTTGTTCAGGGAGAGAACCCCGACGATATCAAAAAGAAGATCACTGAAACAATTGATAAGAATGATTTAAAAAGTATATTGATTCTCACTGATCTCTTTTGTGGAAGCCCCTATAATGCATCGGCTTCTCTGGCTTTTGAGAATAGCAATATTGAAGTGATCTGTGGAGTGAATCTGCCGATCTGTCTGGAGGCTGTATCAAATCAGAATATGAAGAACCTGACGGAGATCGTGTCGTATATCAAGCAGATTGCTCCCGAAACTGTTAAATCGTTCAGAGATGTGTTGAACAAACAGGACGAGGAGGGATTGATATGATTATCAATTTTGCAAGAATTGATGACCGGCTGATACATGGGCAAGTTGCGACTGTTTGGGCGAAGAAAGCCAACGCGAAACGCATTATCATCTGCAGTGATGAAGTGGCAAATGATAATGTACGCAAAATGTTGCTGAAACAAGCTGCTCCGCCGGGAATGAAAGTCAATATCTGTGAGGTGGATAAGGCTGTCAAGGTCTACAAAAACCCAATTTATCAGGATGAAACGGTTTTCTTCCTTTTTATCAATCCAACGGATGTCCTTCGGATGGTGAAGCAGGGTGTACCGATTAAATCCATTAACATCGGTGGCATGGCATTCAGGGTGGGGAAGAAACAAATTACCAAAGCAGTTTCAGTAAATGCCGAAGACGTTAAAGCTTTTGATGAACTCAATAACTTGGGAATTAATCTGGATCTTCGAGTGGTCGACAGTGATAATCCGATTGATTTAATGAAGAAGTTGAAAGAGATAACTTTTGAGATAAATAACAATTAAAGAAAAGCAGGTGATAAATGATGGAAATTCAAGCTTTTCAAATTGTACTAATTTTTGTCTTTTCATGTATTGCCGGTATGGGAAGCGTTTTGGATGAATTCCAAACACATCGGCCGTTAGTCGCATGTACCGTTATTGGTTTGATACTGGGGGATATACAGACAGGGATTATACTTGGAGGAACATTGGAGCTGATTGCATTAGGCTGGATGAATATCGGTGCTGCCCAGTCTCCTGATTCTGCTCTGGCAAGTATTATTTCTGCAATTCTGGTCATTGTTGGTAAACAAGATATTCAGGCAGGTATAGCAATTGCTTTGCCAGTAGCAGCCGCAGGACAGGTACTCACTGTGTTTGCCCGGACAATTACCGTGTTTTTCCAACATGCAGCTGATCGCGCGGCGAAGCAGGTTAATTTTCATCTTATCGATATCTTGCATTTATCGGCACTACTCATTCAAGCACTTCGAGTCGCCATACCCGCACTGTTGGTAACCATTTTCATGAATGCCGGTAGTGTGCAGTCCCTGTTGCACTCGATACCACCGGTTGTCACTGGCGGACTGAATGTCGCGGGAGGATTCATTGTTACTGTCGGATATGCAATGGTACTGAATATGATGGGGGCAAAGTACCTTATGCCCTTCTTATTTCTCGGATTCTTGCTAGCATCCTATCTGAACTTCAGCCTGCTTGCTTTTGGTGCTATCGGATTGATCATCGCGATTGTCTATATCCAACTGAATCCGACTTACCTTGAAAATAAACGTGATTCCAATTCCAACACGAATTCGTCAGTGCCACTTGCTGATGACATGCTTGATGATTGAGGGGGGTATGGAAATGACTGATAAAGTAAAGAAGTTAACCAAGGGCGATCTTTTTAACATGTTCGTACGAACAAATTTTCAGCAGGCCTCTTTTAACTATGAACGTATTCATGCCCTTGGATTCTGCTTTGATATGGCACCTGCAATCAGACGACTTTATAAAACCAGGGAAGAGCGTGCTGCCGCTTTGCAAAGACATCTTGTTTTCTTCAATACAACTCCTGCGGTGTGCGGCCCTGTGGTGGGCGTTACAGCTGCAATGGAAGAGGCGAAATCAGACGGCGAGGATATAAATGACGGAGCGATCAACAGTTTAAAAGTCGGCCTGATGGGCCCGCTTGCCGGAGTCGGAGATCCTTTGATCTGGGGAACGCTCAGGCCAATTACCGCAGCTCTTGGTGCTACATTAGCGCTAAATGGAAACCTTCTTGGCCCATTGTTATTTTTCTTCAGCTTTAATATGGTCAGACTGGCTTTAAAATGGTACGGGTTGAAGTATGGGTATGAAGCTGGGATGGGCATTGTGAAGGACATGGCTTCAAACAGACTGAAAAAGCTGACTGAAGGGGCCAGTATACTTGGCTTGTTTATCATGGGTGTTCTTGTGACGAAGTGGACGAAGATCAACGTGCCAATTGTCATTTCTCAGACGACAAATCAGGTTGGGCAGAAAACAACCATGACCGTTCAGGGCATTCTCGATCAATTGTGCCCTGGCCTGCTCGCACTTGGTTTAACATTCCTCATGATGTTTCTGCTCAGAAAGAAAGTCAGTCCTATTGTCCTGATCTTTGCTTTATTTGGTATCGGTATTCTGGGCTACTGGCTTGGAATCTTGAAATAAAGAGATAAAACACTAATTATTTAAAAGGAGAATGAAACTATGGAAACAACAGCACTCAGACTCTACGGAAAAGAAGATTTACGGCTGGAAAAATTTGAACTGCCGGCAATCAAAAGTGATGAAATTTTGGCAACGGTTGTAACTGACAGTATCTGCATGTCGTCATGGAAAGAAGCGAAAATCGGTCCGGATCATAAAAAGGTCCCTAATGATGTAGCGGAGCATCCAATTATCGTCGGGCATGAATTTTGCGGGCAAATTGTCAAGGTCGGGAATAAGTGGAAAGATAAGTTCACTGCAGGCAGCAAGTTTGCGATACAGCCCAATCTTCAATTGCCGGACCGGCCGGATTGCCCAGGGTATTCTTTCCAATATATAGGCGGGGATGCCACATATGTTGTAATTCCGCGAGAGGTTATGGAACAGGATTGTTTGCTTGAATATAACGGAGCCACTTATTTTGAAGGTTCGCTTCTTGAACCCTTATCCTGTGTGGTCGGCGGTTTTAATGCCAACTATCATTTGATCGAAGGCACTTATAATCATAAGATGGGGATTAAAGAGGGCGGAAATCTTCTGATCATGGGGGGCACTGGCCCGATGGGATTGCTCCAGATCGATTATGCGCTGCACGGACCGATTCAGCCCAAAAGATTAGTTATTACGGATCTGTCTGATGAGAAATTACAGAATGCTTCGCGGTTATACAGCCCTGAAGATGCGAAAAAAGATGGTATCGATCTTCATTATGTTAACGTGAGCAAATTTGAGGATCAGGTGGCTTATCTCCAATCTGTAGTGAATAACGAATCCTATGACGATATCTTTGTCCTGGCACCTGTCAAGCCTTTGATCACACAGGCTTCCAACCTTTTAGCCAAGGACGGCTGCCTTAACTTCTTTGCCGGCCCGCGGGATAAGCATTTTACTGCGGAAGTCAATCTGTATGATATTCACTATAATTTCACTCATTATGTAGGAACTTCCGGCGGGAACACAGATGATATGCGCGCGGCGATTAAATTGGTTGAAGAGAGAAAGGTAAACGTTGAAAAGGTTGTTTCTCACATTCTTGGCTTGAATGCTGTAGCAGATACAACGCTGAATCTTCCATCCCTTCTACCAAGCGGAAAGAAATTAATTTATGTACAAAAGAATATGCCTCGGAAATCGCTAGAAGAAATCGTATCAGGCACAGACCTGGATCCATTTTACAGCGGTCTACGGGAAGTGCTGAAGCAAAACAACGGTCTGTGGTCCAAAGAAGCAGAGCAATACGTGCTCGATCATGCTGTAAATATCTAAGTACAAATTTTATATGAACTGTTTATGTCATAAATAGAAACCGCAGTGAGAATTTATAATCCTCAATTGCGGTTTTTTAGAATAGGGGTTGTCTAGAAATGCCTATTCGCTAGTATTCGTGATTATTGGTGGAATGGTTTTTGGATATTTTTACATGGTTACAAAATCTTTGTATACTTCAGTAGGTATGCACTTCGCATTAGATGGTTATGCCGGTGTAACAAATAGTATTTTTCATTATTCAAAGGTTAATGTTGATCAATTAGATTTATATTCTGCATATACTTTAATTGTTGTACTGACAGTATTATTTTGGGGATTAAAGTTTTATAGATACAAAGTATTCAAGCCTGTTTTTTTGAATTCAAGTTATTGCTAAAAAGGGTACATGATACTCGAATTAATATGGTTGTTCCCTTCATTAATATGAGGCGATCATTGTTGCAGTGGGTCTGGTTTACATTGTGATGCTTATCCTGTTTGGTGATTGGGCGGCACCATTTGCAATTCTTTTCCCGATGCCGGTAGCGTTAATCGGCGCGTTCTTTGGTACATTCATCGCAGGGAGATCCAGGCAATCTGAAGAGCTTTCGGCACTGAATATTGGCTACTTTCCTGTTTTTTCGTTCGATCTGTAGTATAATATTTTTACTTTAATAAAGAGGGGTAAGGAGTATGGAGGATAACAGACTGAAGGTTGGAATTCTTGGCGGAACAGGATATGTTGGACAGAGATTCATAACCCTGCTGGAAAACCATCCCTTTTTTAAAGTGGCATCAATAGCAGCAAGCCACAGATCGGCCGGCAAGTCATATGAAGAAGCGGTAAAGAATCGATGGAAACTGAATGTTCCCATGCCGGATTCAGTGAAAGATATTCAAGTGAAAAATGTATATGAAGTGGATGAAATCAGCAGCGAAGTTGATTTTGTATTTTGTGCGGTTAACATGCCGAAGAGTGAAATAAAGGAATTGGAAGAAAAGTATGCTAAAGCGGAAGTCCCTGTGATATCGAACAATTCTGCTTATCGAATGACACCGGATGTCCCTATGGTTATCCCGGAAATCAACAGTGATCATTTGAAGATCATTGAAAGTCAGAAAAAACGCCTGGGCACGAAGTATGGTTTTATAGCAGTGAAACCAAATTGCTCGATCCAAAGTTATGTGCCGCCATTGTCTGCACTAAAAGAGTTCGAACCCTTGAATGTGGTTGTATCCACCTATCAGGCGATTTCAGGTGCTGGAAAAACATTCAAAGACTGGCCTGAAATGAAGGATAATGTCATTCCTTTTATAGGCGGCGAAGAAGAAAAAAGCGAAAAGGAACCTTTGAAAATATGGGGGGAAATTCAGGATGGCGGCATTGTGAATGCCTCTTCTCCCAATATAACCACTCAATGTATCAGAGTCCCTGTTTCGGAGGGCCATCTTGCTTCGGTATTCGTTAGCTTTAAACATAAACCGTCAAAGGAACAAATCCTTGAACGATGGTCTTCATATTGCGGAAGACCGCAGGAATTAGGCTTGCCCAGTGCGCCAAAACAATTTCTGAAATAT
The DNA here is from genome assembly GCF_002802965.1 of Sporolactobacillus pectinivorans. NCBI lineage: Bacteria > Bacillati > Bacillota > Bacilli > Caryophanales > Sporolactobacillaceae > Sporolactobacillus > Sporolactobacillus pectinivorans. Next base: position 2,745,445 of record NZ_NXGA01000001.1, on the reverse strand, counting down.
ATGACTGAAGATGACAGGCCTCAGACGTATCTTGACAGAGATTATGAAAAAGGAATGGGCATCACGATCGGCAGACTGAGAGAAGACACCCTATTTGACTATAAATTTGTATGCCTGTCGCATAATACAATAAGAGGAGCAGCGGGCGGGGGATTGCTCACTGCAGAGCTGCTTAAAGCCGAGGGGTATCTCGTTTCCAGAGAAATAAAGGAAGCCGGACTATCGGCAAACGTCTAAGATCAGCCGTGTTTCATTACAGTGGATGATCATGAAGGAAGGTTTAAGTGACCTTCCTTTTTCTGCGTCAGCCTTTTTTTAGAATAGATTTTAAGTAGTGAAAATGATTGTCAGACCCTTCCGGGAAATTCGGAATTTAAACAGTCTCAGGTTTATTTTAAGTTTTTATGGGTTGAACAGCGCACTACGGAAAATAAATTGAGAGTATTCTAAACTAAATGTGAGCATTTCCCTTAAAAATTTGATATTTTATTTTTAGGAGTGACAGAATTGTCCACAGCGAAAAATGATCTGCTGAAGCAGGAAGAACCGCTTGTTTCAATGAACAATGTATCGCCCAAAATTAAAATTTATCCAGCCTATTTTATGCAGAAAATTCCAGACACAGCGAAAGATTTGTTTCTCCGGGAAGGGGTAGCTGAGAAGATTATTCATATTGCAAAGCAGCTTCCCAGTGGGATATTTTTTGTTTTGATTGACGGCTGGCGCTCATTTGAAACCCAGCGATATATTTATGAGCGGGCTATCCGTCAGTTTCGCAGCTTGGGATATTCTGAAGAAAAGATTAAGGAAATCATTGTCGGCTTTGTTGCTTATCCATCAAAAGATCCTTTAAAACCAGCGCCCCATTATACAGGGGCAGCTATCGACCTGACCCTTTCAAATGATCAAAATTGGATTGAGATGGGTACGGGATTCGATGATTTCACCGAACGAGCCCATTCAGATTATTTTGAAGGAAGAACCGACCTGACAGACATGGAGCTTCTAGCCCGTGATCATCGGCGATTTCTTCGTGGGAAAATGGAGGAGGCGGGATTTACTCAAAATCCTACAGAATGGTGGCACTATTCTTATGGTGACCGTTCTTGGGGTAAAGAAAACAATGCTGATCCTTTTTATGGCGGTATTGAAATTTCTAAGTGAAATAATAGAGGATAATTGGTTTGGCAGCAAATATCTCATGATCAATGTGTGTACTCGTCTACAATTCGGTTAAATGAACTGCCGTCGGTGTCTTAAAATATTCAGGGCACAAAGCAAAAGAAATAATTTTTGTCGAGTTACACAAAGTTTAAACTGCTCATTTTAGAATTAACGAATCAGGTAAATTCAGGTAATAATATAATCATCTGAATTTGCTAAAAAGCTGTAATAGCGCGTTAAAAACGGTTCCATAAGCAATATCAACTCTCTATATTCTGATGCACAAATTCTCCTCTTTATCAGATTCATCCTTTCATCCTAGCTTTATGTCAATGAATTTTACAAAAATTACAATTCCTGTTCAGAGATGCAGACACATATTAAATGAGTGAAAAAGTAAAGAAATGCTGAACTTTGGCTGCTTACATGATAGAAGGAATATTTTTATTAAGAGTCGGGATCGCTTACATGGAAGTATACAACATTTATCTTAACTATGCCTTAAGAAAAACTAACGAAATGTATTTTTAACTTTTTCTATCGAAAAAAAACAATGCTGAAATATAAGCAATAAATGCAATGACTATTTTCCTAAATACATATATCTATAAAGAGAAATTGGCACTTAAAGTATTACATTTGATCTATTTGACGGATGCTGATTGTCTATAGTAGTTTGGTGTTAAACGGATCTGTCATTTCAAATGTGGCTTAACTAGAAAATTCATACGTATGTCATGTGGTTCACGTTTGGCTGAAAACTGTAAACGGCCGTTTACATAATTTATGAGGTAGTTTTTGAGTTAATGTCTTCAGTCTGAGCTGAGACAATGAGTTTCGCTTTCCATCAATACGAATGGACTGGCAGAAAAAGTGATTCACGATTAGCTGGTTTAAAATTACCGATTATTACTATGAATCATAAAAAGTGATTAGGGAGTGGGGAAACAAAATATGATGTCCAATAAGCTCGTCAAGCATGCAACGGCGATAGCCATTACAACGGCACTGTTACTGGGTGGTGCAACTCAGACGTTTGCCAAAAACAGTGTGACTGATAACAACGATTATGGTGTTTCTCATATCACGCGTTATGACATGGAGAAAATACCTTCACAACAAAATAACGCACAATTCAGCATCCCTAAGTTTGATCCGTCAACGATACAAAATATACCTTCTGCGCAAGGGCTGGATGTATGGGACAGCTGGCCGCTGCAAAACGCAGACGGCACTGTGGCTAATTATCAGGGGTATCACCTTGTTTTTGCCTTGGCAGGTGATCCGAACAACAGCAATGACACGCATATCTATTTATTCTATCAAAAGGTCGGCGATACGTCGCTTGGCAGCTGGAAAAATGCAGGAAAAGTGTTTACGGATGGTGATAAGCTGGTACCCGGCGATCAGTATCTGAAGTATCAGACGCAGGAATGGTCAGGTTCCGCTACTTTAACCGATAACGGCATGGTTCGGCTGTTTTACACAGACTACTCCGGCGCAACGCAGGATGGCGGGAGCGGCTTGGGTAATCAAGTGTTAACAACAGCGCAAGTCGATTTATCCCAACCGGATGCGAATACACTCAAAGTTGATGGAGTAGAAGACCACAAATCGATCTTTGACGGCGGGGACGGATCGCTCTACCAAAATATCCAGCAGTTCCAGGATGAAGGTTTGTGGAACTCCGGCGATAACCACACGCTGAGAGATCCTCATTTTATTGAGGATAACGGTCATAAGTATCTTGTTTTTGAAGCCAATACGGGGACGTCGGATGGCTATCAGGGCGACCAATCGCTAAATAATAAAGCTTACTACGGTGGCAGTGATACGTTCTTCCAAAATGATAGAAATAATCTGTTACAGAGTCCTAAGAAACAGCTTGCCTCTCTGGCAAATGGTGCATTGGGCATTGTCGAATTAAACGATGACTATACAGTGAAGAAAGTGTTGCCGCCTCTCATTACGGCCAATACGGTAACTGATGAAATTGAGCGTGCCAACGTTTTTAAACTGAAGGGGAAATGGTATTTATTTACAGATTCCCGGGGATCTAAGATGACTATCAGCGGAATCGGTGACCAAGACATTTATATGCTGGGCTATGTATCCAATTCATTGACTGGACCGTATAAACCGTTAAATGGAAGCGGGCTTGTATTGCATCAGAACATAGATCCGAATGATACGACCTGGACATACTCCCACTTCGCTATACCGCAAACGAATAGTAATAATGTAGTCATTACAAGTTACATGACGAATAGAGGTCTCTATCCGGATCATCATTCAACCTTTGCGCCAAGCTTTTTACTAAATATTCATGGCCCGCAAACGTCGGTTGTACCGAACAGCCTTCTTTCACAAGGACAGCTGACATCAAATCAGTAAACGGCACGAAAAAACTGATTCTATGAAGATTAAAGCATTGGACTTGAAAGACATTGAAAGTTTCCCGGATAATGCCGATTTAGTATCGGCATTATCCTTTTTTACAAATAAACTTCTATCCCTTTATTTATCAAACAGATATTATTCCTTTACAGTTATAAAACAATCAGCAAAACGGAGGTGTTTGTTTGCATAAAAAAGCAATTCATCGTAAAGTGTTTCAACGATTAGCTGTTTTTGTGATCTGTATGGCACTATTATTAACCATCGGATTACTTTTATATCATCCAAACAAAATAGTAAATCAGAGAGTTCACCAGAATAAAGGGATAAATAAAACATCGGTTCAACAAACGCCGGACTACCGGGCGACTTATCATTTTACAACACCTAACAAATGGATGAACGACCCACAAAGGCCCGTGTTTTTTGATGGAGCGTATCATTTCTATTATCTTTATAATCGTGATTATCAAAAGGGCAACGGCACGGAATGGCGGCAGGCGACATCAAAGGACCTGGTTCACTGGAAAGATGAGGGAGTGGCGATTCCAAAATATACAAATAAAAACGGAGATATATGGACGGGATCTTTTGTGGTTGATACAAAAAATACTGCGGGTTTCGGCAAAGGGGCAATTGTGGCGATTGTAACTCAACCTTCCGCAAATGGCGGCAGTCAGGAGCAATTTCTATGGTACAGCACGGACAGGGGAAAAACGTTTAAATCTTATCATAACAGCCCCGTCTTGCCCAATCCGGGTGTCAAAGATTTCAGAGACCCGAAAGTGATCTGGGATCCACAGACCGGCAATTGGGTTATGGCTTTGGCAGAAGGGACAAAGATTGAATTTTACACATCTGATAATCTGAAAAACTGGCGGTATACCGGAGGGTTCTTCACACAAAATATTGGTATCGTCGAATGTCCCGATCTCTTTATCATGCGGGCAAATAACGGGACGTACAAATGGGTTTTGGGGGCAAGCGCGAACGGTAAATCTTCAGGCAGACCGAATACCTACGCGTATTGGACCGGAAACTTTGACGGTAAAGCATTTATCGCTGATCAAAGTGAACCCCAATGGCTGGATCATGGTTTTGACTGGTATGCAGGCGTGACGTTTGAAAGTGGTAATAGCAGTGAAAAGTTTTCGAAACGTTATGCTCTGGCCTGGATGAATAATTGGGATTATCCGAACAATACGCCGACCATGCAGGATGGTTTCAATGGCATGGATTCGATTGTGCGCCAAATCAGACTAGTCAAGCAGCCGGACAATACGTATAGCCTTATCTCACAACCCGTTGAAGCCCTGAATCGTCTGACAACGTCGACCACTCATTTTAAACAGATCCCAGTGACCGGCTCAAAAGAACTGAAAGTGAAAGGTGTTGCGTACGAACTGGACGCAGATATCAGTTGGACGGATGCCAAAAATGTAGGGATCAGGCTTCGCGAATCGGCAGATCACAAACGCCATATCGATGTGGGTGTCTTTACGGAAGGCCACTATTTCTATGTCAATCGGGCTTTTACCGGACAGCCTGATAGCACGCAAAAATATGTTGAAAGCAGAACACCGTTTGATACAAGTAAGAAGAAAGTTCATTTAGAGATTTTTGTTGATAAAACAAGCATCGAAGTATTTATTGATGATGGCAAGATTGTTTATTCTGATGAAGTGTTTCCGCAATTAAACGATAAATGTATCACTTTGTTTTCAATAGGCGGAAAATCGCTTTTTGAAAATGTTCAAGTGAAGCATTTCCGCTCAATTAACGGGTAATGGAAGGGGACATTGCCATGACTAAAGCTCATAACTTTTATTTCGGTCACAATTCAGCTTTCATAAGAAATTCTGATCAATACCAAATTTGAGAAACGACCAAATCAGCAAAGTTGTCAATCAACGCAAAAGCGAAAAGAATCGACAGAATCAGTGCAAGAATCAACATATTTCAGGAAAAAATCGACACAAATCGCACAAGAATCAACAATAAACCGGGAAAAATCAACAAATGAGTTTACTGGGCAACATCTAAGCTTAAAAATTTTCTCGGTTCTAAAAAGGACCGGACGATTTTTGCCCGGTTTTTCCTATCTCGTAATAATTTGTGACGAAGTTCAGAATGGATCCCGTAACCAAAGTAGACATATAGGACCAACGTCTTTTGTCGAAAAAATAAGGGGTCGACCTTTTACTTCCTATTTCTTGTGTGTATCTATAAATTGCTTGATCAAACCATTTAATTTTAAAGCGGCTTTCGTCGGCAGTTGATGTTTGACATGAGGGATCCATTTCAATTCATTCTGTGGCAACTTGTCGTGCAACAATTTGGCATAACGGTAAAAACCTTTATCTCCCTGTCCATAGATTAATAAAATGGGCTGTTTAATTTTTTCCAATTTATTTGTGCAATTATAGGACAGGCTATATCGATAATACTCTGCAATATTTTGCGCAGTTCCTTTGCGTTCTTCCTTAACCATTTTCCAAAATGAGGACCTGGTATCCATATTCGTTCCGGATATATATAAGGCCAATACAGAAAGAGCTTTTAATTTGGCAAGTGTCATCGCTAACACAATTTTATTTTTTAAAATCCAATCATTGACTTCAGACAAACCGCTGATCAGGATCCCTCCCAGTGCCCGATCCGTTTGAGCCAGCAAAAATTCAAGAGCGATGGATCCGCCTGTAGAATAACCGCAGACGAACGCTTTTTGAATGTTTAGATGGTCCAATAAGTGCTTCATATCTTCTGCAATCAAAGGATAAGTTAAAGGCTGTCTGGAAAATGAACTTCTTCCATGCCCTCGGATATCAAAAGTAATAATCCGGAAATACTTCGATAATTCCTTCATTTGATGCTCAAAATTGAAATGAGTCAGTACCGGGGGATGAATAAAGAGAAGGGGTGTTCCCTGACCTTGAACCGTAAAATAGAGTTTGCAACCGTTCACCATGATGAAAGGCATATCTGACCACCAGCTTAAAAAGTTTCAAAGGCTTTGTTAATCATGCTTCCTTTTCCCCAAGTATCATCCCCTGATTCTTTGCTTGTATCCGAATGACTTAAAACATTGTTTGCATCCAATGGGCTCCTTTGCAGCTCATTAATTATTGACTGTTTCTCCATCCAATTGGTTGATCTGCTGAAACATCGTTAGATCACTGTGTATATACAACGATTGCACTGGCAGACTAGGATTGTCACCTTTCTTTTGTTGTAAAATTTAATTGAACGGTCACGAAAAGATACCAACGAATCTGAGCTGCTGTGTAGGAATGGACCGACTGTTTCAGCTGAGCATCATTCTCCAAATGTGGTATTCAGACCTTTTTAAAAGGAGAATTTTCATGTATCAGGAGTTATGTATCATTATTCACGGGTTTGCAGGAAACCCTCGGGAGGTAGAGCCATTAGCGCGCGCTTTGGAACGAAAGGGTTATGAAGTTATGACGCCCTTGTTGCCCGGGCACAGTACAGACAAAAAGCGGATGGAGAAAATCACTGCATTGGATTGGCTGCAAATGATTGAAGAAATCATGGAACATGCCATTGAAGAAAATAAAAAAATTCATTTGATTGGTTTTTCTATGGGGGCAATGATCGCTTCGATTATGGCCTGTCGATATCGAGTAGCTTCATTAGTATTACTTTCTCCGGCTGTATACGTGCTCACACCTTACGTCTTAAGGATGCGGCTGGAACAATTTTTTCAATACACAGGAAAGCATCGTTCCTTGCCTGATCATGAGAGGCTCAACAAGCAATCACTAATCCGTTCTATCCCGCTTCATAATGTGTTCCAATTTCAAAAGGTCGTCCGCCAGGCAAAAAGAATTTTTCAACATATCTCGATTCCGCTTTGTATCATTCATGGGCAAAAGGATGAAACTGTGGATCCGAAAAGTGCCGAATTGATTTTTCGCGTGGCTCCATCAAAAGAAAAAGAGCTACATTATCTTCCGCACTCAAAGCACCACATTTTTCTGGATTCCGAGGGCGACATGGTCATTCAGACAGTTACTAAATTCTTAGAAAAATATCACTAGTGGGTTGTAACGTTTCGGCTGATGATTCGTTATACAAGAGGAATGAAAGGAGAAAAATTAAAAGCGGCGGGTATGATCATCGCTGGGAGCGCTTCTGTCTCCGGACTCTATGCCTGGACAAACCTTGAATAGTCTTGATTCCAAGTAAAAGGCTTTAAATAGAAAAAAGTTCCCATTCGTCAGAAACGGGGAACAAAGCATAGGATTTCTGAGCGGGAAAAATACGGGAGGAGATTTATCATGAAAAAATCAGAAATTATAGAATGTGAAAAAAGGCTTCAAGAGGCAATGTTAAGTAGTGACGTAACAGCCCTAGATGAATTGATTGACGATGACCTTATCTTTGTTGACCATTTTGGACAAATATTAACTAAAGAAAATGATCTTGAAACAACGGTCTGGAGCGTTAAACTTTTCTGAAATAATGGTTTTGGATCAACGTGTGAAGCTTTTAAATGATTCAGCCGTGACCGTAACACGGGTCATTCTGAAGGGCACTTTTGAGACGCAACCAATTGGTGGCCAGATGTGTTACACGCGTGTTTGGACAAATATTCATGGCAAAACGAAAATTATAGCAGGACATTGCAGCTCTGCTAATCAGGATATCTGAACAGTTAACTGGAAACAGGTTTAGTGATGCATTTATGGCAGTGGTAAAATAAACATAGATCCCGTATGAAGGATCTATGAATCTTTTCCAAAGATGATTATTTACTTTTCGGTCGCTGTATTTAGGAAAAATTAAATAATTTTATTACTGGTCAGCATTATTCCTGGCTTTCTTATTCAAATTATTTTCCATCATCTGAGCCATTTCATTTTCATTGGCTTGTTTTATTGCTTTTAGATGCTCGATGATTCGTTTTTGACGTTCCTCGGGGTTATTTTGGCTGAGCTTCTGCTTTCCTTCCATCCGATTGATTTTAATTTTGAAGCCGACAATTCCATTAAATAACTTATTGACAAATGCCGGATTAACATCAGTCAGCTTGTACGTATATCCCGGTTTTTCGTATTTTTGAACCATAGCGTTGAGGGTGTTCATCAGTTCTTTAGGGTCGGTGATTAATTCCACTTGTCCGTAAATATGTACGGCAACGTAGTTCCATGTCGGGACGGCGGTGTTTGTCTCATACCAGGAAGGAGAGATGTAACGATGCGGTCCCTGAAAAACAGCAAGTATCTCCTGTTGGCCAATATCCTCCCACTGCGGATTGGAGCGAGCGAAATGCCCGCAGAGTAATCTTTTTTTCCGGTTTAATGTTACGGGTAGATGAGTAGCATACGGCGCCCCGTGATGCTGGGAAAATAACGTGGCAAAAGAATTTTGTTCGATCATCTTAAACATATCCTCATCTGTCGTCATTTTAAAATGTTCCGGGATGTACATGCTGTTCACCTCAATGTTTTTTGTTGATAAATCAATCATAAAGCTGTGTTATGATTATGAGAACATCCAATTGGTTTATCACGAGGTCATCCAATTTAAGAGGAGGAAATTTAATGGATTGGGAGCCAAAGAAAGAAAAAAAGGGTTTGCCGTTATATGATCAGATCGCTCGACACTTTGAAAAGCAAATTATGGAGGGTCAATTAATGCCCGGCGGCAAGCTGCCGCCAGAACGGAATTTAGCAAAGCGGTTGGGTGTTAATCGAACAACCGTAGTTCGGGCATATGATGTGCTTCGATCAACAGGACTTGTGAATTCTGTAAGAGGGAGCGGAACAGTTGTCTGCCAGAGACGGTTGGGCGTCAATCCCGTTCGCGTGACCAACTGGCATGACTATGCGAACGGGGGCTCTTTTTTGCCTACGCTCCCGATTCTTCAAAAACTCAATGAGGCAAGAAATCATCACGAACTCATCAATTTATCAAGTGGGGAACTTTGCCGGGAAGATTACCCTGTTGCCCGTATTCAGCAGATCATGAAGGAGTCAGCTCTGGATGCTCCGCTTGGCTATCCTGAACCTCAGGGGTATGAACCGCTTAGAATTGGGATCAGCCGCTTGTTAAAGCAGCAATACAAAATTCATGCAGAGGCAAAGGACATACTTATTACAGCCGGTTCACAGCAAGCGCTATTGCTGATCACGCAGTGCCTGCTCAATCCGGGTGACGCGATCGCACTGGAATATCCGTCGTATTTTTATTCTCTGCCGCTCTTTCATTCCGCCGGGCTTAGAATGTTTGGGGCGCCCATGGATCATGAAGGAATCATTCCGGAAGAACTTGAGAGACTGCTTAACAAAAAGCCGATTAAAATGCTGTTTATCAATCCAACCTATCAAAATCCGACAGGGATTACATTATCAGGGCAACGCAGAAAAACGATTATTTCCATATGTGAAAGTCGACGGATCCCGATTGTGGAGGATGATCCGTACAGTCTGCTCTATTTTAACAGCGAATCGGCCGAGATTTCTTCGCTATTCTCAATGAGTCATAACCAATCCGTGATATACATAGGGAGTCTATCGAAAACGGTGGCTCCCGGTCTTCGCATCGGGTGGATGGTTGCCCCGGAAACAGTATTGAAGCGACTGAAAGATGCCAAGGATCAAATGGATCATGGAACGAATATTGTAACTCAAATGATCGCAGCACGTTTTATAACATCTGGAATATGGGAAGCTCATCTTAAAGTTTTGCGGGAAAAGCTTCGTCGCAGAAAAAATAAAATGATTCATTCACTCAAAGCGTACTCAAAAGACAAGTTGAGCTGGACAACCCCAAAGGGAGGTTATCATCTGTGGGTCAAATGTCCGGATCATTTTTCGGATGTGGAGCGGCTTCAGTCAGGAATAGAAAATGGGGTTCTGTTTGTTCCAGGTACTATTTATGGGGCACATCCGAGATATGTCCGGTTAAGTTACTCCGGTTTGAAAGAAAACGAAATCGCGGAGGGTGTCAAGCGATTTGTCTCTTCAGTCAGGTAAGCTCAGAATGCCCAATGAATACATGTCAACCAAATCAAGGAAGCTAAAAACCATTATCACTGATGGCATTGGGTGTCAGGATTGCCGCACATCCATTGCACCCCTCACGTATTATCCCGAAAGAAATCTGGAGCCGTTTAATTTTTTTAAACGATACATAAAGCTTTGCTTCTTTACTTTCAAATATTAAGTGGTTTAAATGGGCGATATCGTCAAAGACTAAAGAAAAAGCTGCTCAATTTTTCAAAGTGAAAGAAGTGAAGAACGAATATGGCATCCCGTTGGTATTATTACGATGGTCAGGAGACTCGAGGCCCTTTATCAGAAGATGAGATGAAATTGCTTGTAAGCAAAGGAAAAATCAACGACGACACACTGGCGATCGCTCAAGGTATGACGGAATGGAAGAACATTCGAAATACAACGATTCATCAGGCGAATCGGCAATCAGTGGATCAGCGGGTACGTACGGCATCCCGCGGATCGGGGGGCTTTATGAGCCGCGCAACAGAAAAAATGAATAAAATGGTTGGTGAACACGGCCCGGTTGACCTAAAACTTCGCGATCTTTTTTCGCAAGTTTTTCAGCAGCATACGAAAGAAGAAAGTGAGCAAATTTTTATCGCCGGTACCGCTTTTACAACCCCTAGTGAAGTGGACATATCTTCCGCCTGGCCAAAACCTTGGCTCTTCTCAAGAGTTTTTCTGATCTTCTTTATTACTTATGGCATGCTTTGGATTTGTCTGACAGAGTTTGGCAATCCTTATGCGCTTCCGGGCTTAATGCTGATTGGCTCCTTTGCAGTTCCCTTCTCTCTGGTCGTCTTCTTTTTTGAGACCAATGTCCCCCGAAATATCAATCTTTTTGATGTTGTTCGCATGTTCTTTATCGGAGGCGTGGCCTCAATCATTGTGACACTTGTCCTTTATACGATTTTTCCGGTTTACCGGATCAGTATCACGAGCGCATTTGTCATCGGTATGGTTGAAGAACTGGGAAAACTGCTGATTATGATCGGATTCATCAGTCAGCTAAATGTCAAATATTTATTGAATGGCCTGCTGATCGGCGCGGTCATCGGCGCGGGTTTTGCGTCGTTTGAATCCGCGGGCTATGCTTTTCGGGCGTTTCAAACGATGCGTAATGAAACCTTTCTGAATGTTATTGTGATGCGAGCTTGGACAAGCATCGGCACACATGCTGTTTGGACCGCCATTGCTGGGGGAGCGCTCGTTTTAGTTAAGCAGAGCCAGCCGTTCACCTTGAACATGCTGTCCAGATCACGATTTCTCAAATTGATGGTTGTCCCTATTTTCCTTCACGCTTTTTGGGACATGCCGCTTCCGGTTATCGGGGATTCCGTGATTAAAGTGATTCTTTTAATCATGATCAGCTGGCTCTTTATTTTTGTTTTAATGAATAGCGGTTTGAAACAAGTGACACGGCTTTCAGCGATAAAAAAATCGGCGCACGATTAATCTTTGTCATGTACTGGATTAAATTTTTATTTTTTGAAGGAATTCGTCGTTTTTCCTCGAATGTGTTAAGAAGGAGTATTAAACGGTAAGAAGGAGTATTAAACAGGGAGGAACGAAAAAGTCGATCAGTTACATTTGACGGGCTCTTTCGTGCGTATCCCATGCCACCACAGTCGGGAACCGAATCCGCCGGCGATCAGGATGCTGCCTTGTATCCATTTTTCCAGGTTTACACATCACTCATACTGAGATGATTCGCTGCTATATTGCGGAGCACCGGCATTCAATGAAAGAAAAAAGAGATTGTTTATTCTTTATATAACAAATAAAGACTTAATCTTTCAGTTTTTTTTCACTATGGGAGTTTAAAATGATTTATAAAGAAAATAATGTCGCTCTGGAATAGGGCTATAAACCTTGGGAAGTCTAAGGGCATGAGAAATGTTAAAAAAGGGAAAAAAAATAAAAAAAAGGTTTAAAAAACTAAGCAATGAAAAAAGAAATGGTGATATATTATTTGATGTACTGTTGTTAACGAACATGCCATTTGATTTTATAAGGTCCTGTTCACGGAGGAGCATGGTTGCAGATTAAAAACGCAACACCGTGCTGCAACGCCTGCGCCAGGCCGTCCATGACCATCGGAAGCTTGAGACGGCGAAATTATGAAGCCCTAAGCGTAAATTGGCGCTACATGCGGACCGGAGAAGCGGGCAAAGAAGAGATTCCCCGCTTATCATTCGGGGACTTCTCGAACACCTCTATCTCTATAAGGCACTATTTTCTTTTCTTGGAGCAAAAAAATGGCTAAATTGGAAATTTTATCGATTGAGCAGCATTCAAAGCGATAAACGAACCGGGTCACTGGTGAATTGAGACTGTTGAGTTTGGGGTAAGCGTCAATGGCTTCGAGCATTTCGATGGCCACATAATCATCTTATCAACATTCAGTTGGGGAGGTTCATCAATGACACACGCAGAAAGATCCGGTCAACCGGAATTGCTGGTATTCTGATTTTCGAAAAAATGTGAGAGCGTTACTCACTGATGTATCGGTCGTGAATTGATAATTCGCTGCATAAACATAATGGTCATCATTGAGTTTTTCTTTTCTAAAAGGAGAAAAATGGTTAATGGATTTAAAAGAAATTTCCTCTATATGGTCTGTGAAAATGATTAAAGGACTGATCAGGTTTTCAGGAAGAGGCAAGGGAGAGAGCCTTCCTGGGAAAATTGCGCGAAAATTAGATAAAAAAATATTAACTGATCTTTCACAATTTACAAATACAATTATTGTAACTGGAACTAACGGTAAAACAACAACTTCTAATTTAATATCCAACGTATTAAAGCAGGGAGATTTGTTTGTGATCAATAACGGGGAAGGAAATAATCTGATCAATGGAATCACACAAGTTTATACAGAGCATGCACATCAATTAAAAAAATTAACAAAAACTAAATGGGCAGTGATTGAGTGTGACGAAGCAACGGTCATTCCTTTGTTGAAAGAAGTTCATCCTTTGATGATCATCATTAACAATTTTTTTAGAGATCAGCTTGATCGGTACGGTGAGATTGACGCTTTGATCAATAAAATGCATGCTGCGATCGGCAAAAGCGATGCCAAGTTAATTTTAAATACAGATGACCCATTCGTTGCCCGTTTCTCCGACTTGAAAAATGAAAAACTTTATTTCGGCATAAATAAAGATGCTTACAATTTTGAGAACAGTAATATGAAGGATTCACTGTATTGCCCGAGCTGCGGAAGAAAGCTTTCATATGAACACATGTTCTATGGCCAACTAGGTTATTATAAATGCGATTATTGCGGCTTTAAAAGAGAACAACCGAAATATGAAATTAAAAAGATTGAGCGAAACAACAAGGGATACAATTTTAAATTAAAAACAAGGGACGAAAGCAGTAATAATTCTGATGAAACAGATGAAGAAAACGATTTAGATTATCAATTAAGTCTTTTCGGTGTATACAATTTATACAATGCATTATCGGCTATATCAGTTGCTAAGGAACTTAACATAGCAGACAAGGCGATTTATGACGGTCTTAAAAATTTTAAATTAAATAATGGGAGAATGTCGGTCTATCAATACAATGGATGTGACCATATTGTTAATTTGATCAAGAATCCATCCGGAGCAGATGTAGCCATTGAAGAGATTAATCATGATAAAAAAGATAAAAGAATCGTTTTATTTTTGAATGACATGGCAGCTGATGGAAATGACGTTTCTTGGATCTGGGATGCTGATTTTGAAAAATTAACACAAACAGAAGTTTCTCATTTTTTATGTGGCGGCCGAAGAGCCTGGGACATGGCTAATCGTTTGAAGTATGCAGGAATTGATCCGGCAAAGATAAAGGTGATACCTAATATTAAAAAAGCAGTGGATTTTTCGCTTGAATACAATAAAAAAACCTATTACTTGCCAAACTACACAGCCCTTGAACGGGTAAATAAACTTTTAATGAGTAAAGTAAAGAAAGATAAAGGGGAGGAAAACCATTCATGAAGACGTTAAAGCTCTATCATTTATTTGAAGATAAATTGAATTTATATGGTGACAATGGCAATGTAATGGTCTTAAAAAAGCGCTGTGAGTGGAGAAATATCGATCTGGAGATTGTCAAAGTTAATGAAATAACTAAAACAGATGACGTTGATCTGAATGATGCAGATATGGTATTTTTAGGCGGTGGGTCAGATAGAGAACAAAGTTTATGCACATTTCAGTTAAAAATGATTAAGGATAATTTTAAAGAAATAATTGAAAAGGGGACACCGTGTTTAACGATTTGTGGCGGGTATCAGTTTTTAGGGAAATATTATCAGGATCCTGATGGAAATAAACTGGAAGGTTTGGATATTTTGGATTTATATACGATAGCTAATCCAGACCGAAAAAAACGTATGATTGGGAACATACTGGAAGAGTCAGGAAAATTTGGTGAAATTGTAGGGTTTGAAAATCATTCCGGCGAAACTTTTCATAATTATCCGGTGCTCGGAAAAGTAATAAAGGGATTTGGAAATAATAGAGCCGAAAAAAAAGAAGGGCTATTATACAAAAACTTGATTGGGACTTATATGCACGGACCATTTCTGTCAAAGAACCCTCAAATAGCAGATTACATCATAAAGAAAGCATTAGAAAAGAAATATTTTGACAGTGAGTTGTCTTCTCTGGCTGATAAATTTGAAAATGAGGCAAAGAAAGAAGTTTGGAGCAGGTTTATCTTCGCATGAAAAAAGATAAGCACAGCTAAAGTCACTGATCTACATAAATATATGATGGCTGTCAGATGGACCAAGATTAAATAAATCTGGACAGCTGCTTCTCCTCTGTAAGAATAGAGAAGATAATTTTGAACTTGGCACACCCTTATTGCTAAGTTTACGAGTTATAATCAGTCAGATGAACTGCTCTTAGCGACAGCTTTCCCCTGGTTCAAAATCTCTGCATGTAAAAAGGACACGGTATCGATCGCCGTGTCCTTTTTACATCCAATAGCCTGAACAGAAGATTTTTATTTTGTGAAGCCCGGACCGAACTGGCTCATAATGGTTTTCACTTCATCAACGTATGCGGGTTTCAGCAATGCGATCATTCGAGTCGCAAAGCTGGTGAGGTACTCCGCATTGAAGGTTCCGTCCGCTTGCTTGCTAAAACTTTCATTGAGCAATGCTTTTGTTTCATCTTGTTTGCCGTCCTGGATACGTTCCATGATGAAATTAAAAAATTTTTCTTGCCCCGGATTCATAGAAATCCCCCTTGTCACTTTCAATTGTCTTTACATGATTGAATTATATCGCACGGGTTACAAGCAAACAAATCGTGCGTTGCAAACATAAAAAATCGATCCCTTAACGTACAGGAATCGGCTTTTTAAAGTTGTTTGCTCTTTAGCAGATCATGTACTTTTCGTACGATGGACGCACCTTTCTAGGGTGTATTTCATGGGTCCTTTGGAAGATTGTCTGCCCAATGATAGAATCGTGTGATCATCTACCTATTTACGTGAATATATTATACATCTTACTCAATATATGTCGAATTATGTTAGCCTAACTTACGTGGTAGGCGAGAGGAAGTGAAAGATATAAGGCTTGGTTCTTGATATTTTTTATTTGTCATCGATGTGATAGATGATTAAAACCTGTGCACTTTATAATTTTATTTCACTCCGCCTATTTTTACAGATATTGAGCAGGAAGAAGGGGAAAAGATTGAACATCAGGAAGAAAGTTAAGTTTACGTTAGCAGCATCTCTTACAACAGCCTTGTTGCTGGGTGGTGCCACGCAGACATTTGCCAAAGACAGCACGGATTACTACAATAATTACGGTATTTCTCATCTCACTCGTTATGATATGTCGAAAATCCCCGCACAGGAAAACAGTTCTCAGTTCAGCATCCCGACTTTCGATTCGTCATCTATCCAAAACATCCCGGCAGCGGGGGGGCTGGATGTGTGGGACAGCTGGCCGCTACAAAATGCGGATGGCACTGTAGCCAATTATCACGGTTACCATATTGTCTTTGCTCTGGCGGGAGATCCGAGCAACGGTAATGATACGCATATTTATCTGTTCTATCAGAAAGCCGGCGATACGTCGCTCGATAGTTGGAAAAATGCCGGGAGGGTGTTTACGGATAGTGACAAGTTGGTACCCGGTGATCCATATCTGCAGTATCAGACGCAGGAATGGTCGGGTTCCGCTACTTTAACAGACGACGGGCAAGTTCGTTTGTTTTACACGGATTTCTCCGGAGCCCCGCAGGATGGAGGAACGGGTGACAGTAACCAGGTTTTGACAACATCCCAGGTTAATTTGTCCCAGCCTGATGGGAATACACTTAAAGTTGATGGTGTATCGGATCACAAGTCGATCTTCGACGGCGACGGATCTCTTTATCAGAGCATGCAGCAGTTCCATGATGAAGGCATGTTCAGTTCAGGCGATAATCACACACTGAGAGATCCTCACTTCATCGAAGACAATGGTCACAAATACATTGTTTTTGAAAGCAACACTGGAACTTCCGACGGCTATCAAGGCGTTGATTCTTTATATAATAAAGCTTATTATGGCGGCAGTGAGGCATTTTTCCAGACAGAAAAAAATAATCTGCTGCAAAGCCCAAAGGAACAGCTTGCTTCTTTAGCTAACGGTGCGTTAGGCATCATTGAATTGAACAATGACTATACAGTTAAAAAAGTGTTGCCGCCACTGATTACATCAAACACGGTAACCGATGAAATTGAACGCGCCAATGTATTTAAATTGAAGGGAAAATGGTACCTGTTCACCGACTCAAGAGGAGCTAAAATGACGATTAACGGGATAGGAGCCAATGACATCTATATGTTAGGGTTCTGGTCCAATTCTCTGACCGGACCGTACAAACCGTTAAATGGAAGCGGGATTGTGCTGCACCAGAGTCTTGATCCAAATGATATCACTTGGACATACTCGCACTTTGCTATCCCTCAGGCCAATAGTGATGAAGCAGTCGTCACCAGTTACATGACTAACAGAGGTCTCTATCCGGATCACCATGCGACCTTCGCGCCAAGCTTTTTGCTGAAAATTCAGGGACCGAAAACATCAATTGTACCGAATAGCATCCTTTCACAAGGGCAGCTGACTATCGGTAAGTAACACTGTCATAGAGTAAAAGACTGATAAACTGTGAATAAAGATTTGAAGTTAACAAGCGTTGAGAAGATTTCCGGATAATGCCTGCTTTAATCGCGGGCATTATCTTTTTTTTGTGCATATTCCCCTGCTTTCAGAAAAGTACAGTAAACGTGGAGGTATTTATTTGTAAAAAATAGAAATTTATATGAAAGTGTATAAACGAAACAATTAACTGGTAGAAAAAGGAATGAGGTGGACGACGTGAAGCCTGTTATCGATCATGTTCATGTTACTGTATCTGATATAGAAAGAGCAGAAGCATTTTATGATCAGTTGATGCCATTATTTGGATTTCACTTAGATGATAAAGAAACAGATGCAGTTCCGGATTCTGAATATAAAATCGTTGAATATCATCACAGAAATTTTTCGTTTGGCATTGTCAGCCCCCGATCTGTATATAAAAATGAAATCGTGAGCAGGAGGAAGCCTAGAGCACTTCATCACCTGGCGTTCCATGTGAATTCACGCGATGAGGTAAAAGGCCTATATGAACAGGTAAAAAAAATAAAGGCCGAAATTGTACAGGCACCGAGACTGTATCCGGACGTCGTTGACCAACGCCCAGGGAAAGATCAAGACCTACACGTATAATGGCAATGATCAGCTGCTGACGACGGAATTTCCGGTCAGCGGAACGACGACTATGAAAACGATGAACACGTATGATGACAACGGGAACTTGTCCAAGGTCATACAGAACTCCAGGATCGTGGAGCAGTACACGTATGATGCCGTCAATCAGCTGACTCAAGCGACCGTGCAGCAGAACGGTCAGAGTGTACTCGGCTGGACCAATACCTACGACAATGCCGGTCAGGTCACCGGACGGAATAATTTGATTAAAAACAATGAGGAAACGAGATAACGGGTATTCATGGGTCATGCAATAAAGGTAAGTATTAAAGAGCTATTAAGATTTTAAAAAACTATTGATGGAACACCTGACGAGATGTATTCCATTGAAATGAAAAGAAATAATCAATAGGGTATCGCTGTTTCCAAAGGGATGAAAACTGGAAATCGGTGGATTCTTGGGATATGAATCTACTTTCGATGCTACTGCAGAAGGAAAGGTTGGTGAAATAGATCAATTCTTCAGGCATAGAATTTCAATTAATCAAAAGGATAACGATGATTATACAGCATTGCATTGAGCAGCACAAAAGTATACTGTCTGAAGAGGGAGTTTATTAAAGTGAGCCAGAATGTGAGACGAGGACTCAGATTAAGGTGCGAAAGTGGCATCCATGATGATGTCCGTTCCGCCGCAATGATTTTTTGCAAATGGTTGAGATTCGAGTATGAATTTCCAATCAGGGTTGTTATCTATTTAAAAAAAGCTGAAAAAATAAAAAATTCTACGACAAAGGAACTGGTTACTGCCACCTTTTTTGATCCTTTTGATAAAAATGTGGAACCGTATATTAGAGTTGCTACAGGATATTATCTAGATTTAATAACGGAAGAAGGAAAGTTAAATGCTCTTTACCCTGTACTCGAAAGCATTGCTCATGAGCTATCCCACTATTTTCAATGGTTCGATGACTTGGACCTTTCAGAAGAGCAGGCTGAAGAGATGGCAGAAGGTATGTTAGATGATTTTCAGTGTAGTCCCCTGTTTAATGAAATATTTTTGAGTTAGTCTTTTAAGTGGACACACCAGAATGGGATCCCATATGATGATACTATCCTAAAAAAGGGCGTGTTCGAAAATGGCTTTTGATCCGGAGTACCGAAATTTGAAAATTAACGGTCATTATCATTAGATAAACAGGTGAATATATGCCGTTCTCTGCAAAATAAAGATTCACGACCTCGGGAGGAACCTGACATTGAGTATGATTCATTTCTATGATTTAGAGACTATTGAAAACCAAAGATTGAAGTATGTGGTTATCGCGTCAAAAATGAAGGAAAAATGGGTGTTTGTGAAGCACCGTGAAAGGAAGACTTGGGAAATCCCCGGAGGGAAAATTGAAAAGGGGGAATCAACAGATGCTGCTGCGCGCAGAGAACTGTGGGAAGAAACAGGTGCTCAACAATTTACATTAATGCCTGTGTGTATTTATTCTGTGCTAAAGGAAAATGATGAATCCTTTGGTCAACTCTTTCTTTCACATATTTTTGTCTTGGGAGATTTACCTGCTTCAGAAATTGGGGAGGTTAAATTGTTTGATTGTTTGCCTGAGTGCTTAACCTATCCAGCCATTCAGCCCCTTCTTTTTTCGAGAGTGCAGGAAAAGATAGGGTCTAATTATTACTGTGAAACCGATGAGCAACACAATTCTAAAAAAGAATGACTAAAAGTGATCTGCTTTTTTCGCAAAGTCATTCACAGTCAAAGAGCGGGCTGGCTAACTGTTTTGTAAAAATAAGTTAAAGATGATTCAAATTGTTAAAAGTGGTTGTATTTATTCTTTTAACAAATGTAATATTCGGTGAAGGATCGTTAAGGTAATGTAAAATCGTTTACATCGGTTTGAGACATTCACCCTCTATAATTCAAATTGAGGTGAAGGACAGAGAGACACGTATCGTTCTTCATCGAATGAAGGGGGTTTTTACTTTATGTTATTGAAAAAAATCGGTGCGGCTGCAACAACGCTGGCAGCAGTCGGAATGGTGATACCGATGGCAGCCGGATTTGCTAACGCGGATAGCACTTCGACGGCAGCAAACAGGGAAAGTCAGCATACATATCGGATGACCGTGAAAAGTGCTGATGATTTAGTGAATGAAATCGAAAATGAAAAAGTGAATAAATATCATGTGTTTATTGAAGCGGAAGTACAGCATCAGAAACAAGAGCCAGTTCGGAATGTTCAACCAGCGGATCATTTAATCACAGCAACAACGGTAAAAGAAGCAGATGGTCAGGGTTCGTCTGTTCATGATTCCACAATGAGAAAACCATTGAAAGTTGTAACACCTGAACTTCAAAAGTCTAAGCCTGTAGCTGTTAAGCCGGTTAAAGTTTCTGAGGCGGAGGAACAGCCGCCCCGGAAATCTGTCTCGGTAAAACAGACGATACCGGTCGAGGCAACTCGTAATCATTTGACAGAAGCGTCCGTCAAAACGAACAATACGGTTCAGCCAAAATCGATAGAACTTGATGTGAAACCTCAGACTGTTTCAGCTGGGAAGAACGCAGCGGCCAGTCAGCCGGTGACGGCTAGGGATAATCCATCAACAACGGAAAAGCAAATCCAGGCGGCCGCTCCCGTATCTAACCATCCGTCAGTCCAGCTAGCCAATCAGGCAAAACAGGAAACGGGCGAATCATCTGCAATGTTTACATTGACTGCTTATTCCCTTAAAGGAACAACAGCTACAGGTGTTAATTTAACGACAAATCCGAATGCACGGGTCATTGCGGTTGATCCGAGTGTGATTCCGCTTGGTTCGACGGTTACCATCCCGGGACTCGGAACGTATACTGCGGCTGACACCGGAAGCGCAATTCAGGGAAACCGGATTGATATTCATATGTCTACAGAACAGGCGGCATTGAATTTTGGCAAACGATCGATGCAGGTTATTGTTCATTACTAAGAACTTTATTCAAAAAGAGCAGCGAATCAAAAGTGATTCGCTGCTCTTTTTGATTTGACAAGAGTCCGGATCGTATACACCCATAGGCTCTTCGCTGAATACAGTATGATGACTAATATGTCTAAGGGAGGGAGTTCCTTTGGTGACTAAACCACCCATGCTTCGACCTGGAGATTCGGTCGGTATTGTAACGCTGGGGAGTCCATTATATCCGGAAATCATCAATCGGGGGATTCAAGGCCTTCAAAATATGGGTTTTCAGGTTGTTGTCGGACAACACGTTTATGCTCAAACCGGGTTTTTAGCGGGAACGGATCAACAGCGTGCATCAGATCTCATGGCGATGTTTTACAACGATAGTATCAAAATGATTGTTTCTTCCAGAGGCGGTGTTGGTGTCGCCGGAATTCTTCCGTATTTGGATTTTGATTTTATCCGCAGCCATCCAAAAATTGTCAGCGGATATAGCGATATTACTATTTTACTTAATTGCCTCTATCAATTTGCGGATCTGATTGCCTTCAATAGTTTATTGCTTTTCGATTTTTCATCCAATACGCCCAGCTATAATTTCGATCAGTTTTTTACAGCGACATCTACAACTGCAGCTCCGCGACTGATCGAAAATCCACCGGGTATCCCGCTTGTGAGCAGGGTTCCAGGCAATGTTACGGGACCTCTTGTGGGAGGAAATCTGACATCTTTTATTGGAACGCTTGGGACACAGTTTGAAATTGACACAACCAATACTATTTTGTTCCTTGAAGAAACCCACGCGCCGATCAATACGGTGTACCGCTATTTTAATCAGTTGAAAATGGCAGGAAAATTTGATGACTGCTCTGGAATACTTCTGGGGGAATGTACCCGATGTCCCACAGAATATCAGACGTCCTACGAAGATCTGATCACAAGCTTCATCGTTCCACTTGGGAAACCGCTGATGACGCATATCACCTCAGCACACGGACGCTATAAAGCTGCTATGCCTATTGGTGCAACCGTTAATCTGGATACAACGGACAATATACTGACTCTACTGGAGCCTACCGTAAGTGCTTCTTAGTGCTGATAATGCCTGGCAAAGAAGTGATTCTGTTAGAAGTGTATTTTTTCCTGACACATTCCCATTGAGATAGGGGAGGTTGCAATTGAAGAGTGAATTATTAAGAATTAGTGCATTATCCTCTGTCGTTCTTGGAAAAATCCTGGTTGCCCTAGGGCTTACACCATCAATAAGAAAGTCGCGAAAGACTCAGGAATCTCTTATTTTCTATGGCAGTCTCCTCCAAATCAATGGAGATTCAATAGTTGCGGAATTTCACCCAAAGGGCAGCCCGTATAGATTTGGGACCCAACTGGAAGCTCTTGGATATGTTATAGGCACTTTTGCTTTCATCGTATTTCCGGATCCATTTGTAAGGTTAAAATTTTTGAAATTCAATAATCTGGATCAAGTATTAGGAGGTACCGTTATCCTCACTGATAAAAATGCATGGAAAGAAAATTATCTTGTTGTTGGGAATGTTGCTGCAGTGATCGGAAACTTTCTGCTGGCTTTGGGCACAACCAGCAGAATGAGAAGTCCGGCACCTTTATCTTACATCGATCCGCTTGAAACCAAAGGTGCATGGACAACAATGGCCAGTGCCACGATCATACTTCTTGGCGAGTTAGCAAGAGCTTCAGGTTTAACTTTTCAATCCGACTAAGTGCAGCGTATCCAGATATTTTAAACCGTTCAGGTTAACAACCGAAGTCTTTTGTCTCACCTCTTCTTTAATCGCTTCAGCAAATCGATTATTACCGATGGCTTCATTGATATAAATAGCTTTATTGATTAATGATAATCCCCGTTCAATTTCTTCTGTATGAACGAAAATGATCCCTTTTCTTTCCAAAGACATGGATATAAGATCAATTCTATTTATTTTCAGGCTTTCCTCCAAGGCTTTCTCAGCATAAACTAAAGCAGGCTTATGCTTATCTTGGTTGATCAATAAGAGTGACATATTCAATAAAAAAGCAATTTTAAGTGTCTCGTGTTCTTTAAAATTAACTGAAGTCCTATATAAATTTTTAAGCGCTATTTCCCCAATTGACAACTGTGTTTCTGATGGAAAAATATAAAGAATATTGTTTATTAATCTAAGTTCGATGGAATACCAGCTATCCATTTTTGAGAGCCTGTCCCATACCTTTTCAGCAGAATTTCGTGCTTCTTCGTAATTACCGCTTTGTACGAATAAAAGGGAATGACAAACTAATTGAATATCTTGAACCACACTGTCATAAGTTGCTTTAAGAAATTGTGCGCAGCTCAATTCGAGTTCAACGATCTTATCCGAATCAATCGTTGTTGAAATATGTGAGAAATCATGAACAATCTTTTCCTTCTCATCAATTGAATATTTATTTCTATATAATATTACCTCGCTATAAGTAACATCTAAACGTTCCAATATATGTATAAATTTGTCAATAGTCGGTGTCATCTTTGAAGACTCAATTTTAGAATAAGTGGATTGTGACATTTTACCGCTGGAAACATATTTCTGAGTATATTTTTTTGATTGACGTATTTTTTTTAAAGTAAAGCCCAGTTGATCCAATCATGTTCACTCCAAACGAAGATATGAATATATTCATATTATATCTAAACCAATAGTAAACATCATTATAATAATCGTATAAAATACCTAAGACGGAAGTGATAGTATGTTTTCTCCTGCTGATATTTGGATTGTTGGTGGAGGTATAGTGCTCTGCTCTATTTCAAGTTTTGCACGGTAGTTTTCACTCTTACCGGTAAATGATGCATGGGTCATTACTCTATCAAAATAATCTACAAAAAAAGACATCCACAGCGTACGTGAGATGCCTTTTTTTTGAGAAACAACTCCGTGAGTGCATCTCCCTAAATAGAACTTATTCGGGATCAAACAGTACGAAAAAAAGATAAAGAAAAAATGTGTTAAAGGGGAATAGTTACAATGAAGTCCAGACTGATTACAAAAACCAATGCCAGTGAATTTGAAGAGGCTATGAACATCTTGTTAGGTAAAATTGACGGCAACCTTGTTGATATTAAATTTTGTGAATCAGGCAATGGTGAAGCACAACGCTATTCTGCTTTAGTCGTTTATAAATGATTGTGTACAATTGTCACCATGCTTTGCATGTAGGTTTATGCTCTTTGACAACTCCGGCTTATAAAGGTATGACTTAGCCGTGCGAATGCGGGCTCAATGCCAAAAGCGGTTTATATTACCCCGTTTGCAATTAATCTGTTTCAGAAGTTTCGCTTTCTACTGCTTTCAAATCAAGTCCGGATTTTTTATATTTAAGCATTTTATACAGCAGTTCACAAATAAATGCCCCTGCTTCAACAGCCGGAATACCTTCCGAATGAATATTTGAGACAACTGTTCTTCTTGCTTCCGGCATGCCCATTGTAGGCCTGTAAGCAATATAAGCACTCATTGATTTTGCAGTTGCCAACCCAGGTCGTTCGCCGATAAGCAAGCATACAACGTCGGCATCAGTAATTTCACCAATTTGATCCATGACGCCAACACGGCAATACTTAACGAAAATATGTTTTTCACAGTCAAGTCCGTAAAATTTCAGGCCCTGTTTTATTGAAGGGATGATTTCCTTGATATTTGCCTCAATGGCTGCGGAACTTAATCCATCGCCAACAACGATTTGGATTTTTGGATGGTTAGCGATGCTTTGTCTAATCTTTTCTGTATTTTCTTTTGATAATCTGCGGCCTAAATCAGGGCGAGTGAGATATTCATCTTTAGAATGACACAATGTTTCAGTCTCAATAAAATGCATTTCCTTTATTAATTCCGGATGGACATAAGAGAAGACGGCATCCTGGGCAGCGGCATGGTCCGCTCTGAATCTCAGGACCGATTGTGTTTTATATCTTGGCCCGCAGCGCCATAGGCCCAGGCGCGCTGGTGTGTAGGATTTAATTTTAAGATAACTCTGACGATTTTGTGGGTGAGGAACAAGAAACTGTTTCCTGATATTGATTTTTGAGAGATCATCCAGAGTTTCATCATCATGAGTATCAGTCCGTGCTTTATCTTTTTCCATAATATTGACCTCCTCGTATATTACATTAAGTGACCGTCTTTATTCCTGATCCAAGAATATAGATGCATCACCGGCGCGTTCCGTTAAATGGCCATTTTCGATCACGCCTATTTTTTCCAGCCAGTCTTCAAATTCTTTAATGGGATGAAGGCCGAATAATTCTCGGATGGTTGCCGTCTCCTGGTATCCTGTAGATTGATAATTAAGCATCACATCATCTGCATGCGGGACGCCCATAATATAATTACATCCAGCGGCCGCCAACAACACGGTAAGATTTTCGCCGTCATTCTGATCTGCTTTCATATGATTGGTATAGCAAACATCGCATCCCATGGAAAGGCCGGTTAATTTGCCCATGAAGTGATCTTCTAATCCGGCACGAATCACTTGCTTCGCATCATATAAGTATTCCGGGCCAATAAAACCAACCACTGTATTTACAATGTAGGGATCAAACGCTCTGGCAAAACCATAGCATCGTGCTTCCATGGTGACTTGATCGGTATCGAAATGAGCTTCAGCCGACAATTCAGAACCTTGGCCTGTTTCAAAGTACATGACATTCGGACCCCAGGCCTGTCCGTTTTCTACAGCTAACTGACGTGCTTCGGCTAACATCTCACGATTAATGCCAAATGCCGTATTTCCTTTTTCAGAGCCTGCAATTGACTGGAAAACCAATCCGGCCGGTGCCCCTTTTCTAATGGCCTCCATTTGAGTTGTAATATGGGCCAGTACAGATGTCTGTGTCGGAATCTCCCATTTGGAACGGAATTCTTCAAACTTATTTAAAATGTTGAACACATTATCTGCCGAATCATTGACGGGATTTAATCCGATCACTGCATCGCCAATTCCCATACTCAGGCCTTCCATTACGGAAGCCATGATGCCATTGATATCGTCTGTAGGGTGATTCGGCTGAAGGCGCGATGAAAAGGTTCTTTGCCGTCCAATAGTTGTATTAGCTGTTTTCTCAACATGAATCTTTTTTGCCGCAAAAATGAGATCCATATTCGTCATCAATTTACAAACGGCTGCCACCATTTCAGCAGTTAAGCCTCTTGAAATACGTTGAATATCAATGTTGGTTGTTGCATCATTCAGCAACCATTCACGTAAATCCTGAACCCTCCAACTTTTGATAGAATGAAAAATTCTTTTATTAATACCATCGATAATCGTGCGGGTGACTTCATCCTGATCATAGGGAACAGCAGGATGGTTATAAAGATCGTTCAGCGTTAATTGCGCGAGCACAATCTTGGCAGCGACACGTTCCTGGGCGTTTTCAGCAGCTATTCCAGCGAGTTGATCACCTGATTTCAATTCATTTGCTTTTGCCAGCACTTCTTTTACAGAGTCAAAAGTATAGACCCGATCGGCGAGTTTCGTTTTTAATATCATGAGGTTCCCTCTTTACTTAGTTGAATATCAATGTTTTAACACTGACAGGTATGACGGTTGCATGAGCGATAGGTTCGCCCAAATCGATATAATCGCCATGTTCCACCTTGACGCGATCAATGCAGACAAAAGGGTAGTTTGGCGGAAGATAGGCAAAGAGACTATGTCCCAACGCCTTGGCGATGTCTTCATAAGTGATGACAATCAATGGAAATCTTCTGTCGATCAGCCCGCTCGATCCCTTTATAATCCCTTTTGCACAGGATTGCAGCTCTTCAAAGGTCGGACTTTTTAAACCAGTTAGTGAAATAGCTGCGTTGCTTAGTTCCATTTTTACACGGAACCAGTTCAGCTGATTTTTGATACTTTCAGCAAGGCTGTCGGCATTCAGCTTCTCTTTTTTTACGGAAATATTCAGTATTGGAATATTTCGTAAGGGAAGGACGCCCTGTGTATATGAAATCGTACTACCGCTGACATCAATTGTATAGGATCCGGCCCCCACAACGGTTGCCCGGATCGTTTCTTTTGAGTGAAGGACATTTTTCTGATTAAAAATAAGAGATTGTCGCAGCTCCCGGCCTAAAAGTACGCCGATGTCATCATATTTAAAGGGACTGTCCTGTGACTTGCTCCACAGGCAATCAGCAACGCCACCGGAAAATGTGACTGTTTTGATTTGCGATGGATCTAATTTGGAAAAGCTATGGTTCGTGACAAATAAATCAAAAAAAGAATCCTTTTCGCCTAGACCAACACTGTTTTCCAGTATCCGGACCAAAGTATCGATAATCGGATTTAATTGTTTGGCAGTGATGATTCTGCCTTCATGGATATTCAGGTTTAATCTATTGATCAATTGTTTAACTTTCGGAGCAAGATAGGTCACTTCTTTGGTTACCGGATCAAGCCTGATTAGTCTTCCGCCCACATCAAAGCAGGCCGTATCAAGTACTTGGTCACCGTCAAATGCAGCCAGATTAGTTGTGCCTCCGCCGATATCAAGATTGATCACTGGTGCTTGTTTTTCTTTTGAATACCGGCTGGTGCCTGCACCCTTTGCGGCTATCATGCCTTCCAGATCCGGACCGGCTGTGGCTACAACAAAGTCTCCCGCATAATGGCTGAGTGATTTTAATACTTTTTCAGCGTTCTCCTTTCTGGCTGTTTCCCCGGTAATGATAATGGCTCCCATCTGAATATCCTGTTTTTTAATCGCTGCGCGCTGATATTGACGGGACACAAATTTTTCGATCTTTTTATAGTCAATTTCATACTGGTTGATCAGGGGAGTGAACATAATATTGCTCCGATAAATAATTTCTTTTTTTGAAATCGCAATATGAGGCACCGAAAATGAAGACGCCATATTTTGGATGGTTAACCTTGATAGGACTAATTGAGTTGTCGATGTCCCGATGTCAATACCCACGCTTAGGATACTATTCTCTGACATTTGATAGGCTCTTTTCATTTTTTGGATGAATTTCTTGCAGAAATAGATTTATATGTTATGATTTATAACATATTGTGAAAGAAAACTTCCTTGTAATCCTATATTAACTCAATTTTTCTCTGCTGTGTGGATTTATTTTAAAATAATGTTAGATAATATAACATTATACAGACGCTGCTTTTAATAGTAATGTACGACATTTCGCATGATTAGTTGGTTATAAGAGCATTTGGTTAAAAATATAGTACATAACTTAGATAGAAGGAGATTATGACCTATGTTGGCATTCGGCATTCTTGTTAATTTGATTCTATTAGTTGTCATGTTTGCAATCATTGTGAAAGCAAATCGATCCGTCCGTCATTCCCGATCCCAGGGAACGTCGTCGGACAATCTTAAGTCATTTGGTTATAAGCAGGAATTGCTGCGTGACATGGGAGGTTTCTCTAACTTTGCGGTATCTTTTTCGATTATTTCAATTCTTACCGGTGCCGTCACGTTATATGGCTATGGCTTCAATCAAGGCGGGCCGGCCATCATGGGCGTCGGCTGGCCGCTGGTCACACTGTTTGTTTTATTTGTTGCCGCAGCAATGGCTGAACTGACATCGTCGATTCCGACATCAGGCGCGATTTATCACTGGGCGTCTATTTTAGGCGGACCAAGATGGGGCTGGTTTACCGGCTGGCTGAACATTATCGGACAGGTCACGATCGTCGCCGGCATTGACTTTGGATGCGCCGGGTTCTCATCCGCCTTGCTTTTCGGCAATCCCACACATACACAAACATTGGTGACCTATGCCGTGATTCTAATCATGCATGCTCTCTTGAACCATGTCGGGATCAATGTCGTTTCCAAATTGAATTCCGTTTCCGCAATTTATCATATCATCGGCGTCTTTGTAATTATCGGTGTCCTTACGGCTTTCGGGCCCCATCACAATGTCGGTTATCTCTTTGATGCCAGCTTCTCGACACAGACAGGCAGCAGCATGCCTTACTGGTTCGCTTTTCTTGTTGGTTTATTACAGGCACAATGGACGTTGACTGGGTATGACGCCTCGGCGCATACAAGTGAGGAAACGCTCGATCCAAAAGTCAGAGCGCCCTGGGGTGTTTACCTTTCCGTTGCTATCTCCGGGCTCTTTGGCTTTGTTCTGTTAGCCATTGTGACGATGTCAATCAAAAATCCGGCGGCCGTTGCCAGTGCGGGCAATAACGCGTTTATCGTAGCTATTCAGCAGGCTGTGGGCGGTGTATTCGGCCAGGCCATGCTGTGGATGATTACGATTGCCATGTGGTTCTGCGGTCTGTCGTCGATCACTTCATCATCGCGAATGGTCTTCGCCTTCAGCCGGGACAAGGGACTTCCCTTCTCAAAAATATGGGCCCATGTTTCTCAAAAGTTTTATACGCCGAATTATGCGATCTGGCTGGTCGCCCTGATCGCATTTCTGTCAGGTATCTTCAACAACGTTTATGCAGTGATTACTTCTCTGAGTGTCATCGGCCTTTATGGATCCTATTTCGTTCCTATTTTTCTCAAGTTGAGAGCGAAACTTAAGGGGATCTGGACAGAAAAAGACGACGGCCCGTGGAGTCTGAGAAACTGGAGTATTCCGGTTCACGTGATCGCCTGCGTCTGGATCGTATTCTTAGTGGTTCTGATGATTATCTCTCCTAACGATGTGGCCATCACCAAAACGTACACTTTGCATTACGCCACAGGCAAAGTTTTTATTGGCGCAATCGTTCTATTGGCTATTTATTTCTTTGTTTATGCGAAAAATCATTTCAAAGGGCCGCATCTTGGTTCCTATGCTGAAATCAGCCAGCGGCTGCGGAAACAGCATACGGATTCGGTGAATAGAGTCTCCTGAATAAGGACGAACTGGGAAGGGCAGATCACTTTCTTAACGTGGATTAAAAATCGAAAAGCAGATTTTCTGTTCTTTTCTTTATAAGAATAAATCAGGTCTATAATTTCAGAAAGATAAAAAACAAAAAGTAATCTATCGGCGGTTTCTTTGGCCGTGAAGGATTGCTTTTTTCATTTTTTTAAGGCCGTGGTCACCCCCCTGTAACAATAGCGGCTTTATCTTTGAGCTTTCCTGTTATCCTGTAGAAACCGTAGAGTCCTGCAATGCCCATGCAGAAAAATAATACAGCCATCATATAGGAAGAAATAAATGCACCCACAATCATGCCTAATGAACCCATGATTTTGGCACCCTTAAAAACAAATCCATGGACAGCCATATACGCCCCGCGATCGTGTTCGCCGGCTAATTCGGCCAGAATTATCTGGGAAACGGGAACATTCATCAATTCTCCCAGTGAAGCGATAAGCATCGACAAAAGCAGAACAAGCCACTGGTTGCTAAACGTAATAAGAGTATAGCCTGATACATAAAACAGAATTCCAAGATATAAAACATGCAGGGGGGAGTAATGTCGCATCCATTGATTGATCAGCAGCGTACACAGAACAATAAGCAATGTATTCTCTACTCTAATCCAGCTCAGCATCGTTAATCCGTCAATCGTGAGGCGGCCGAACAACACAGTCCGAAATTGGTCCTGTAAGCGCACGGCTATATAATTATTCATTTGGAATTCAAGAGAAACTACAAGAAGCTGAGAAATACAAAAAATGACAAAAAGGCGATCTTTCATCACTGTTGAATAGTTACGACTCAATTCTTTCAATGATCCCGTTAATGTATTAATTTTAGGTGCTTTGCTCACCGCATCACTTTCTTTAATAAGCCATTCGATGAGGACAAAAATGACGATACTCGAAACAGCTAAACCCGAAAATAGAATGAAACGATAGTGCTGAAACAGGGCACCTCCAATTATGGTTCCCACGGCGATTGACAGATTTGTTGACCAGTAATCCAGGCTGTATATGAACTGACGATTTTTTGGGGTACTGACATCAATTAACATGGCTTCCGCTGCAGGATTTAATAACCCTGTGCTGATATTCTGAATAAGCATCATGGCAAAAGTTACTGATGCAGAAGTCAGCCAGGCTGAATTGACAATTGCCATGATGACGAGTGCTACAATCTGAATGCCCTGAGCGATGACCATTACCTTCTTCCGACCCCAGCAATCCGCAATATAACCGCCATAAATACTTGAGACTGAGGAGACGATCACAATAATGAGCACTAAGCATCCGGCTGTTGCCGTTCCAAAGGCAACAGCAAAATAAATGGCCATAAAAGGAAAGATCATATTCCCAAAAAAGCGAGAGAGAAATGAGGTCAGCAATCGTGTTTTAATATTTCGATGCAGAGACATAAACGTGTTCAAGTCTTACACACCTCCTGTAAGACTATTTTTCTATAAAAAAAGGGTGTTAAAAAGTGTAGAATAAAATAAATTGCATCACCTTTTCGGGAGGAATGTCACTCTATGACTCTTTTGGATTATTACACCGAACTGTATATTCATCTTTTCCACAAAGCTGTCCACAGCGAAGTGGAAGTATCTATACGAGATATTTCCGTTTTGCTTGTTTGCTCGGAACGATACACCAAAACAGTTCTCCGCGAATTGGAGACAAAAAAATGGATCAGTTGGAAGCCTGGGAGTGGCAGAGGGCATAAATCGAAAATGTCATTCAATCAATCATTAAATGTTCTTGTTCCCCCAATTTTACTTAAGGCAATAAAAACAGATCATCTGGAGAAAGTTATACTTTTCTCAAAAAGTCATGACTTACCTGAAAAGCTTGCAAAAAATTGTCAGGCGCTAATAAAGCAGCAGTTTGGTTTCCTTACTGAACGAGAAGATAAACTCTTCCTTGATGTTCTTCGGGTTCCGATCGCCCGTCCCCTGGTAACACTCGATCCTGCCCATGCTGTCGGTGCTACCGAAGCAAGCCTGATTCATCAGATTTATGAACCGCTTGTCCTTTATAACAGTAAAAACAGAAATTTTGAACCTAATATTGCACATGCATGGGAGACAAGTCAGGATTCTAAAAAATGGATATTTTACCTTAGAAAGGATGTGAAATTCCACCACGGAAAAGAGCTTACTGCCGGTGATGTCGTTTACACTTTTCAGCGCCTTTCAACATCGAAAAGTCAACTGTCCTGCTTCTGGTACCTAAAATCATTAGTCTCAGTTAAAGCTGTCAATCGCTATACAGTTCAATTGATATTTTCGGAAACTAAAACACATTTGCTTCATTTTATCGCTACCATTCCGCTGGCCATTCTCCCTTCAGATGTCGGATTCGATTCATCCAATATTTCAGGCTCGGGTCCATTTAGAGTGTGTTCCTATGATCAAAATCATCTGCTGCTGGAACGTTTTTCCAATTATTTTAAAGAACGGGCACTTTTGGACAAAGTAGAAATTTATTTCACTCGATCGGCGAATCACAGCCGTCGGGATTATGTGATATCTGGTAAATTCTCAGAAGAGAACTTTGAGAGCCATGAAAACGGGTTCCGTTATCTTGTTTTTAATCAGAGAAAAGAAGGCATCCAACGTAATCTTTATTTTCGTGAAGCTTTTTCTGCCGTCATTGACCGACAAAAATTGGTTGATGACCTCGGTGGTGACCGCTATTTACCTGAAAACAGAATTTTGATTGGGAGTCGCCAAGAACATCTGAACGGCTCCGTTGGTTTTGAACAAGTCCTTGGTTACCTCAGAAAAAGTGGATATCATGGCGAGGATCTGACCCTTCTCTGCTATCGAAGGGATGACGCGGAATGGATAAAGAAGAGGGCACAGATAGTTGGTATCAACTTAAAGATTAATTGCGTGTCTCTTTCAGTTCTTGATGAACCGTCTGTTTTACAGCAAGCGGACATATTATTTGGCGGAGAGATATTAGAAAATGATTTAACTTTTTCACTCGTTAATTTTTTTATGAAGCCTCATAGTATCTCTGAACTCTTTCTTAACGACGATCAGAATATCTATATCAAGAACGTGATCAAACACTTCTTAGTCTCGGATGGATTATCATCTCTGCGTTGTTTTAAAAAGATTGAACAGTATTTGATAAGAAATCATTTGTTCTGCCACCTCTACAACGTCAGGAAAAAGCAGCTTTTTCAATCTGTAGTGTCCGGAATTAATTTTGATGAATATGGTTGGGCCGATTTCAGTAAATTATGGATCAAGCCAGAGAGTCAATAGATGCTGGTGATATTGGAAAGAGAAGACGTACTCAAGATGTTGTTTTCTTAACCGAATGTAGATTTGAAGAAGCTAAGAAGATCCGTAAGAAATACAGAAAGAAACATGAACGAGACTTCTTTCCACGAAGAGGGAGGTTGTTACTGAGAGAACTGATAACTTGATAAATTGTGTACCGGCCACACGGCAGCGCATTGAACAAAAGTTACTTAAAAAACCGAGTTATCATATTCGTCGGCTTACTCCGCTTGAATGCTGGTGACTGATGTCTTATGATGACGAGAATTTTTAACCGGGTTAAAAAAGTTTGTTTGAATTCTCAGCTTTATAACAAGCCGGTAGTTCGATTGTCATCAATGTGTTGACCAGCTTGTTTAAAAACTTGCTTCAACAAGTAAAGCTTTATCAATGCAAGGAGGTCAAGCTTAGACGTATTAGCTTAAGAATTATTTTTCGTATCGTTAATGGACAAGTTCAGGTTGTCCAGATTGTTGCCATTAACAAGCGCGAAGACGATAGGGCGTTTAAGATTGCTGAGGAACGATTAAATAACTGAGGAAAGAGGGGAGAGCATTTTAGAAGTGCCCTCTACACCGATTGAATGGGCGAGCTGATCGATCATATAGAATATTCTCTTAAAAACTGCTTATTTCGGTAAAACTCGTCTGAAATAAACATGCAAGCATAGCTAATTCTTGTAGGCATTTAAGAGTGCACCAATGACAACCGTTCTCGTGATCTGGCTGGAGTAATTCGTCTCAAGTTCAAAAGAGTCATATCGTTTGTGTGCGCACCACCACATAAGCGTATCGATAATCAACCGCGCATCATAAGATGGATAACTAAGCTGCCGTATTTGACCCTGATTGATCATTTTGGATAAAAAGTCATGAACATTTTTAAACAGCATTTTTCTATAATTAGTATGCAGGTCAAGCAGCTTTGCGTTGATGGTGAGATTTTTCTCTATAATTAAAAAGTATTGTCCATATAATTCCATGATGTTGAATAAGTCATCTAATAAATCTTTTAACGTGTTTGTACTGTGAGATACAAACTTCTCCTCAAAATTCCGGGTTATTTTTTTATAAGTATCACTTATTTGACCGACTAAGTCTTTCTCTTTGGTCCTTTTGATTGGGAAATCGAAATCCTTATAAGGGATCTCCGGATCCAGATTGCAGAGAAAAACAAAATCGAGCAGGGCTTCTTTACTTTCAAATAAATTATACAGTGTCCCCACAGATAAATCTGCCTGATTGGCAACGTCCTTCATTTTTGTCGATGCGTAGCCCGGCCTGATAAACAAGAAACCCGCGGCTTCGGCAACCTTTTTAAGTCTCTCACTGTCTTTCAAGATTTCACCTTCATTTTTTCTTGCTTTCTTGCTTAAGTAAAGTTTTGAATGAACCATTCATTACAAATATACTTGAATAGAGAATAATGTCAATACTTGTTAAGATGGATGTTAAAAAATAACCTGTATGTATCGTTGACAATAAAAATCTGAGCGAATATAATCAGTACCATAATAAATGAAATGATGAATATTTGATTCAATGATGTAAAGCTAAATATTTTTTAAAACAACTTATTCTAAATCCCTGCCGGCCTTAGACGAAAATTTAGAATATAATTTTTGGTAGTATTATGAATGAACGGTTCATTCTAGAAGTGGAGAAGTATGCAATTCAAAACGATGGGTGCAGAGGTTCACGATGAACGATGATTAATTTTTTATACGCATAGTCGTTGGTTTGACTTTGCATGATGAATGAATCGGTCAAATTATAAGTCAAGATTGGGATGAAAAAAATGGGCACTGGTTCTCCATTGATTGGAAAACGGATCAATCATAAATTTTTAGCGCTTCTCGGTGTAATCATGGGGCTTCGTGAAATCTCAATGACTATGTTGAACCCTTTTATTTCAATATTCGGAAGGCAGCTGGTCCACAGTAATTCATTTTTAGCCGGACTGGCGCTTGGAATCTATGGATTGACAAATAGTTTTTTCCAAATCCCTTATGGTGTTTGGAGTGATAAAGCAGGCAGAAAAAAGCTAATGATTCTTGGCCTTATCCAATTGTTTTTTGGCTTGCTTCTGGCAGGACTCACTTCCAATATTTATGTTTTTATTTTTGCCCGTGCTTTGCAGGGGAGTGGTGCGATCATGGGTATTGCTTACTCCTGGGTCGGGGATATAACCCCGGTAGAAATAAATAATCGGGCAATGGGTTTCGTCGGTATGATTGTCGCACCTTCTGCGGTTGTCGCTTTTATAGCCGGTCCGATTCTGTATCAATGGATCAGTCTGAAATGGATGTTCCTTGGGGCAGCAGGGCTCATCGGACTGTCTCTATGGATGATGGTCTTTTTTGCAAAAGAAAACTCCGTCTCACCGGCTGTTTCGGCCAATCCATGGATCCTTTTTGGACGAACAGCAAAAAATAGGAATCTGCTTCTGATCAGCTTTTTGGGCGTCATTTATAATTTCATTATGGCGTCTCTCTTTTTTGTTTTGCCGGATCAATTTGCCCATTATATGGGCATCGGAAACTTATGGATGGTTTTTGCCCCCGCCCTGGCGATAGGCGTGATGATCATGAGGTTAGGGACGCGTGATGCAGACGCCGGCCATTTTAAAAGGGTGGCGTTTTTCTCCTTATTTCTTTTGGGAGCTGGATTCATGCTGCTCCGTTTACCGTTCTTTTTTGCCATATGGGCTTCAGCAATCTGCGTGATGTCCGGTTATATGTGCATGACCACCATTTTACCGTCCTTTATAAATGGTCTGTTTCCGGCAGAGCGCCGCGGTTCAGCAAACGGGATTTTACAGACATTCACTTTTCTTGGCTTTTTTCTTGGACCGACAGTCTGCGGCTTGTTCATCCAGCAGGGGTGCCCTGTTTTAATCTATGTTTCCGTGGCTTTTCTTGCAGTGCTGGGCATCTTTCTGCTGCTTTTTATCAGGAAAACGCAGAAAGAAGGGCAATTTACGGAGCGTGAGTCAAGCAAAAACTCTTGTTGACAATGTTCATTATTTAAATTACGATAATGAACAGAAACATAAGAACGTATTTTCGCAAGAATGTATTTTCGTATCCGTGAATTGCTTGAGAAAGAAGGGGTGAATGGTGGCATACTGCAAAGTCCGTCAGGCTGAAATTTATTATGAAGATTTAGGGGAAGGCGTGCCTGTTTTGATGATACACGGCTACACACCTGATCACCGATTGCTCAGCGGGTGTATGGAGCCTGTTTTTAGTAAAAGAGAGGGATGGCGCCGTATTTACTTTGATCTTCCCGGAATGGGATTAACCAAAAATTATAAAGCGATTCGAAGCTCTGATGATATGCTGAATGCTGTTTTAGAGTTTATTCAGGCAGTGCTCCATGGTCAGGATTATTTAATCGTTGGAGAATCATACGGCGGTTATTTGTCCCGGGGCATCATTCAAAAGCAAAAAGAACACATACTGGGTGCAGCATTCATATGTCCTTGCATTGTACCTTTTCAGGCAGATCGGTCTGTTGATAAACATCAACTGATGAGCATCGATAATGAATTTATTAAAACTTTGCCAGATGA
Source organism: Sporolactobacillus pectinivorans (assembly GCF_002802965.1). NCBI lineage: Bacteria > Bacillati > Bacillota > Bacilli > Caryophanales > Sporolactobacillaceae > Sporolactobacillus > Sporolactobacillus pectinivorans. The sequence goes on along the minus strand of NZ_NXGA01000001.1, from coordinate 2,708,377 downwards.
AGCATTGATGGACTTTAAATCGAACTCGGTTGTGCTTGATGAGTATAATTGGTTAAGATTCAGTAAAGAAATACTCACTGGTTGTAAAATTGCTGATGAAGAATTTTTAATAAAGGTCAAGAATCATTACGCATTTTCTTTTAAAATCGACCAGTTCGATTTTAATAAGCCCAGCGTATTTCTTTTGGGGAGACAGGATTCTTCAGTTGGCTATAGAGATGCTTTGAAACTTGTCGGTAAATACCCGAGAGGAACAGTAGCAGTACTGGATCGTGCAGGTCATAATTTACAAATAGAACAGCCGCAGCTTTTTAACTGCCTGATTGATGAATGGCTGGACAGAGTGGAAGAAATAAAAAATTGAAAACTCAGTCTGGATTCATATCGTGAATGAGGAAAACGTTGAAATGATAAAACACGATGACCTGATTGGAGGAAGTTCTAAGATGCAGGAGTACATGGTTATCAGAGATTATCACTCATGTTATCCGGATCCTATTATCCTGAAAAAAAATGAAGAAGTGATTTATGGAAAAGAGGATCATCAGTACCCAAATTGGATATTTTGTAAATCTGTGGATTCGAACAAAGAGGGATGGGTTCCAAAACAGATTTTATCGGCACCCAACTCATTAAAACACGCAAAAGTCTTTCAAGGTTATTCTGCTCATGAGCTCACTATAAAAAAAGGTAAACAGTTGAGCGGATTAAAAAACTTAAATGAGTGGACATATGGGGAAACGGCTGAAGGTGAAAAAGGGTGGATACCAACAGACCATCTGTCCCCCTGCGAATAGTTGTATCGCCTTTAACTGACATAAAAAAAGCTTGTTCAAGTTTTCTCAAAATCTGTTCAGGAGGGTACCCTAATGTCTCAGTTGTTAACTTTTGATTGCTACGGAACGCTGATTGATACTTCCCCTTTTTGGAATGAACTCGAAAAGATAGGTCTCGAATATGGAATGAAGCAAAACTCGCTAGTTAATGTCTATGGGAACTATGAAGATCGCCTGATGTATGGTGAAGAGCCCTTCATCGTGTACAGCAATATTATTTACAAAGCGCTCCAATATTGTGAAATGGAATTGAAAGTTGATAAATTGACCAGGGAATATGAACGGCTGATAAAAATACATAAGGAACTACTTCCATTCCCCGAAGTAAAATCCACTTTGGAAACGTTAAAGAGGAGAGGCTATCGAACAGCCATCATGTCAAACTCTGATTGGCGTATTATGAATGATAACCTTCAATCACTGGGCCATGATTTCAATTTAGTTTTTTTAGCAGAGGATCTGCAGGCATACAAACCTCAAATGAGCTTTTTTAGGCAGGTTCAAAATAAAATAGGCAATGAATCTCATATTCATATAGCAACAGGTTTTTGGTGGGATGTTGTTCCTGCAAAAAAGATGAATTGGCAGAGAGTTTGGGTCAATCGTCATTTTAAAAAGGGCATCAATGATTATCAGCCCTTTAAAGAAATTAACACTTTGGATCAGCTGATCGATTATTTGTAATTGCTTTTAAATTTCAAATATAAACGAATGGAAGAGGAATGGTATGAGAAAAACAAAAGTTTATAGAAGCATTGCTCACTTGAAGCGTCTTGACATGTTTTATTTTGATACAAAAACCGATGGACCGACTATTCTTTGTCTCCATGGAAGATATGGAAGAGCGGAAACCTGGTTTGATTTTATCCAGCACTATGGCAAACAGTTCAGGGTCATTGCTCCGGATCAAAGAGGACACGGATTGAGCAGTAAACCGATAGCGAAATATACTGCTAAGGAAATGGCTGAGGATATTATTGAACTATTAGATTTTTTAAAGGTAGATTCAGTCATCTTGGTAGGGCATTCCATGGGGGGAGCAGTAGCTGGGTATTTAGCAGCAATATATTCTAAACGTATAAAAGCAGTGGCTATTCTTGATAAGTCCGCAGCGGCTGACCCTTCTTTACCAGAAACTGAAGAGCTCAAAAAATTATCGTTAGATCAGCTTAAGGACCCTTTGACAAAAGATTGGCCCTTACCATTTTCAAGTTTAAGCGAAGCAATGGATTTTATAAAACAAGCGACGGATTCGACTCTAAGTTATCAATATTTTATGAACAGTTTGATCGAAACTGCAGCGGGCTATCAGATGATGTTCAGCTCTCAGGCCGTGGCTGCCAACATTGCGTATTATGAAGATTGGTTTCAACTGCTGCCCAGCATAAAATGCCTCGTATTGCTAATCAGAGCAAAAGGCAACGATGCCGTATCAGATGAAGATTTTATTAACATGCAATCTCTGATCCAGAATTGTCTTCCCCGTGAAATGTCAGATCCGAATCACAATGTTCATCTGGCAAACAAGGAAGAATTCTACAAATACTTTGACGAATTTTTGGAAAGAATATAATTTCTTTCACTTGGGTAAGCGGGTATGTTTACTTTATTTTCTATCCCAATATACCGCCCTTTGTGATCTAGAAGCGGTGCGGGCCGCATTAGATCAGCTAAGATGATAATTAAGGTTACTTTTGAAGGCTAGAAACTAAAAAATTTCCCCAGATCTGTGCTGATCCCAAAATGTTGGACATCAAAATCCAATAATCGGGGTGCATGACAATCCAGGGGGATTTTTTGCATCACTGAATTAAAAAATTCGTGATACTTTGAATTAAGGTCTTTCAGCGGCAGTAATGAAGCTACCTGACTGAGCGAAGCTTGAAGACTTTGCAAGATTTATCGATACATTGTTTGTATGGCTTTTGCCAGCACTTTCGGACTCCGATTATAGGGTGTTACGTGACAAATTTCTTTGTCAATATGAAACAGACTGTATACCGCAATGCGCGCAGCGCGGACAGAATACTCTTCTGTAAAAACCATGTCCTTTGGTATTTCAACAAATTGGCTGATCATGGCAAAATTAGTGCTTCCCTCTGGAACAACAGACGGGCGATCAGACATGGCTCTTGGCTGAAATTGTGCATCAATATAAGGCATATAGCACGGGATGACGTTAACGACCTCTTCCTTTATTTCATTCCAGTCCTCTTCCCATTTCAAATGACAGATCAGTTCATAAAGGATTTCTTCACCACTGCACTCCTTCATAGGTTTCTTCACATAGTCTCCAACGCGGTCCGTATACAATCCATATCCCCAAAAGATGGTTGTGTCTGCATCTTGCGCCTTGAAGTGAGGCTGAGCGGCAATCACGATGTTCATTAACCAGTTCGAATCCTTGAAAGTCATCAGCGCGCCGCTGCCGGGAATATTGTCAGTAAATTTTTCAATACGTTTTAAAAGCTTGCTGCCTTTACATGTAACCGTGAAGCTCTCCCAGTTTGTTTCCTTTTCATGTGTAAAGAATGGTTCCGGATTTCCCAAGTTTGCTTTCTTGTGAGCAATTTTATACCATAGTTCGCCTGAAATGGGACGTTCTTCAGGTATTGGGGCAGGTACATCCCAATCTCCCAAAGTGGCGCTATCGGTCATGCAGGCATTGGTCATGATCACGATATCGCCTTCCTTTAACTTCAGAGAAGAGCCATCGTCAAAGTGTAACGCAGTGGCAGTAATCGTATCATCATCTTTAAAATCAACATCTGTTACCGTCCGGTTAATGGAAAAATCAACGCCATATTTATCAAGATAAGCTTTGAGTGGCAGGATAAGGCTTTCATACTGATTGTAGGGTGTTCTAGTGACTCCTTCCAGCGTATCAATGCGCGAGAATTCCAGAATCATGCGATTCATGTAACGCCGTAGTTCGAACAGGCTGCTCCATTTTTGAAAAGCAAAGGTCGTTTGCCACATATACCAAAAGTTTGTTTCAAAGAAATGCGGGCCAAACCAATCCTGAATCGTTAAATTATCCAGCTTGTTTTCTTTTGTCGCTAATAGTCTGATCATCGCGATACGATCATCGTTATCGAATCCCATTGAATGGGCGTCTAAAATATTGCGTTCTTTATCAATTAAACGTGCCTGGGCATGTGTGGGGTGCAGGTGGTCAAAGTTTAAAATTTCCTCCGTTACACTTTTACCCGGCATAGCCAAAGAGGGGATACTTTTAAATAAATCCCAGAAATTTTCATAGGTTTCTTCATTTAACATTCGGCCGCCACGGCAGACAAAGCCCTGCGCTGCAGAACCGGCACCATCATTACTTCCGCCTAAAACAGGCATCCCTTCAATAACATGAATGTTGTGGCCATCGAAATGAGCATCACGAACTAAAAAAGCAGCACCCGCTAAACTGGCGATTCCACCACCGATAAAGTAGACCTGCTTTTCACCATAATAGCGGGACTTTATTTCCTCGTCCGCAGTTTTTTCCTTCATCGATTTTATACTCTGCTGCCACTTCTTTGCGGCATAGGTGATACCTATTACCGCTGCACCGGCCGCTAGTATTCCTGTTCTCTTTTTAACCATCGATAACCCCTCCCTGATTTGATTTCAATGTACACCAGTATGAGAAAAACTACATGCAGCAATTATCGCTATTTGTGTGATTTTCAGACAAAATCATGAAATCGTCTAGAGAACATGTCAGATGGTTTGATTTTTTTCCTGCAGCAGGCGGTATGCCAGTATTTCGACGTCCTTTGCCAGGCGGAATAATTGGTTCGCTATAGTCTGTGCAGAGTCTTTAAAACCATGCATAATCCAGGAAAGCAGAATACCACAGCAGCCATAAGAGAAAAAGTTTGAATAAAATATACCATCGCTTTCCTGAATGCGTTTTTCCGAGTCAAAACGATTGATGAGCGCTGCAAACAATTTATTAGTGATTACAGAAAAACTATTTGCCAAAATGCTTGGATCACTGGATGTCGTGTTCCGATAAAAGTCACGGTGGGACTGGATGGTGACGAGCATCGCTAAAACGTGCTCATCCCAATTATCGAGCGTCGTGCCTTCCTCTAAATAGTGGAATGACAGACGGCGGTATGTCCAATCCAGCAGGTCATATTTATTGGCAAAATGATAATATAAAGTCTGTCGATTCAAACCACAGGCCTGAGTAATGTCGGAAATACTAATCTTGTCAAAACGCTTTTTATGGCATAAGTGCTCAAGTGCTTGGGAAATTGCTCTTTTCGTAATATCTGATTCCGACATAGTAAAATTCCCTTCTGGCTGAATGTGTTAAGTTGTATAACATTTTATTCTGCTTTCGGTAACACTTCCAAGGTCGCTTCGATTACGCGTGTTCATTGTCAATTTTGGTTCTAAACCGGGTTATAGACATTTAATAGAAGCGTCTTATGCCTCTAAAAATAGCGTCTCACTCTATGCATATATTTTACGTACTCTCCGTCAAATTCCTTGGTGCACCATCTTTCTTCTGAAAGGATGATCCAATGAGTTGATATTTGAAAAATTACGAGTAGTGTCAGTAATATCAGCGAGCGCGTGAGCAGCACACAACCTAAAAAATAAATAAAATAGGCAACGTACATAGGATTACGCGACATTCGATAAAGCCCTTTTAAATTTATTCCATTCTTGTTCGGTTTTGCAAAATCTACTACGGATATGATGCAAAGAATGATCCCTAGACTGTATATGATCAAGCCTGCGTAATACCAAAATGAGTCATTCCTGATTCTAAGAAAAAGTAAATACAGGAGTATGAGAATGTTTGCAATCTGATAGAACCAAAATGCCACTTTCTCACCCCCTATTAGTGGGGGAAAGTAAGCTGCACGTTTTAATGCTCGTTTGTCTAGAATGTTTAGAAGCCCGAACCTAATAAGTATTATCGGTATCACCGTGAGAAATGCATTCATTATTATCCCCACTCTCTTAAATTGCCGACTATAAATTACAGCTTTAAAAAATTTTTAAACATTTGAAAAAGAGTTCAGTAAAAAGTTTATTTGTGCCGATTAACTGCCTGCAAATGATGATATTCTATAATAATTCCTTAACTCCGGGTGCTTTTGCGTTCTTAATTAAAATTATAAAGACTGCGTGAATCATTTTAAATCTTTTATTTTTTTAAAATAACTTGAATGGAAGTTGACGTGAACTGTGACCAATGATTAATTCCTAAAATATTTATGGCTTTGCTGAGAATAGGATTCAACGAATGCTAAAGATGTGCTATAATTTCATTGTCATAAAATGTATGTTTTTATATAAATCGAATGTTTCACACTCGACATGAAACAAAATTGGCTATTGGAGTGATTCAATGGAAGCAGCAATGCCTGAAGTTCATTATGTTACATCTCCTGTCTTTGAACTGTTCGCCGCGATGTTTCGTGTGACGACACCTGATAGAATCCAATTAGACGAATCACGTGGTTTTCAGGAGAAACCGATTGAGTTGAAACAGTGGGTTGTGCAAAAGAGGGCGATTTTACCTCAGGATGTAAAAAAAGAGCTGGACGTGTTTTTTAACTATGAGAGTTACCTGGGATTAACTTTAGTACGTTTTGCGTGGGATGAAAAAGTCTATGCTGACATCGATCTTTTTCTCGAATCATTGAAGCAGCTTCCCAGTCGTAAATTGTTTTCCTATTTTCTTCACACAGGTTATGGACCGGAAGGCACGATTAATCCTGTAAATCTGGAAACAACGACGACCAACATTGATCAAAGTAATCTGCCGGAACAGGAAAAATGGAAGCTGCTCTATCTGTATGTCCACAAAGAAGAAACAAAAGAGCGCCTGATAAAGCTTCTGTATACTTTGTCTCAATTGATGAAGGATGAATTAAGCGGTTTCCTGGAAAAGCAGCAAGTTACAATCAATAAGGTAAAAAATTTTGCGGAAACACATGGTGAAAAAAAGTTTTTACAGCTCGTTTCAAAGAAGTATCAGATGCCTGTCGATCAGATGAATGAGGTTGTTCTTGCTCCCTCTGTATTCTACGATGATTGGTCATTTACGACCAGTACTGAAAATTTTTGCCTTTTCCTATTTGGCCTCAGGCAGCTCCCATTTGAAGAACAAGGCTATTCTGCGGACAGGGGCAAAGTGGATCAGGCTTTCAAAGTGCTTGCAGACGAGAAGCGCATCAGCATTATCCGTTTGCTGAATCAGAGGCCGCTTTATGGCTATGAACTAGGGCAGCAGCTGCATCTTTCCAATTCAACAATTTCTCATCATTTATCCTCACTTTCGTACTATGGTTTTGTAAGGCCGGTCAGGAAAGAAAATCGGATCTACTACGAAGTCAGGAATGAACAAATCAAAAAATTAATGAATCAAATGCTTCAGTCACTGATTAAAGATTAGTCTGATGAGGGAAAATGGCTAATTTTTGCTTCTATATTCGATATAAATAGAAATATTAATTCTATATAAATGGAATGATGAAAATATGATGAATGGGTTATTGAAAAATCGTCAATTTTTACTATTGCTTGGAGGGCAGGGTATTTCTATCTTCGGGGATCAGATCTATTATATCGGCCTAATGTGGACGATTATGAAGCAGACGGGTTCAGCCATGTCCCTTGGGATGAGTGTAATCTGCATGACACTTCCTTCAATCCTTGTTATGCCATGGGCGGGTGTCTTTGCTGATCGGAATATAAAGAAACAAATATTGATGATCTCAGATTTTGTCAGAGGGCTGGTTATGTTTGTGATCGCTGTCCTGACTTTAGAAGGGCACTTCTCACTGATTACAATTAATTTATTTCTTGTCATGATTTCAGCGATGAATGCTTTTTTCTCACCTGCTCTTTCTTCTACAGTTCCGCTTGTTTTGGATAAGAACAATTTGTCAGCAGGGAATGCGATTTTTGAATTTATTAGGCGTTTTTCGACTATATTGGGGCCAGTTATCGGCGGTATATTGATCTCGGTTTTATCGATCAGTTCAGTATTCGTTTTAAACGGTCTATCATTTATTATTTCTTTTTTCTTCTCACTTTTTCTGAAAATTCCTCCAATAAATCAACCGGGGCGTGGTGAATCATTTTTTACAAGATTTAAAGAGGGGCTTTTCTATACATTTCGAATGAAACGTCTTTTATGCCTTACTTTGGTGGGTGGTGTGATCATTAACTTCTTTCTCGCGCCGATTGAAGTTTTCCTTGTTGTCATCAGTCATCAATTAAGATTCGGATCGACAGGATTGGGTTGGATGGACGCGGCAATATCGATAGGTGCTTTGTTGGGAAGCGTGATCATTCTTTTCAGCCATATCAGTAACCAGATCAGATTGTCATTGGCTGGCCTTGTTTTGGAGGGTACTGCTTTAATCTTAGCAGGATTACTGCCGAATTTTATCCCGCTGACTTTCTTCTTCGGATTACTGGGTCTGGGGATCAGCTTTGCCAGTATCGGCATTGGAACAACTTTCCAATTGATTACTGAAGATGACAAGAGGGGACGGGTCAATAGCTTTAACGCGATGCTTGGCTCATGTACTGTTCCCCTGGGCGCACTTTTTGGCTCATTCCTGACCGGCCAACTATCTGTTCCGTGGATTCTGCTCTGTTTTGGTCTTATTGTCGCCTGTTCCGGGATGACGCTTTATTTTCCTTTTAAAGAGGAGCTGCATGGCATCCGAAAGATTAGGAGCAACTAATATGCGGTTAGGAGCGACTTACACACGGTTGGGAGCAACTAATAGTCAGTCGGGAGACTCCCGCCTCAATTTGAGGAAAGATGACCCAAAAAAGGCTGTTACATGATCGTAACAGCCTTAGTCTAATTTTACGTTTTTCGATGAACAATTACTGCATTGCGGCAATCCAGAATCGATAGCCTTTTTTAATGTATACGGATCAGCTTCCGAGTTCTTTTTTGTAAGTCTGTACATTTCCTGAAAGAATGTGCAGGACCTTGTCACCAGGCATGATGACAATGCGTTTGTTAACAACGCTTTTTGAATCTTTCATCTCGAGCAGGGCAAGAAAATATTCTCTGCCTTTGAGTTTTGCCTGGGCTCCTTTAATGACCTCAACAGAATGAAATGTTTGCTGGAAACCTCCAACCTTTATTTTATCCTTTAAACTGCTGATAGTTTTTGGAGCAGCATATTGATTAATCGTTGCGATCTGTTTGGATTTATTGCCGCTGTATAAGTTTTGCGTAAAATCGATCGCAATTTTTTCCTGCTGGGTAAGTTTATTTGCTGAAATACTTTTTTCCCATTTGTCTGACTGGCCCGACTGGCTGCTGCAGGCTGCCAGAGATAATAAGAGTGCAATACCAATAAAAACCGAAATGATTCTTTTCATAAAAAACCCCCTTTTATATCTGTCAATAGTAATTCGCTCTTTCGCTTAAATTTCTGCCTCAAGTGTGCAGCGATAAGTGACGAAATAAGAAACACGGTATGAGCAACTTCGTTTATAAATTAAACAATTTTTGAGTACACGTATAATGAACATCAATAACCGAGGCTTAATAAGCAGGTTAATAAGTATATGGCTGATTAATGGGGGAGTCAAGCTCCTGCGGCCGACAATGTATGTGAGCGCCAGGAGCATTCCCATTATAAAAGCAATAATAATTCCGATCATATTAAAACCGGCGTGAACCAGAGCGAAAAGCAAAGTTGATTCGACGCGGTACAATTATTTTTTTTCAGCCCTTCTTTTTGGATATCTCGAGTGGCAAAGACAAATTCCTTCAAAATAATAAAATTGAAATTCGGAATCGAAGGGAGGTTTGCAAAGCAAAACGTAAAATGCGACATCATTATACGTTGGTGGCTGGAGCTATCTTAGTTAACAGGTCTTGGCTAAGGAAGCTTTCAAATGAAAAATTTTTATGGTAATGTATGAATTTAACGGAGATGTTTACAATAACGCATATTTGAAAGAGGGGCTCCAACATATGAAAATGTCCCATCATCCCATTCAAAACATGGCTCACCGTCAGGAACAGAAAAATGTTCAGTCTGGAAAGGGCTCTTATCTCTCATGGTGGCAGCTCAGTCTAATTGGTATCAGTTCGGTTATTGGAGCCGGCTTTTTTCTCGGATCTGGTTTATCGATCCGTACCGCCGGTGTGTCCGTTTTACTGAGCTATTTAGTCGCCGGCTTTGCCGCTTTGATTGTATTCTCAGCACTGGCAGAAATGACAGTAAATGATCCGGAAAGCGGATCGTTTCGGACTTATGCTGAAAAAGCCTATGGTGAAGCGTACGCTTTCGTCTTTGGGTGGATTTACTGGTTCGCCGGCTTATTGATTGTATCCAGCGAAATTACAGCTTTATCCACATTTACCCGCTTTTGGTTCCCCACAGTTCCTCTGTGGCTGTTTTTTACCGGTTATTCCTGTTTTGGAATCGGTGTGATTCTGCTCGGGATTAAAGATTTCGGAACAATAGAGTCTTTCTTCGCTGTCCTTAAACTGTCTGCTCTTTTTGCTTTCATACTGATGGCATTCATGCTTATCATCGGGAATAGGCCCTCATTTTTACATTCTTTGTCTGTCCATAATCCGTTTCAGGCGGGCTTATTTCCGAATGGTTTTTTCGGCTTCTGGGGGAGCATGCTTTTTGTACTGCTTTCATTTGGCGGCATTGAAATAGTTGGTTTGATTGCCAATAAGTGTCGAAACGAAGGCGATGTAACGAAAGCAGGCTATACACTTGTTTTTGCATTGATTGTTATTTACCTTCTTTCTGTTGTTTCCATCTTATCGATCGCTCATTGGAAATCAATTGGTCCCTCGGAGAGCCCGTTTGTGACCGCCCTTTCTGCCGCTCATATTTCCTTTGTCAGCGGCCTGTTCAACTTGATCATTTTATCCGCAGCCTTTTCTACGATGATCGGCGCACTTTACTCGATGACATCCATCCTTGCTGCTCTGGCTTCGGATCATGCGGCACCCCAATTATTTAATAAACGAAATAAAAAAGATATCCCCGTCTATGGGCTGTTATTAACGTTGGGACTGTTAATTGTCATCGATGTCCTTTCTTATTTCCTGCCAAAATCTGTTTATGAATACCTGGCAACGGCTTCCAGTACGATGCTTATTTTAAATTGGCTGAACATCATTCTTTCTGATATGAAAAACCGGCGAGCCTATTCGGTTAAACATTGGACCATGCCGCTTCAGCCTTATTCAGGAATCATCGGAATTCTAATAATCGGCTTCGGCATTGCCGGCTCTGTATTTCAAAGGCAGCAGCGGATCAGCCTCATTTTTATCCTGGTAATTATTGCTTTGATTTTGGCGTTTTACTGGTTTAAAAAAAACCTGATTGATGAAAAGAAACCAGTGCAGTAAAATGTTAGGTGGACGTCAACCACTACCTAAAGAGTAAGTTCAATCGTAAAACAGGCGACAATAATGATATAAAAAAGAAAAGGTTGTCTTTATCAAAAATAGTATTCAGGCTCTGATTGTCAATTCTACTTTTGAGTGTTTTTACATAGGTTCATTAGTAGCAATGCAGTCAGGAGTGATGCTTATAAACGATCTATCAAATGCTACAGACCGACTGATAAAGCTAATGTTGCGTTTTGCCATTCTGTTAGCAGTACCTGTGCTCGCCATTCCGTCTCTCATTGTAACGTTTTATCCTCATCAGGATACAACTGCTAAAAATGTCAGTGCACCAATATACTGGATGGATGCAGAAATCAGTTCATTTCATTCGACAACAGGAAAAATAGCTACAGCAACGAAGGCAAAGGAGATTTCTCTTGGTTGGTTGAGCGGCAGCAATACTCAAGTAGCCGGATATAAGCATCTTGATATCATTTCTCCGCTTTTTGCCACAATAAACGCTTCCTATGGGACACAACAAGTATTGGCACCTGAGATGATCACTCGCTTACATCGTGAAGGGAAGAAGGTATGGGGAAGGGTGGCCATGCAGCAGCAATCTTCCGGAGAAATCAGCCGTTTTCTTACAGATCGGAATAAAATGGGGCAGGTGATTCAGGAAATTAGACTGGATGCGGAAAGGAGCCATTTAGACGGGATCAATCTCGACATCGAAAATGTTGCTGTAAAGGACCGGTCGGCTTTTACAGTGCTGATTAATGATTTTTCGAAAACCTTGAAACTGGATCAAATCACTTTATCCATTGATTTGCAGCCGGAAATGTTCGGCGGACAAAATAGTTATTTATCGTTTAACAAACTTATCGGAATGTATTGTGATTATATTGTTCTTATGGGCTACGATGAACATTGGTCAACGGATCCTTACCCCGGTCCGGTCACTTCGCTTCAATGGCTCAGAAAAAATATAGAACAATTGATTCAGACGGATATTCCGGCACAGAAACTGGTGCTTGGACTTCCTTCATATACAAGAATTTGGCAGGTGGGGGTAGACGGGAAAAGTTTGGGCAGCCAGGCGTTATCAAGTGCATACGCCAGCAATCTGCTGAAAACGCATCATCCCGAAGAATGGCAGCCCGCCAATGCTACCTATTATTTTTCCTACTCCGAGCAAAATAAAAATTATGAGGCCTGGCTGACAGACGACCGGTCCATAAAAGCGTTTTTAAACTTATCCAATCAGTACCATCTGGCAGGTTTTGGATTCTGGAATTTGGATATGATGCCTTCGAATGAATGGAACACGCTTAGTCGTACTGTGTATTCAAATTAATAGGACTAACTCTTATAAGAAAATATCAGTCTAGTCTTTTGTAATTTCCTCTTTTGGACGTTCTCTGAATTTGTTTCTACGCAGGACAGTAAAAAAAGCCGTATTTTTCAATCGAAAAATGCGGCTTTTTACTGTTAAAAGTTTATCGTTTTTGAAAAATTACTTGGAATTCCTTGTACTCAGTTTGTAAAATATTTCTGGACAACAGATTTTAATTGACCGGGATCAAGGACAACCTCGTCATTATTTGCTTTCAAAATGTCATCGTACATGACCGCATTTTGACCTTTGACTTGATGGTATTGGATTTGCTGCTCCGGATGGAAATCACTCCTGACACCCAGGCCCATACTGATCATGTCGTCCGTGGTCATATTGGTCCCAATAAGAAATTTTGATGTAGACTGAGACAGGGCCGGCAATTTGGTGATATTTGAAGGCTGCATTACTTTTTTCGCAATGCCGATCAACGCAGCTTCCTGTAACTGCTGGCGCCCGTAATCAGTTCCAGGGACCGAATCGCGTTCATGTACAATTTCGGTTACCATTTTACCATTGAGCGTGTGCATCCCGGCAGAAAAGGTCATGTTTTTATCTTCGGGATACCATGGATGAGTCAGTGTGACATTAAAAGGAACATTCATCTGTATTCCACCGATCGCATCAACCATGTCCTGAAGGCCCCAGTAATTCGTTTCTGCATAATAGTTGACCGGAACGCCGGTGAGATTTGAGATAGCGCTTATAGCATCAAGAATTCCTTGCTTTGTGCCGTGATTAATCTGTGAAACGTACTGGACACTAGTCAGTTTTGTGTAGCCGTATCCGGACATATAGACACGCGTGTCGCGAGGAATACTCAGCACGTCGTACTTATGATTGTTCAAATCGGCATGAATAAGCAGTATTGAATCTGTATGCCCGGCCGGGTCTGTTTTGCGAGCGTCGGAGCCAATGAGGAGTACATTGAAAACGCCTGATTTTTCTTTATATTTACTGAGCGCATTATTGTTTTTATTAGGGCTCCCAATAGCTTTTAAGTGACTGAAATGAGTCTGTGGACTTAATTGGTGTGATTCATAGGCAAAGACACCCGCCGCTACCAGTATCAGAGCCGCCAGAATTAAAAGAGTATAGCGCAAAACTTTATGATGTTTTTTAGATTTTTTCAGTGAATGACGTGATTCACTGTCTGTGCTAATCTGTGCCACGACTGCTGCTCCCTTGTTAAAATTTAAGGTTATCGTTTATATCTTTTCTGATGCAATAGCTTTTGAGATGATTCTTTACTCTAAGTTTGCACATTATATATACTGCTTTGGCTGTATTTCAGGATTAATAAAAAAATTATAATAATTGACTGATTAAAACGAGTGCACCGACGGCCCAGCAATAATAGGCAAATGGCCGCATTGCCCGAATTTCTTTTTTCTTAAACCATTTCATCAAGATCCAGATGCTGATGAAAGCGAAGATTCCAGCCATCAGGCCACCCAGCAAAGACATCTGCATCAGTCCGGGAGTATGGGCTTTTAAGATTTTAGGTACTTCGAGAATGCTGGCACCCGCGATAATCGGCGTCGCCATGATCATGGAAAACCGAGCTGCAGATTCAGTTTTAAGTCCCATCCAAAATCCTGCAATCATGCTTGATCCGGACCGTGAAAATCCGGGGATAAGAGCGAGCGATTGGAAGAGGCCAATGATGAAAGCCTGCCCCATTGTCAGATCCTCGATGTTTTTTTGTCCTCTCGAGCGGATTTTCTCTCCAAAGAAGAGGAAAAATCCATTAATCAGCAAAAAGATAGCCGCACTGGTTACGTTACTGAACATATGGGTAATAGGCTTTTGAAGAACTACACCGATGACGCCGGCAGGAATTGTTGCAACAATAAGCAGCAGCAAAACTCTTTTACTCCCGGTAAAGAGCGAACGGATAATAGCGAACCAGTCTTTCCAGAAAAACAGGAACAACGCAATCGCCGTCCCCAGGTGGAGCATGACGACATAAGCTAAGAAGTGTTGGTTCAGAAATGTCGGACTTAAATTCCAGTGAAAGACGTAGGGAACAAGTACCCCGTGAGCCACGCTGCTGATAGGAAATAGTTCAGCTATTCCCTGAACGATAGCAAAGATCAAAGTCTGCAAGATAGTCATAAAAAAAGAGTCCCCTTCCAAGTATGATCGTTCGAAATTTAATGGTACAATAGCACAGTAAAAATGAAGTATAGATTTCAGTCCGGTGCTGCAGAAAAAATGATTTCTGAATTTTACAGACCCCGATGACGCCTAGACTAATAACTACAGGATTCGTTACAAACCTGGGAACTTGCCGCGTCTGATCAGTAGTAAGTTTGGTTGGCACACTTGGACTAATTATCTCTGCTGAAATGCCGCTTTGCAAGTCTTGTACTATTACTCTATTTTGAAGCGACAGCATGGCAATTTGTAAACGATAGCGCCATCTAAATAGCCGATCGGAAAAATGTAATCCGGAATGACATCAACAGGTAAAATAGAGCAGTGCACCCTCCATTATCGCCAGTTAATACGGAGTCTCCTTCTTCTGGCGAATTTTTTTAAACATATTCTTTAGGTGGCTGATGAAGAGATCAATACTGCCTACTTTCTGAAGCTTCTCCTCAAAATCCGTCAAAATGATTTTTCTTCCCTCTTCTGTTGTTGAAAATTGTTCATAATTGGCTAATTGATGTTCCAGACGGTCAAAAGTGAATTTTTGATTGAACGGATTAGAGGACTTGAGAACCTTTTGAATGGTGGATGAATGGAGATCATTATCTGAATGTACCGCTTGTTCTTCCGGTCCTGAAGATAACCTGCCGATACAAATAAATCGGTAGCGGAGACACCGAGAGATTCAGCAAATTTTTACAAATGTTTCGGGCTAGCTTTCCGTTTACCGTTTATTATTCTTGAGTCGCGGCTACATCAGTTTTCGTGAGTTTATTAAGTTCCCGCATAGATAATGACCGCTGTTTCAACAACTTTTTTAGCAGCGAACCGATCTGGTCAGTATTTCTTGCTTCAGACATGGATGGCCTTCATCTCTATTGTTCTCTTTTTTTAAGCCTCTTTTTAAAGTAGGAAGGCATTTACGAACTTTATGTTAAGATCATTGTTCATCCATAAGCATTATAACAGCTTAAAATGACATTTTGTCAAAAAATAATTGCATATTGTCAACAGACGCTTTCAATTCAGAAGATGTCCATAAAGAAAATAGTCATGATGAAGCCCATTTTTCCACCTGTAAATTCGGCGTACGGTCTATAAATATGTTGACATTACACTGTTAATCGCCTTATAATACACAAGGCAATTGAATAATTACGGTAGGTGAGGCTACCGCAGGGATACGGATTGCTGCCGCGGAGTAGTGGAAACACTATGAGAAGGTAAACAGACTATGTCGAAAACAAGGCATAGTTTAATGCAATTTCATCGCCCTGCGAAGCTAAAGCTTGAACGTGAACATGCTTTATTTAAAAGGTGTGTTTTGTAGACAGAAATGTTAATCCTCTGCCAAGCGTCTGAGCTTTGGTGGGGGATTTTTAATTTCTGAAAGGAATACTGCCGGATTTTTAATTGATCGTTTAAAAGGAAAATGAGGTGAGGAAAATGGATGAAGGAAGTAGTAAGGGCATAAAACCCGACGGGCGAAGTACCTGCGATAAAAATAAGGTACGAGAGTGCAATGAATCTCCCTGTCTGTTTTTCTCATTGAATCTGATATAGAGGTTAGGAGCGCTTATCCCCTGCGTTTTGTGCCTTTTCTTCCTTTAGTTTATCCACAGGAAATAGTGGCGGCTTAAATAGCTAATAAACTAAGAATCGGAGGTTAAGGACCATGAAAAAGAAAATTATTTCAAACGTTTCACGTTCTGTATCGCCTGTCGCAAATGAATTGATTATAGCGAGCAGAATGGAAACAGAAGAATTGCTAAAAAAGTATAATACCCATTTGACCGGATACAACGAAGAAGCTGCAGAGGATCTCAGAGATAAATACGGAAGCAACGAAATCTCTCACCAGAAGCCGGAATCGGTCTATAAAAGATTAATCGGGGCATTCGTCAATCCCTTTACGGTTGTGCTTTTTATACTTGCGATCATTTCGTTTATCACTGATGTCGTTATCGCGGCGCCCGGAGAGAAAGATCCTTCGACAGTTATCATTATTTGCACAATGGTAGTTATTAGTGGACTGCTTCGTTTCATTCAGGAAACGCGTTCCAACAATTCTGCCGAGAAGCTTAAAGCTTTAGTTCATACAACAGCAGCCGTTTCCCGCGGTGAAGAGGGCAAAAAGGAAGTGCCGCTTGCGGAGATCGTTCCCGGAGATATTGTCTTTCTGGCGGCAGGAGACATGATACCGGCTGATGTTCGTGTGATCGCCTGCAAAGACCTGTTTGTTAGCCAGTCCTCTCTTACCGGCGAGAGTGAGCCGCTTGAGAAGTATGACCGTTCAGTAAAGGATGACAGTCAAAATCCGCTGGATCTCCCTAATCTTGCCTTCATGGGCAGCAACGTTGTCAGCGGATCCGCCACTTGCATTGTTCTCGCCACGGGCGATTATACCTGTTTTGGTTCCATGGCCAAGACCATCACCGGAAAGCAAGTTGTGACAAACTTTGAAAAGGGCGTCAACTCAGTCAGCTGGGTGCTTATTCGCTTCATGATGTGCATGGTGCCTGTCGTATTGTTTGTCAATGGCTTTACGAAAGGTGACTGGTTTGAGGCGTTCTTATTTGCCCTCTCTGTCGCAGTCGGCCTGACACCTGAAATGCTGCCGATGATCGTAACCACCAACCTTGCAAAAGGCGCGGTTGCGATGGCGAAGAAAAAGACGATTGTCAAACATCTTAATTCGATGCAGAATTTTGGGGCGATGGATGTTCTCTGTACAGATAAGACCGGGACAATAACGCAGGACAAAGTCGTCCTGGAACGATACTTGGACATTGACGGTCATGAAGATGAAAGAATTCTGCGCCATGCATTTTTAAACAGCTATTACCAGACGGGGCTTAAAAACCTTATGGATTTTGCGGTTCTCAATCATGCTAAATCTGAGCCCTACCGTTCCATGCAGGAACGATACACTAAGGTGGACGAAATTCCGTTTGATTTCAACAGGCGAAGGATGAGCGTTGTCATCCGTGACCATGACGGTAAGACTCAGCTGATTACGAAAGGCGCAATCGAAGAAATGTTGTCGATCTCGGCCTACGCCGAGTATGGCGGTAAGATTGTTGAACTGACCGATGAGATTAAGAAGAAAATTCTTGCGACGGCACAAAGAATCAATGGTGAAGGCATGCGCGTTCTGGCTGTCGCGCAGAAAACCAATCCGTCTGTTGAAGGCATCTTTTCTGTAAAAGATGAATCCAACATGGTGCTGATCGGCTATCTGGCCTTTCTCGACCCTCCGAAGGATACGTCAATGGCGGCCATCAAGGCACTCAACGATTACGGAGTGGCTGTCAAGGTGCTGACTGGTGATAACGATGCGGTGACTCGATACGTCTGCAAACAAGTTGGACTGAAAGTCGATAACCTGCTGCTGGGTACAGATGTTGACAAGATGAATGACCAAGAGCTTTCCGAAGCTGCGGAAACCACAAGCGTTTTTGCAAAACTCAGCCCGCAGCAAAAAGAGCGGATTGTCACTATTTTAAGGGAAAATGGCCATACCGTTGGTTTCATGGGCGACGGGATTAATGATGCCGCCGCCATGCACAAGGCAGATGTCGGTATCTCAGTTGATACAGCAGTTGATATTGCAAAGGAATCTGCAGATATTATCCTGTTAGAAAAAGACTTGATGGTGCTTGAGCGGGGTGTCTTGGAAGGACGCCGTACTTTCGGAAATATAATTAAGTATATAAAAATGACGGCTAGTTCCAACTTCGGCAACATGTTTTCGGTAGTCACTGCCAGTGCGTTCCTTCCTTTCCTGCCGATGCAGCCCATTCAGATCCTTTTTCTGAATCTGATTTATGACATTTCCTGCATCGCGATTCCATGGGACAACATGGATGAGGACTATCTCAAGGTTCCGCGCAAATGGGATGCTTCTTCGATCGGCAGTTTTATGATCTGGCTGGGGCCAACTAGTTCAGTGTTTGATATCACTACCTACATTGTTATGTTCTTTGTCATTTGTCCGGCTGTTGCAGGTGGAGCGTACGGGGTTCAAGGCACCAACAGCGGACTGTTCGTCACTCTGTTTAACGCCGGGTGGTTTGTAGAGAGCCTGTGGTCGCAGACCCTTGTCATCCACATGCTGCGCACGCCCAAGGTTCCATTTATACAGAGCAGGGCGTCGCTGCCGGTTCTGCTGTTTACTTCCGCGTCCATCGCGGTTGGAACCATTGTCCCTTACACGCCTTTTGGGCACATATTGGGGATGTCGGCAATGCCTGCTTCTTATTTTCCATGGTTGATCGGCATGATCATTTGCTACATGCTGCTGGCGACATTCCTTAAAACAATGTATAAAAGAAGATATGGTGAACTGCTGTAATCGTGGAGGAGGCAGATATTATGATTAACGGACAGAATTTTTACACGGCCGTCGGATTGTATGGAGCATTTGGTGTCATGCTGCTTGGACTGTTTTCAACTTATCCAGCGGTCAAAGCATTTGAAAAAGGCCGGAATTTTTTAAAATGGTACGTTTTCGGATTGTTGCTCTTTCCCTTTGCGTTTGTGCTGTCTCTTGTTATTCATGACAAAAGAAATGCTGATTGAAAGTTGGGTTCATTACACGGAGCAGTTGAAAAAGTCTCTGGAAATAATGGTGCTGGTGCTGGCTGCATTCATACTCATTACTTACCTGATTGATGCTTGTAATATAAATAGAACAGGGATTAAAAGTCGGGAGAATTATTTTTCTTCCGACTTTTTAACTTGCCGGAAAATTCGCATCTGGAAGTCATTTATGAGAAAGGGATACGAGCTTTTTCCGCCGGATCTGGTTTTCGAATAATGGATAAGACTTGTTAAAAAGAACCAATTCCTTTATTTTATATATAACTAATATTGCTTGAAACATTTTCATAATATAAAACGTTTAGTGAGTAAATCTTTTTTTTGAGGTGAATGGTCATTCGCAAGATTAATATCATTATTATAAGCAGCATCACTGTTTTTGTCGTACTTATTATTGTGGGTATAGCGGGGCTGAGCTATTATCAGGCAACCCGGTTTAACCACTCAATCATGATCAATGGAACAGACGTGGGTGGACTGACAGCTGATCAGACAATAAAAAAGTTAAAGGCACTGGTTTTAAAAAATGAAGTCTATATCGGCGACAAGCTTATTGTAAATGAAAAGGGCACGAAGGCGGGTTTTACAAACAACGACCTGCCTTCAGTCAGAAGTTTGTTAAAAAAACAGCAGACGTGGTGGCCTTCTTCAGTTGCAAAGGACTATTCACTGGTGCCTTCAAAGGCAGAAAATGAACGCAGCCAAAAGCTGAGGGGAGAAGTAGCGGCCAAAATTGCGTTAATGAACAAAAGTCTTAAAGCACCGTTGGATGCCCGGGCCTCTTTGAATCAGGGCCGAATCTTTGTTTCTAATAGTGTAGGGGGCGAACAATATGATACTGCCAAACTATTAAAAGATTATGATCAACATGAGTATTACAGCGTGATCCATTTGAAAGCTGTGCGCTCAGTGCCGATCGAATCGGACAGCACAATTGTTAAGAATGAAAAGAAAAAACTGCAGGAACTTGTTCAGAAGTCTGTCGCTTACCAAGTTCAGAATACAACTTACACACTAAAAGCCAGTGATTTAATTAAAAATGCGACGGTATCCAAAGACATGAAGATGACGATTGACACAAGCGGCCTTGAGAATAGAGTCGCTGCGATCAACCGTTCCCAGTCAACGTTGAATAAAAATTTTCAATTCAAAACGCATTCCGGGTCGGTGATCTCGGTTCAAGGACAATCCTATGGATGGGCACTTGATGTTCCCGCCGAAACAAAACGGATTCAGGATGCCTTAGAAAAAGGGGATACGTCGCTGCGCGCCTATAATGTGTACGGAGTCGGTTACAGCACTTACGGCATTGGTTACCATGTTACAGCGAATCACGGTATCGGCGACACATACGCAGAAGTGTCCATTGAACAGCAACGTATCTGGATTTATCAAAATGGTAAATTAAAGGTGACGACCAATGTTGTCACGGGCAGACAGGATACCCATGAAGATACGCCTAAGGGAGTATGGTATATCATGTATAAACAATCCCCTTCAACACTTGTAGGCAGCGAATCTGGTGATCCGCATTATTCAGTAAAAGTGAAGTACTGGGCACCATTTACGGACAGCGGATGCGGTTTTCATGATGCCTATTGGCGCCATAACTGGGCACCTAATGCCTATCTGAACCAAGGATCGGGCGGTTGCGTCAATACCCCGCCGAATGTTATGAAACAGGTCTATGATAATCTCACGCAAAATGAACCAGTTGTTATTTATTAAATAGTAATCTATCAAACGAAGAAGTTTAGAAATAAGGGGGAGCCGTTTCCATGGGCTCTCCCTTATTCTTTAGGCTACGTCTCCCTTTTGTAAATGGAATCTATCACGCTGGGGTGGAAATTTTTATTACTTGGAACAAAATCGAACGAATGCATCATGAAAAAGCGAGAAGATTATGATAAATTAAAATTAAACAAGATCAAAAGGAGAAAGATTATGGATAAACATTCGCTGAATGGACAAGATCGACAGGAAAGCTCGCAGAAAATGCCATTGCCTCACAGTGAGCGCTCTCAAGTAGTGAATGCTCAAAAAATCGGGCCGGCAGATCCGGACGAAGAAATGACAGTCACTGTTCTTGTGCGCCGCCCTTCGATTGACCATTTGTTTGGTGAAAAACAGGTAAAGCAGCTGAGCCGGGAAGAGTTTGCCGGTTCTTACGGAGCAGACCAGGAGGATTTGAAAAAGGTGGAATCTTTTGCAAAGGGCCATCATTTAAGTGTGAAAGAGGTTAATGGCGCTGCCGGAACGATCATTCTTTCAGGCAAAACGGCTGATTTTAATCATGCGTTCGGTGTTCAGTTGCAGCGATACAAACATCCGAATTTTACCTATCGTGGGCACAGCGATTCGATCAAAATTCCAAAGGACCTTGCCGGGATTATTGAAAATGTTTTTGGACTTGACAATCGTCCCCAGGCAAGAACGCATTTCCAGATTCTCCGTGAGACTAAGAACGCGGTTCAGAGTCGGCAGACATCGAAATCGTATACACCAGAGCAAGTCGCTCAACTATACAGTTTTCCCACCGACAGCAAGGCAAGTCAGCAATGTATCGGGATTATTGAACTGGGAGGTGGGTATAATCCAAGTGAGTTGAACGAATATTTTACAGAATTGGGTATTGATGCACCGGTAGTGATTGCAGTTCCGGTGAATGGTGCCGGCAATCAGCCGACTGGGGACGCCAATGGTGCGGATGGTGAAGTTGTTCTGGATATTGAAGTAGCGGGGGCGGTTGCACCGGGAGTGAAAATCGCTGTTTATTTCGCTTCCAATACGGATGCTGGTTTTCTGAATGCAATCAACAAAGCTGTTCATGATAACGAAAATAAACCTTCTGTTGTTTCGATCAGCTGGGGCAGTGCGGAGAGTAATTGGTCAGAACAGGCGATGCAAGCGATGGATCGTGCGTTCCAAGACGCTCGTGCGCTCGGTGTCACAATTTGCAGTGCGGCAGGGGATCGCGGTTCTTCTGATGGTGTCGATGACGGTCTCGTTCATGTAGATTTTCCCGCATCCAGCCCGAATAATCTTGCCTGTGGCGGCACAAGGCTGGAAGGGACAGGGGCGGTCATTGCGGACGAAACCGTTTGGAATGACGGGCCGGACAGTAGCACGGGAGGCGGCGTCAGCCAATATTTTGCTCTTCCCGAATGGCAGATGTCCGCTCAAGTGCCGCCTTCTGCCAACCCAGGGGCAAAGGTTGGTCGCGGAGTTCCGGATGTTGCCGGCAATGCGGATCCCGAAACGGGTTACCGGATTTTAGTGGACGGGCAGCGGACAGTCATTGGCGGGACCAGTGCTGTTGCACCGCTTTGGGCAGGACTTATCGCTCTGATCAATCAGGATCTCGGCCGCCCGGTTGGATTTATGAATCCCACGCTATATGGAGGATCTTCACGTTCTTCACTGCGAGATATCACAAAGGGAAATAATGATTCAAGCCGGGAAGCTAACGCTTATGATGCCCGTACAGGATGGGATGCGTGTACCGGTATGGGAAGCCCTATTGGTACAAATCTTGCCGGTGTCTTTCGGGTATAACTGAAGCAATGAAATTCAGCAATAACCTTAGCGAGTGAGATGAAATGAAGGACTCATCTCACTCGTTTGCCGTACCACGGCTCATTTATAAAAACTAGAATAATAAAAATTAGGTTCCCACAAATAAATCAGCCGTCACGGAAAAATATCGGTCATCCTGTAAATAAATCAGTCGTCACACAAAAAAATATCGGTTTTCACAGTCGGAGGATCGTATAGTCCAAATGAACATCCTCATTGCCCTGGTCCTTTTTATCTGCATAACACCCAAATCTAAAACCGGAGGTGAAAGCTTTCTCTGACCTGAAAAAAGCTTGAATTTTTTGTCGGTCCTTTTTTAAAAATGTGACCTTGATCGAAGGGATCTGTATTCGTTTTCCAGTTCTGTTAACGTCAATTCAAAAAGCTGCTTTCCGTCTTTTTTGAATACATCTGCCTCGATCAGCTGATCAATAAGTTCTTGACGTCTAATCTCCACAACCTGTCGTAATAAAGCACTCATTTAACATGTGCTCCTTTCTTGTGTGAAAAAATAAAACCTTCTCTTCAGAAAAGAAGAGAAGGCGATCTTTTAGATCTTCTCAACTTATCTTCAAAGCAAAACACTTATTGGAATTAGCACCGTGTCTACAACGACCGGTTGCTGAGGTTTCATTGGGCCAATCCCTCCGCCTCTCTGGATAAGTAGGAAAGTTATTCAATTGACCTCATCATAAACGCATTAATCACGGTTGTCAACTATGAAATGAAACCATATATACTTTTGATGAATGATGATCTGTAAAAATTCAAAACGGTCACCTGTTTCACGGGTGGCTGTTTTAAGTTTCCCGGTACACTATCCATTTTTATGGAAAAGAAAAGAAAAGTTAAGCTTATTTTAAGACAGTTAGGTGACAATCGTACTATGAGATGGCCATTCTGAACTATCAAAAACGCAACGGCTGAGGAGGAACTTTGCTTGGACAGGTTGAAGAAAAAAACATTGGATTATTATTTTCTTACCGTTACTGTCTTTTCACTGCTTTTGAATTTTTTTCTGTTAAACAAGGCCGGAACAAATGAATACTACACTATAGCGGTCAAGAGCATGATGAAGAATTTCCACAATTTCTTTTATGCGTCATTTGACCCGGCAGGATTTATTACAGTGGACAAACCGCCGGTCGCACTCTGGCTTCAGACGTTGAGCGCAAAGATTTTCGGTTTCGGCAATTTCAGCGTCCTGTTCCCGGAAGCAGCGGCAGGTGTTATCTCCTGCATGATTCTGTATCAGATGGTCAAGAAGAAAGCCGGTCGGACAGCTGCCTTTATCAGCGGGATTTCACTGGCACTGACACCGATTTTTACAACTGTTGCCAGAACCAACAATGTGGATAGTATCTTAATCCTGACTCTGATGATTGCCGCGTGGGCGGTTGTCAAAGCGGCCGACAGTGGAAAAATGCGCTGGCTGATCATCAGTGTCCTGCTTGTCGGCATTGGTTTTAACGTCAAGATGCTCGAGGCGTTTATGGTACTTCCGGCCGTATATCTTTTCTATTGGCTGGCCATGAAAACAGGCTGGAAGAAAAAGCTTATCCACTTAGGACTGGCTACCGTTGTCCTTGCCGCAGTTTCCCTGTCATGGGCAGTGATCGTCGATTCGGTACCTGCCAGCAACCGTCCTTACATCGGAAGCAGTCAGACGAATTCCGTACTTGAACTGGCTCTCGGTTATAATGGGATTTCACGGCTGACCGGGCAGCGGAGTTCGGGCAGTACAGGTATGCAGGGGGGGACGTCCGCCGCCAATCGATCAAGAACGTCTGTTTCCAAGACTGATCAATCTGGAAGCGGAGATAGTATGTTTCCGCCACAGGGGCAAGCAGAAATGTCGGGGAGAAATATGATGCGGGCAGGGGGGCAGCAGGGCGGCATGTTTGGTACCGGGGAGGCCGGCCCACTCCGTTTGTTCTCAAAATCTCTGTCCGGCCAGGCGAGCTGGCTGCTGCCGTTCGCTCTGTTCGGATTGATCGGCCTTGTCGTTGATTTTATTCGCAGGAGGCAATTGACGCAGCAGCATACCTTTGCTATTTTCTGGTTGGCCTGGCTGCTTCCTGCAATGGTTTTCTTCAGTATTGCCGGTTTTATTCATACGTACTATCTCAGCCTGATGGGACCGCCGATTGCCGCACTAGTGGGAATTGAAGCCATCACGCTGTGGTCCTTCTTTAAGCTGGAAAGGAATTCCTGGACCAGCCTGCTTCTGCCGGTGGCTGCCTGTATCACCCTGTTATTTGAAGCACTGATCTTCTATCAAAACAACATCTCTTCGGTTTGGACGGCACTCACGGCGGTTGCCGGGGTTCTGTGTCTTGTATTTGGGCTGATCTGGCGGACGAGCAATCAACAGGGGGCCAAGCGGGGGCTTGCTATTGCAGGTTTGTGTGCTTTGCTTCTTCCGCCTTTCTATTGGACCATGCCCGCAGTATTGAACCAGACAAACAGTTCCATTCCTTCGGCCGGACCGAGTTCGGTGACTGCCGGGGCAATGGGCGGATTTCCACAGCAAATGGGTGATGGACGTTCAATGAACTTTGCAGGCGACGGCCGGAATCAAATAGCTCAGCAGGGATCAGAAACATTTCAGCAGTGGAACGGAAACAAAAGCGGAAGTAGGATGAATGGAGACTTTAATTTCCGCCGCAATGCAGGTGCAGGACGGCAAGGTAATTTCGGTTTCGGAATGGGCGGGCAGGTAGATAACAAGCTGCTCAGTTATCTTGAAAAAAATGATCATGGAGAGAAATTCATTCTAGCTGTTCAGAGAGCGCAGTCAGCCTATTCGATCATGCTTAAGACAAATTATGCGGTTATGACCATGGGCGGCTTCCAGGGCAGTGATCCTGCAATGAATGTGACCAAGCTGGAAAAAATGGTCAAAGCGGGAGAAATAAAATATTTCCTGATTTCTAGCGGACAGGATGGAGCGCAGAATCCGAGTGTCACGGCATGGATACAGAAATACTGTGTGAAAGTACCGGCCAGCCAATGGTTCAGTCAGAATTCCGGTAGCCAAAACGATTTTGGCGGCCAGTCGGCACTTTATGAATACAAAGGCTGAGTTATGCTGCTGGGTCTCTAATAATTGTCTCCTTTTTCTGCGAGCGGTTAAATAAGTTTTAAACTGTAATTTATGCGTGTGGAACGATCAGATCTGTTGACGGATTCCATTCTCATTTTGTACATTTGAAGTAGGCATACTATCTGATGCTAATCACGGACGTGTAACAAAAAATAAGGAGGAATATCCAATGACCGAGGAACGTACGGGAGTTGCAACGGTTGGCGGCAGTCCAATTACTTTGATCGGCCCGGAATTAATGGTGGGCGAACAGGCCCCAGATTTCAGAATCAACAAAGATCTGACTACGGAAGCCGGTCTCTCGGATTACGAAGGAAAAATTAAATTAATTTCTGTTGTTCCTTCGCTGGATACGAAGGTCTGTGACGCCCAGACACGCCGTTTCAATGAGGAAGCCGCAAAACTTGGTGAACTTGTTGCTGTTTTGACCATCTCTGTGGATCTGCCCTTTGCACAGAGCCGCTTCTGCACGGTTGCCGGAATTGACAATCTGGACACCCTGTCAGACTATAAATTCCGTTCCTTTGGCCAGAGTTACGGCGTTCTGATCAAGGAACTTCAGCTGGACATGCGTTCCATTTTCGTCCTTGATGAACATAATACGATCCGGTATGTTCAGTATGTTAAAGAAATGCAAGAGCATCCGGATTACGAGGCAGCACTCCATGCTGTCAAAGCACTGATTTAAAATTAATCAAGCAGTCAGCCTAGTTTCAATAAGATCATAAATATTTGAAATAAAAAAACATAGCCATCCACGCTATGTTTTTTTATGCTTATCAACCTAGATTCCCGGAAAATTATAACAAGGTGTCTGAAAATCTGTACCAATAAAGGATTTTTAGCAAAGCACCATTTCTTCATGGGTATAATTATAGAAGCTGCTGTTGGTCAAAAAAATTAGTATCAGGGTTTTTCGTGACCTTGGTATAAAGACACGGGAATACAAGTATCAACTTGAAAACGAAATCAAATCATCCAGACTACCGGTTTATTTTGTAAATCGGCCTCTCAATCTAAAAATCCGACATGTTACGGAGAACACGGTTCTTCCCCACCTGAAACTGCTAAAATGCAGGTAAAGGGAAGGAGGGGTTCAGTTGAAACTGAATATAGACATCGATCCGGAGTTGCTTGAGGAGCAGGTTGTCATGCATATACGGCGAGTGACGGAAAAAGTGGAGCGAATCCGGAAAATCGTTGAAACCGACGAATCAAAGGGCACTATCGCGGTCGTGCGAGATGACCGTCAGTACATTTTACCGTTGCAGCAAGTGTCACATCTAATGACTGAGAACGGAAAGATTGTAGCCGTTTCCAGAAAAAGAAAGTATTTTTATAAACAATCTCTGAAATACTTTGAAACACATGCCAACTCCGGCCGATTCATACGCATATCGAAATACTGCCTCGCAAACATCGATTGGATGGATTTCTTTGAGGCGGGTTTCAGCGGTAATCTGATGCTGAATTTTAAGAATGAGTGGAAAGAGACTGTGTCTAGAAAATATGTCGCTGATCTCAAAAAAAGACTTTTTTAAGGAGGTAAAAAGGATGGCTTGGATCGCTCACTTATTGAAAATATTTCGGAATGTATTGATCGGTTTTGGTATTGGAGCCGTTTCAACCGCTGTTTATTTGATCATTGCACTGCGTCTCCGACTTCCGGTACTCAGTACGGGATTAATGCTTAAAGAACTGCTCGGGTCGATGGCTTTCGGAGCGTATTGCGGCATTATTTCATTTGTTTTCGAATCGGGGAAGAAAAATCTGCGGAAAGAAAGGGTTGCCCTTTTTCTATTTTGGCGGACCGGATTGCACTTTCTGCTCATGATCATTGGATTTATGATTGCCGGACAATGGCTTGGCTGGTTCCAGACTGGTTATTCCTTTATCTTCTGGCCGCTATTTTCATTTTTATCTCTGTATCTCTTGATCTGGTTTTTTTCCTTCCTGTACAATAGAAACGTAGCGATACAGCTCAATAAGGGTTTAAAAAAGTTATAACATAAAAGTCTTCAACTTGTAATGAAACGTTTTCATAACTCATGCACAAAGCGTATACTATGATCACGAAAGACTATTGTGAGAGATTTTTGCCAGTCAGGAGTGGATATGTGATGAATGCTGCTTTTTTGATCACACCAAAAAGCGAAGTCAAATTTGTATACGATTATTGGACGATGCGTCAGGCCATGGAAAAAATGGAGCATTACCGTTATTCTTCGATCCCGGTTTTGAACAAAAAAGGGATTTATGTAGGCACGCTGACCGAAGGAGACCTTTTGTGGGAATTAAGGGATAATGAAGGGCTTGATTTTCAGGGAACCCGGGAGGTTTTGCTGAAAGAGGTTCCAAGGTACAGGGACATCAAAGCGATCTCGATCGATGTCGAAGTCGACGATATCATTGAGACGTCCCTGAGGCAGAACTTTGTACCGATCGTGGATGACTTAGGGGTATTTATTGGCATTATCAGAAGAAGAGAAATCATTTCTTATTTGTTGGAGTTACGGAAAGAACAACATTTTGATTTAAACGATGTTAAATGAAGCATGTTCAGGTGTTATAAAAAAATTCTGCTTCATTTCACTGTTTTAAAAAGGGCAAAATAGTCCGATATAATTTTTCTGAGTGGACGGCATAACTGGTATGATTTTCTCCATCCAGTAATTGCAGTGTACTGTTAGGCAAATGTTCAGCTATATACCGGGTATGATCGGCCTTGATCAAATCTTTGCTTCCTGCCAGAACGAGGACAGGAAGCTTTACTTTTTTTAGATCATCAGCGGAGATATCTGGCTCTCGAAGCATCAGGCCGATCTTCCGGTCTCTCGTGATCAAATAGGCTAACCTAAAAAGAAAGAGGTAGTTTGATCTGATGCCTGAAGGATTTAAATTGGCACCGCAGACGATCAGCTTTGATAATAGTCCAGTATACTGCCCTGCCAGCAAGAGGCCGACGATGCCGCCATCACTGAAACCGACTAATATGGGCCGGTCAATCTGCAATTTTTTAATGAAGCAGGCGATGTCATCAGTCATTAATTGGTAGCTGATGTCTTTTACTGTTTCACTTTCTCCATGGCCTCTGCTGTCAATCGCGTAAACCGTATAAGATTCAGAGAGCCTGCGGATCGTTTTATTAAAAATACGATGCGTTTCCCCGTTGCCATGCAGCAGGATCAAAGACGGACCATTTCCGCTTTTTTCATAAAATAAAGTCACATCATTGACTTTAATCTTCATCGGTCTCTCGCCTCGATTCTTTGACTGAGATTCAAAGGAGATATAAAAATAATATTTGATTCTATCGTAGCACATTATTTTCTTCATCTTATAAAAACAATGCTGTTGGGTGTTAATAATCCGCAAGTTCCACGGCAATTCCAATTAAATGGAATGGAGTCCTTCCTGATTCTTTAGAGCCGGCCACCCGTGGGTAAGCAGAGAGACAGAGCCGCTATTTCAAAAAAGGAACACGACTGGGTTCCTCCCGTCGTTATTTCATGCTATACTTGGTTTTCCCGATGTTTTCACTATAAAGTAAAGGTACTGCAGGTCAGCGGTATTTTTTGACTGTTTTCCAATGTGTTTGGCCGGAAAGAAGGAATAATATGAGATTCAGAGACTTTCATAAAAATATTAAGATCAGAATCATCGAAACATTCACAAGCCGTTTTGTCGGTGGAATGATTTTTCCATTTATGACAAT
The DNA here is from genome assembly GCF_002802965.1 of Sporolactobacillus pectinivorans. NCBI lineage: Bacteria > Bacillati > Bacillota > Bacilli > Caryophanales > Sporolactobacillaceae > Sporolactobacillus > Sporolactobacillus pectinivorans. The sequence continues at coordinate 2,678,629 of NZ_NXGA01000001.1, read as the reverse complement.
CTATCTGGCACAGCATTTTGGTGCCAAGTCAACCGGCCTGCTGCTGCTGATTACTGTTTTTATAGGTATTGCCAATTCTTTTCTTGGCGGCTATTTATCCGATCAGTTTGGCCGCAAAAAAGTGATGCTTTGCGCTGAAATAGCACGTCTCACAGCTTTTATCATCATGATGCTGTGCAATTCACCATTTTTTGTTTCCCCATCGGTCACTTTTATGATGATGGTTGTGAACAGTATTTCCTGGGGACTTGCCGGTCCGGCAAATGACGCGATGCTGATTGATGTCAGTACGCCTGAACAGCGGAAAATGATGTATTCGATTACGTACTGGGCGAACAATCTGTCTATCGCAATTGGCGGGATACTGGGTGTGTTGCTATTCCAGCATTATCTTTTTGAACTGTTTATCGCCTTGTGTGTTGTTGAATGCGAAGTGGTCATTCTCGTTGCATTCTTTATTGAGGAAAGCCATATCGGACACGTTGGTACTCTGGGCTTTTCGAAACACCTCGCTCAGTTATTTTCAAACTATCATACTGTTTTCCAGGATAAACTCTTTGTTCTCTTTGTATTGGCCGGTGTCCTTGTTTTCTCAATGGAGCTGCAGCTGACCAATTATATCGGTATCCGGCTGAGCAGGGATATGCCAACCCAGACTGTATTATTCTGGCCGGTCAATGGACTGACTATGATGGGGTTTCTAAGAAGTGAGAATACGATTCTGGTTGCTCTACTCGTCCTGTTTGTATCCAAATTAAGCGGTCTGATGAAAGACAAGACGACGTTAATCTTCAGCTGCACCTTATTCTCAATCGGTTATGGCGTATTGTCGTATGCGAATAATATCTGGTTACTGATCGGTTTCATGATTGTTCTGACGATCGGGGAAGTATTTCGTGTGCCTGTTGAACAGTCTTATACTGCGGCCATTCCCCCAGATAGTGCCAGAAGTACATATATGGCCATTAATGGACTGAAATACAATACAGCGATGCTGATTGCATCGTTAACGATAACTATCGGATCCTTTTTGCCGACACTTGCGACCTCGCTCATTATTACAGGCATAGGCCTGACTGGAACACTGATCTATTATTTGATCATTCCGCGTCTTGAAGATCGGATTTCTTCAAAAAATGGTATATCTCTCAAAGAAAAAAAGGCGGTATTAAGTGAATAATAGAAGACTACCACTGTAAACGTTTTGATCGGTCTGATTTCTATAAAGAGACTTGATACACTATATTATTCATCATTTCATTTTACGATCTATACGCCACATATAGGGACAAAAAAGAGCCGGATTGTCCGGGGAAACATAATGACAAATTTCGTCTGCTTCTGTTTTGGTGATTTTTTTGTTGAATCGTTTGGATAAAAATTTTTCAACATGCGTATCAAAAAGGACAGTACTATTCTCTATATTTTTAAAGTCATAATGAAAATCCAGCAGTAGGATTAAAAATAGAAAATTAGCCTTTTTGTCACTGATGCCGGAAACTCCTTTTATATTCACGATAAAATTGTTGTAATCCAAAGAATTATTCAGCAGTCCGCTTGGAGAAGAGTAGTTGTTTTCTATGACAGCTGACAGGGAAAAAATATAATCGGCCATCTTCCCGGGGAAACGGTGAAGTGCCGGTTTTTTCGCAATGGCGTTTTTAACGTTTTCAATATTATTGAATATCCATTCAGCGTTAAAGTGATCCATCCCGATCCTTTTGCTGAGCCTGTTGGGTAAGTCCCATGCCACCTCCGATTTCACCGATTGGTCGGCGATCACCGCAATCAAAAGGGCGAAACTGTCATTCTCCACAAAACGCCTGCTCTCAGCAGTCATCTGAATCCGATCCAATATGGATTCTGGCTTAACCTCCTCAAAGCTTTTTTTGAGTTTTTGTAATTCAACAGCAGAAAAACTGTTTTCTAAGGATTGAGGAGTTCGCATCTCTTTTCCCCCGTATCTTTTTTAGAAAATAACGTTCACTTTAATAAACGGAGAGGATCTTAATTTTCGCAAAGACGTCCCCGAAAGAAGGCAGTCTAGCAATATCTTTAAATGATCCCGGTTCACAGTTAATGATATCAGATCGCAGAGGTTAAAAAAAGAAGCTTACTGGTGTTGTTGACCTGCTGGAAACCTATTCTATAATAAGAGACAGGGCAGTCATTCTCCCCGCTGGTGGTTATGCCAATCGTTATCTGTGATCGCTACTTTAACGTACATATTCTATCAAGTTTAAGGAGGTAATCGTGATCCATTGCAGACTTGCGACGTGTTCCGATGCAGCACTCATTCACAGTTTAATGATCCGTGCTTTTGCGGAATATCAGAAATCGGGAGCGCCATCCAGTGCTATGAAAGAGACGGCCGCGTCGATTCAAAAATCGCTGGCGGCCAGTGAACAAGCTTTGATCGCCTATGATGACGGATCTACTCCTGTCGGAATGGTCCGTTTTATGTTGCGGCGTGATGATGTGTATTTTTACCGGCTGGCGGTCATTCCTGAAAGACAGGGACACGGTATCGCAAAGACGATAGTGTACCAGATGGAAGAGGTTGCTAGAAGAAATGGAAAGAATATGGCAGTCTGCCGGGTGCGTAAAAACGTCGGGCGTAACCTGAAACTCTATCAATCAATCGGCTTTCATATTTTTGATCAGGAAATAGTGCATAAGCCGGGCGGGATAAACCTTAAGGTCGTACATATGAAGAAAAAATTGTGAAACCGGTGCAGGACGGAGGACATCATGAATCAGGATAAAGACCGTATTCAGTATATCAGAGATGAAGAAAAAACGTACCACGATTTCTGCTACGAAAATTTCACACTATTTAAACCGGGGTCCTGGTTAAACAAACCTGTGCAGACGGTTATGAATTTAATGGCCCAATTTGATGACAAAAAGAATGTTTCAGTGCTGGACCTTGGCTGTGGTGTAGGAAGAAACAGTATTCCTATGGCACAGAGGCTGAATGGTCAAGGTGGAAAAGTAGTCTGTGTTGATTTACTTGATTCCGCGATAGAACGGCTTATACAGTACAGTGAGCAGCATCACGTAGCAGACCTCATCAATCCCTATAAAATGGATATTTCAGATTTCATCATTCACCCGGAAGAATATGATTATATCGTTGCCGTTTCTGCCCTAGAACATGTGGACTCTCAGAAAACTTTTGAAAATGTTCTGTTCCGTATGGAAGAAGGAACGAAGAGTAAAGGGATCAATTGTATTATTGTGAATACTGAAGAAGAAGAGGTCGATGAGAAAACAGGAGAGCATCGGGATGTACTCGTTGAAGTGAACCTGTCTATAAAACAAACCATGAGGATACTTCGGAAGATATACAAGGACTGGGAAGAATTATTGGTTGTTACAAAGCCATTGGAATTCGAGATTAGAAGGCAGGGAAAGCCGGTTTTGTTGAGGACTAAGGCAATCACGTTTGTCGTAAGAAAAAAATAAAACCATAGTCTGCGGGAACAATTGGGTAATCTCATTGCTTACTCAGACACGGTTTTTTCTACTCCATTTTTCTGCGCGTCGTTCTAATAATTGATACGAAACGCAAAAAAGCGCGTCAAGTTTTTGCCTGACACGCCTGTAAGAATATTAATGAAGTCCGTATGAGCAACTATTGCTGAATCTATGATCATGAACCTGATTCAGCTTACAGCGTTTGGTGCGGTTTTAACCGTTGATTTTGCACGTTCCTTTTTGCTTTTTCCCTCCCAGTAAGAGGCCAGAACGGATCCGGACATATTATGCCAGACACTGAATAATGTTCCGGGTACGGCTGCAATCGGCGAGAAGAAAGCCATCGCCAATGTGACACCTAATGCTGAATTTTGCATGCCGACTTCGAACGTGATCGCGCGGCTCTTAGGATGATCCATGCCGAGCAGCCTGCTGAAGAAGAAACCTAAAGTATACCCAAGCAGGTTGTGCAGAATGATTACCGGAATGAGGATCAGCGTGCTGGCGGCGAACAATGTCACGCTGTTTGCCGCTACTACGCCACCTGCGATCATAATAATTGATAGCGTTGATACAAGCGGGAGTGCTTCGGTAGCTTTTTCAACTTTTTTACCAAACAATGTGTTGACAAGTACACCAAGAACGATTGGGATGATCACGATCTCAACGACACTGATAAAGAGCGATCCTGTCGGAATTTTCACCCAGCGTCCGGCAAGCAGCCAGAGAATCAGGGGCAGCATGACTGGCGCGATAAGTGTGGAGACGGCACCAATCGAGACACCGAGCGCAACATCGCCTTTTGCAAGATAGCACATGACATTGGACGATGTTCCGCTGGGACAGCAACCGACGAGGATGACACCAACGGCAACAGCACTCGGAAGATGGAAAACGAGGCAGAGCGCGTAAGCGGCAAGCGGCATGATCAGATAATGCGCGCAAACGCCGACAATAACATCTTTCGGTCGTTTAAAAACTTCGGCAAAATCGGACCGCTTCAGAGTCATCCCCATCCCAAACATGACGATGCCCAGCAAATAGGAAACGTAAGGCAGTACCCAGGTAATTAAACTGGGTTGAAAATAACTGATGGCTGCAGCTGCCAAAACAAATAAGGCAAAATATTTTCCTAAAAATTTCCCCGTTGAAACGATAACTTTCAATGTCTTCAATCCCTTCTGTTTTCGTGTATCCTTTTTTCTATTTATTGATGAAGTTCAAAGAATTTGAAAAGTGAACGGGTGATTTAAAGCACCAATCGACAAGCCGGTGACGCGATTCACCCCATTCTTTTCATCATCCTTAAACGTCTTCACTTAGTTAATGGTGCCGCTGATTCCTTTTCTTTCGATTCATTCGTCCATGCTTCCGGAAGTCTCATGACGCCTCCGGTATGAGCAGAAGTAACCAGTGCGGCATAACGGGCCAGATAACCGGTTTTGACTTTCGGAACAAAAGGTTTGAGCTGCTTTTGCCGTTCAGAAAGTTCTTCGTCTGATACGGCAAGATGGATCGCCCGATGGGTCAGATCAATTGTGATTGTATCGCCATTTTTAACAAGGGCAATCGGACCGCCCGATGCGGCTTCCGGTGAAATATGGCCGACTGAAATACCGCGGGATGCTCCGGAAAAACGGCCGTCCGTGATCAGAGCGACATCTTTTCCAAGTCCGCGGCCGACAATTGATGAGGTCGGTGCCAGCATTTCCGGCATACCCGGGCCCCCTTTCGGTCCTTCGTAGCGTACAACAACGACATGGCCTTTTCGGACGGTATGATTGTCAATCGCTTCAACGGCTTCATCATGTGAGTTAAAGCAGATTGCTTTCCCAGTAAAGACTTTAATCGACGGATCCACGCCCCCGACCTTGATCACGGCACCTTTTGGCGCAAGATTGCCGAACAGAACAGACAGGCCGCCTGTTTTGCTGTAGGCATCTTCTAATGGATGAATGACTTTGGGATTCTTGATTTGAGCGTCTGTGACATTTTCACGAAGTGTTCGTCCGCTAACAGTGATCCGATCAGGGTGAATAATGCCGCCCATATCGATGAGGGTTTTGATAATTGCGGAGATGCCGCCGGCTTCGTGAACATCTTGCATGGAGAATGCAGAACTCGGAGCAATTTTTGCGAGATAAGGTACTTTTTCAGCAACTTCATTGATGCGGTTCAAATCATAATGAATGCCGGCTTCGGAGGCTACAGCCAGCATGTGCAGCACCGTGTTGGTCGACCCGCCCATGGCCATGTCCAGGGCAAATGCGTCGTCAACAGCTTCCGGGGTGATGAGATCACGAGGCTTGACCTGGTTCTTCACTAAATCCATCAACCGGAAAGCCGACCGCCTGACCAGGTCATGCCGTTCTTCGGAAACAGCCAATGCCGTGCCGTTTCCGGGAAGCGCGACACCGAGCATTTCCATCAGGCAATTCATCGAGTTGGCGGTGAACATGCCGGCACAGGAGCCGCAGGTCGGACAGGCAGAAGCTTCGATATCAAGAAATTGTTCTTTTGTGATCCGCCCTTCTTTAAAGGCACCGATCCCTTCAAAGACTGAAGACAGAGTCAGCGCTTTGCCCTGCGCCGACAGACCGGCCTTCATCGGACCGCCCGAACAGAATATGGCAGGGACATTGGTGCGAACGGCGCCAAGCAGCATGCCCGGTGTGATTTTGTCACAGTTTGGCATGTAGAAAACGCCGTCAAACCAGTGAGCGTTGATCATTGTTTCTGCTGCATCGGCAATCAGTTCCCGGCTGGGAAGGGAATAACGCATGCCGATATGACCCATCGCAATCCCGTCATCCACACCGATCGTGTTGAACTCAAACGGTATGCCGCCAGCTTCTCGAATCGCCTGCTTGGCGACGTCGGCCAGTTTTCTAAGATGCACATGTCCGGGCACGATGTCCACGTAGGAATTACAGACAGCGATAAATGGTTTTCGCATATCCTCTTCATTTTTGACCATACCGGTTGCCCGCAGCAGGCTTCTGGCCGGGGCCCTGTCTAATCCTTTCTTGATTTCATCACTTCTCAATTTTTCTTCATCCTTTCTTTTTGTGCTTGTTGTCCTAAAAAAAGAGCCCCCGTTCAATCATGAACGGGAGCTCTTTCCGGTTCCCATTCGATGTCAATGAGGACCCGGACAATCGTTAAATTTTTCAGCGATTGCCAGGGCCCTAAATAATAATCACGACATACAAGACTCGTTCATCGAACAGGTTCAGCATAAGAATACCCTCACTTGGGAATGTTCTGAATTTGGTATGGACAAATATAACATTGGGCTAAACGAATGTCAACGAAATTTTATGAATTTAACGTTCTTTTCAAAAAAAGAAAAAATTCCGGTTGACAAATCTTTTGAGACGAGTAACATGTATGGCACAAACCTGTTTGAAAAGCATTCGAATTCAGGATCATAAAATAAATCCGTGACGAGGAAAAAATCATTGACGCTGTTGCTTCCAGAGAGCCGGTGCAGGGTGAAATCCGGCAGCATGCCCAATGATGAACTCACCTCAGAGTGTCTGTCTGAAAAAAGTAGGACGGGCCAAGTGTTCCAGACACTTGTTAAAAAAAAGACGTCACCAGTCTGATTGATCAGATGGGGATGCCGTTAAGCTGATATTCTGCAAAGAGTATCAGAAGCTGGGTGGTACCGTGAAAAGAAGCCTTTTCGCCCCTGCAAGCCGGTCGTTCGACCGGGTACGGGGGAGGATTGGCTTTTTTTTATAAACAAAACAGATAGAGAGACACGATGGAGAGCGAAATTAAAACCTGAAAAGAGAGGAGCAGGAAAATGGAAAAGGTTGAAATTTACGACACGACGCTGCGTGACGGTGAACAAGCACCCGGATGCAGTCTGAACGTTGAAGAAAAAGTGAGGGTGGCCAAACAATTGGAACGGCTCGGCGTCGATGTGATCGAAGCAGGATTTCCCGCATCATCGCCTGATGATTTTAAGGCTGTGCGTGATATTGCAAATGAGATCAAAGACAGTACGGTGACCGGTCTATCCAGATGCATGAAACATGATATCGATGCATGCTGGGAAGCGCTGAAGGGCACCGAAAACCCAAGAGTGCATGTGTTCATCGCAACATCGCCGATCCATATGGCCTATAAGCTGAAAAAGAAACCGGAAGAAATTCTCGAAATGGCTGTCCAGTCTGTAAAATATGCAAAGAAGTTTTTCCCGCAGATTGAATTTTCCGCAGAAGACGCTTCCCGAAGTGATAGGGCTTATCTGGCAAAAGTTGTTGATGCAGTGATGACGGCCGGAGCAACAGTCATCAACCTTCCCGACACAGTCGGTTATGCGACACCTGGGGAATATGGAGATATGTTCCGGTACATCAGGAATCACGTTGCAGATAGCGACCGAGTGTGCTTCTCCTGTCACTGCCATAATGATCTTGGCATGGCCACGGCCAATACGTTGGCCTCGGTTGAAGCCGGAGTCCGCCAGATTGAGTGCACGGTCAACGGAGTCGGTGAACGGGCGGGAAATGTAGCTCTGGAAGAGGCGGCGGCTGTGCTGTATGTCCGGAAAGATGTTTTCCATGTCATGACACAGTTGAACCTGAAGGAAATTAAGCGGACGAGTAATATGGTCAGCGAGCTCATGCGCAGCCCGATTCAGGCTAACAAGGCGATTGTCGGTGCTAACGCGTTTGCCCATGAAGCCGGCATTCATCAGGATGGTGTGCTAAAGGATCCGAGAACCTATGAAATCATGTCTCCATCGATGATCGGACTGGATCAAACCCGGCTTGTCCTTGGAAAACATTCCGGCCGGCACGCACTTGTAGAGAAAGCATCGGAGCTGGGTGTTCACATTCCTGATCATTTCGTCAATGCCTATTTTCAAGCCTTCAAAAAGATGGCGGACAACCAGAAAAATATTTCTGATGATGATCTTGTCTCTTTTTTTAAGAATGAAAAAATTTCTATTTGACTCGGAAAAAAGGAGCAGAATGATGTCAAAAACCATAACGGTGCTTCCGGGTGACGGCATCGGGCCGGAAGTCACGGATTCAGCAGTCAGTGTGCTGGATTATCTTTTTAAAACTTTTCATCATGATGTACGTTTTGTTAAAGAACGGATCGGCGGGGCGGCGATTGATACAGACGGAACGCCGCTTCCACGGAAAACAATCGATCAATGTCTGGCGAGTGACGCAGTTCTGCTCGGCGCAGTCGGCGGGCCGAAATGGGACGGGCAATCGATGAATGTGCGGCCGGAGCAGGGGTTGCTCGGTATTCGCAAAGCGCTGGGGCTGTTCGCCAACATCCGCCCGGCAAAAGCCTTTGCACCGCTGATCGATGCGTCGCCACTAAAAAGGTCTTATGTTGAGCCTGTTGATTTTGTCATTGTCCGCGAACTGACTGGCGGGCTCTACTTTGGCAAACCGAGTGAGCGCCGCGGGGAACATAAGGAGCAGGTTGTCGACACATTGGTCTACAGCGAGCACGAAATTGAGCGTGTTGTCGAGAAAGCCTTCCAGATGGCGGAAAAAAGAAGAAAGAAGCTGACTTCAGTCGACAAAGCCAATGTGCTGGAGTCGAGCCGGATGTGGCGGGAAGTCGTCAACCAAGTGGCGAAGCACCATCCGGACGTTGCAGTCCGCCATGCACTGGTCGATTCAACAGCAATGCAGCTGATCGTTAATCCGGGCCAGTTCGATGTCATTGTGACGGAGAATATGTTCGGCGATATTTTGAGTGATGAGGCTTCCGTCATTACCGGATCACTCGGTATGCTGCCATCGGCAAGCCTGCGGACCGATAAGCTGGGCTTATATGAACCGGTTCACGGATCAGCGCCGGATATTGCCGGTCAGGGAAAGGCCAATCCGCTTGCCACCATTTTATCGGCTGCTTTCCTGCTGCATTACTCGCTGGATATGGACCATGAGGCCGCACTGATCGAAATGGCGGTGCAAAACGTGCTTGAACAGGGTTATCACACACCGGATCTGAATGTCAGTGCGGATCGCGCAACACTGGTAAACACTTCAGAAATGACAGATCAAGTGATTAACGCTATTGCTCAACAGGCAGCCAAGGTTAACTGAATTTTTTAGATTAAGAAAACAAATGCTGCATTTTTTGCAGACTAACAAATGAAAATGAGGGGGAAACACGGTGAAACCAAGAACAATCGCTGATAAACTGTGGGAAAACCACGTTGTGCACCGGGAGAAGGGAAAACCCGACTTACTTTACATTGATCTGCATCTTGTTCATGAAGTGACCTCACCTCAGGCATTTGAGGGACTGAGGATGAATCATCGGCCGGTCAGATGTCCGGATCGGACGTTTGCAACGGTCGACCATGATGTGCCGACGACAACGAACCGTGAGACAAAAGATCCGGTTTCCAAAATTCAGATACGTACACTTCAGAAGAATTGCAAGGATTTCGGTATTGAACTTGCCGATATTTACAGTCCGATGCAGGGGATTGTCCACGTAATCGGTTCGCAACTGGGCCTGACGCAGCCGGGGAAAACGATTGTGTGCGGTGACAGCCATACATCGACACATGGTGCTTTCGGTGCGCTGGCATTCGGGATCGGTACAAGCGAAGTGGAACATGTTCTGGCAGACGATCTNCGGTGACAGCCATACATCGACACATGGTGCTTTCGGTGCGCTGGCATTCGGGATCGGTACAAGCGAAGTGGAACATGTTCTGGCGACTCAGACGATCTGGCAGAAACGGCCGAAAACGATGCAGATTAAAGTAAACGGAGAATTAGGTTTTGGCGTAGGGGCTAAGGATCTGATTCTGGCGATTATCGCAAAATTCGGCATCGCCGTTGGAACAGGCCATATTGTTGAATATACCGGAGCAGCCATTCGAAGCATGTCCATGGAAGAACGGATGACTGTTTGCAACATGTCGATTGAAGCCGGGGCACGCGCAGGCCTGATCAGTCCGGATCAGACGACAGTAGATTATCTGAGAGGGAGACAGTTTGTGCCGAAGGGCGAGGCTTTTGAACAAGCAGCCCGGGGCTGGCTGGCTCTAGCTACGGATGAAGGCGCTGAATATGACAGGACGATTGAAATCAATGCGGATGAAATCAAGCCGCAGGTCACCTGGGGGACAAATCCGTCAATGGGTGCTTCAATCGGTGATGTCGTGCCGGATCCCAAATCATTTGATTCTGAAGAAAAGCGCCAGGCTGTTGAAAAGGCAGAAGCGTATATGGACCTGAAACCGGGAACCCCGATCCGCGACATTCCGATTGATGTAGTATTCATCGGCTCGTGCACGAATTCCCGTCTAAGTGATCTGAAACAGGCCGCGCAGGTTGTCCGCGGGCGCCGTGTCCATGAAGGTGTTCGTGCGCTGATCGTTCCCGGTTCCCAGCAGATCAAAAAACAGGCTGAGATTGAAGGCCTGGACAAAGTATTTACCGATGCAGGGTTCGAATGGCGCCAGCCCGGCTGCAGCATGTGCCTGGCAATGAATGACGACGTAGTTCCGGCCGGGAAACGCTGCGCATCGACATCGAACCGCAATTTCGAGGGACGTCAGGGAGCCGGGTCGCGGACGCATCTCGTCAGTCCGGCAATGGCTGCCGCTGCTGCTATCTGCGGCCATTTTGCCGATGTACGTGAAATCGCAGGAGTCCATTAAACAGGAGGGAAAATAATGGAACCATTTCAGACATTTGAAGGGCTTGTCTGCCCCATTGACCGGATTAATGTCGATACCGATCAGATTATACCCAAACAATTTCTTAAACGGGTCGAGCGTCAGGGCTTTGGACAGTTCCTTTTCTATAATTGGCGATTTGACAGTGAGGGCCGGGAAAATCCGGACTTTATTCTGAATCAGCCCAAGTATGCAAAGGCGTCCATTCTTGTGGCAAGAAATAATTTCGGCTGCGGATCGTCCCGTGAGCATGCCCCGTGGGCGCTTCAGGATTATGGCTTTAAAGTGATCATTGCCCCGAGTTATGCGGATATTTTTTATAACAACTGTCAGAAAAACGGGATTCTGACTATTTTACTTGAAGCGGATAAAGTGGACAGACTGATCAGCGCCAGCCAGCAGAAATCTCTGTGTTTAACAGTCAGCCTGGAGCAGCAGACCATAACCGGAGATGGAATTCACGATCATTTTGACATTGAACCGTATCGGAAGGAAATGCTGATTAAGGGCATGGACGACATTGCGGTGACACTGGGTTATGAAGATGAAATCAGCGCTTACGAACAGAAGCAGACAGTCCGGGCGTAATATGCAATCTGTACTTTAACCAAACATACAGACATTGTATATAATGGAAAATTTTATACTAGGCGGATACTCCATAAGCAAACCATGTACAGTTTTTGTTTAAAACAGAGAGATGAAGGATCAGCGTAACAATAAAAAGAGCATAAAAGAGAAAAAAGATTTTTGTTCAGAAAAGATCTGTCCGAAGTAAAGGCAGAATTGCCGAACCCGGGCAGATCAACAAGGGAGATAGGATATATGGATGCAGAAGGGGTTATCGGCAATCGCAGAGCAGAGAGCCAGGGTAAAATGGGTGATGAGGCAGTGCATCACTACTCGGAGCGTGAAAAGCAACGGCTTGAGGTACGCATTAATAATCTTCCTGCAACTCGGACGATGTACAAAGTCTTTACATTAATTACGCTTGGCATGATGCTCGACGGTTTTGATGTTTATCTGGCTGCTGGCGTGCTCGGTCAACTGGTTCAGACGGGCTGGTCCTCCGTTACATTAAACGCCGTATTTATTTCTACAACTTTTATCGGATTGTTCATTGGATCCATTGTCACTGGTTTTGTCGGCGATTGGAAGGGACGTCAATTTGCCTACCAAATTAATCTGTTCATTTTTGGCCTGGCGTCACTGGCCAGTTTCTTTGCGCCGAATATGACCGCACTGATTGTACTCAGGGGCATCAGCGGGATCGGTCTCGGTGCTGAAATTGTGACCGGATTTGCCTTACTGGGAGAATTTGTTCCGGCACGTTCAAGAGGAAAGTGGGTGGCGACGCTTTCTTTTCTGGCCAATTGCACGGCGCCAGTCACTACTTTTGTTGCTTACTTAGTCATTCCAAACATTGGCTGGCGGTGGATGTTTGCTATTGTCGGTGCCTGTTCTGTTGTTGTCTGGTATTTCAGGCGAAGTCTGCCTGAGTCGCCAAGGTGGTATTTTTCACAGGGCGAATATGAAAAAGCCGAAGAAGTCGTTCATATATTCGAAATAGAGGCTGAAGAAAAATACGGCAAGGCTTACCAGACTAGCTATGAAGACGATGTCAATCAGTATCATCAGATCATGGACAAGCAAAGCGGTTCCGGTGCGTTGTTTGATAAACAGACAGTCATCAGGTTCATTTTAGCCTGTTTAATCCTTGCGGCCATCAATACATCTGTTTATACTTTTGTAACCTGGGTGCCGACACTGCTCGTTAAAAAGGGTATTACAATTTCTCATTCACTGGTTTTTACCATGCTGATGATGATTGGTGCGCCAATTGGGGCTTATGTCGGGCGGGTGACCGTCGATAAAATCGGACGTAAATGGAATATCGTTGGCGCATTTCTCATGACGGCCATCCTTGGCATTGCCTATGCCTTTCAGACAGACCCTATTTCCATTATGGTGATTGGTTTTTTCATGACGGTTTGTCTGTATGTGTTAATGGCCGTCGGTTTAGCTGTTTATGTTCCGGAGCTTTTTCCAACACCGATTCGTCTGCGTGCCAACGGAATGGCGCAGGCTTTCGGACGGTTATTTACCATTGTTACCCCCTATGCCGTCGCCTGGTTGCTCATTAATCAGGGCATGATCAGTATCTTTGTTCTCATGGGTATTTTTCTGGTTATAGTCGCCGTCTTTACCATCTTTTGCGGCCCGGAAACAAAACAGCAGATTCTGAAATAATGGTCAGGACCTAAGGGATGGAGACGTACCGTAACGGGTCATAAGTCATGTCAAAAAAAACATGTTCCGAGGCTTCGTGATTGCGTGTCCGCATTTTTATACCAAAGCCTTGAAAAAACCTGATGCTAAGGTATTTTCTCTAAGGTATTTTTTGGACCATTGCACCTTGTATATTGATATCAATGGCGGAATCTGCCATGCCCAAAAACTTTTACCGACGCACATTTTCGGCCAGTTTATAAATTCCCGGAAATCCGGGCTTTGCGAACTACATCGGGTTTTTAATGCTGATGTAGTTCATTTTACTGCCATCGGCCCCCTCAATAAATGTAATCGATTCCCAAAAGTTGCATTTAAGGGCTTTAATGAAATGGCGTTGACGATAAGAATCAGTCAAAAGTCTCTTTGCTGATCTTAGCGTTTTCACTAACAGATATATTAACTTGCCCTTCTGCATTTCTCCCCACCATTTTCACAACATATTTTCCTTTGATTAATGTCGTTGTCCTGTCACCTTGTTGATTGCCAATTATCAAAGTTGTTATTCGTTTATCGGGATGAATCAAAACTGTTTTGAAAATAACTTTTGTCATATTTTTCAAAAAAAGAGACAGAAAGTTAATTTGGGATAAACCCTCTTTCAATCATATTTCCAATTAATATAATATTGTCATAAATTGGCGCCTAACATTGTTTTATACTTAATTGAAAGGCTATGTTGAAGTACCATGCTGATTTTGCTGGAAGAGGATGGCACGAAGAGCAACGGACTAGTTTAACAGAGAATTTTGTTAAACTAGAATGTCATAGGTGGAGGCAGCAGCCGCCGGTTCATTTATTGCAATGGCAGTCAATGGCCTGTATCTGACCATTAAGAACGAGGGAGGGGTATACATGTATCAGCTGGCAGAACCGTCAATGAATCTGGAGAAGAGTTATAACAATTATATTGATGAGTGGGAAAAAGCAGGGGAGAATATCATTCCAACTGCCGCAAAAAGAGAAGGTAAGCCTTTTAAACAATTAGTTCAAGAATGGGGTGCCCAGAAAACAGATCGGATGTACGAACAAGGATGGGTTCCGGCATCGCTCTATTTTCTGATCGATGAAAATAAAAAAATATACGGTGCTCTGCAAATCAGGCATGCACTGAATGAGAAGCTGCTGAAACTTGGCGGGCATATCGGATATGGTGTCAGGCCTTCCGAACGGCAAAAAGGACTGGCCACAAAAATGCTCTCACTTTCTTTAAAAAAGGCCGAAGAACTGGGACTGAGACGTGTTTTGATTACCTGTGATAAAAAGAATATCGGCTCAGCAAAAACGATCACGAACAATAGAGGGGTCCTTGAGAATGAGGAAGACGACGGGAATAGAATAACACAAAGGTACTGGGTGCAGATTTAATAGGTTCTCCTGAACGCTATCTTAGGTCTGTGGCAGTTGTGTGCAACAGGAAATGGCAGAATGGTAAGATTTTTTAATGAATCGATAATTGAAGCTACTTATCCAATGCGACATAAGTGACGGTTCCTTCTTGTTACCAAAAACGGATGCTTATTGGAAATTTAATTATTGAGTATGTGGGAGAAGAAACCTTTGTCTCATTTATTAGTCGGAACAGGGATCGTGTAAACGTTGTTTCTTGTACCATTCAAAAAAATCTTGATGAAGAATTTGTCAGCCATTCCAGCTACACATCGGCATTTGATACATTGTTAACTATTCTTCATAATGCAAATGCACAGAGCTTAAAAAAGATATTCGCTGCCAAAGAATTTAGTTGCAGTAAAGTGTATTCACTTCCTAATGGTAAGCAATTCATCAGGCTGGATTTTGAAAAATATTAAATTGATACGGTTGGAAACTGCACCCAGGGAGAATATATATGAACACATCTATTCTAAGAAATGAGTTAGTGAATGCAGTCGAATTGAATGAACTTCTTGCCACTAACAACTGGGATGTTCACCCAATAGAGAGATTAGAAGAAGGAATTAAAGCATCTTGGGGGAATGTCTGTGTAAGAAATGAAAATAGGCAATTAATTGGATATGCTAGAATTTTGTCAGATGGCATTCGCCATGCCTACATATGCAGTGTCATTGTTCATCCCGGATTTCAAAAACAAGGAATTGGGACAGCGATAATGAATGAATCACTAGATATGCTAAGGGAGAACAAATTATATCCAACTTTAGTTGCCAGCCCCGGTAAGAAAAGTTATTACGAAAAATTGGGCTTTGAAACAGAGAGCAGTGGATTTACTGCAATGTGTATTCGAAAACCCTTTTAGAAAGCCCTCTTTTGGCAAAAAAAAGATCTTTCGACTTAGATTGAGGAGGCCATTGAATGTTTGACATATCATATTTTTCCGCCTTTCTTTTTACATCATTAGTGATTTTAATCGCGCCGGGACCGGATATGGCATTTATCATGAGCAGAAGCATTGGAGAGGGAAGAAAAGCGGGAATCGCAACAGCGTTGGGGATGCAGGTAGGTGTGTTTGTGCATATCTGTTTGGCAGCTTTTGGATTATCAGCCATTCTGATGACTTCTGCCTGGGCTTTTCAAATAGTAAAATATATTGGCGCGGCTTATCTCATTTATTTGGGTATTCAGACCTTAAGAAGAGGGAAAAAAATAAACATCACTTCAGAAAAAAACACGATTAGTGTCCGCAAAGCGTTCTTACAGGGGGCACTGACTGACATTTTTAATCCTAAAGTTGCGTTATTTTTCTTAACTTTTCTCCCACAATTTATCAATCCACAAGTATCAAATACTATTGAGCAGTTTTTTATATTTGGATTGATTTTCAGTGTTGTAGGTTTAGTCATTGACATCGTTACATCGATAATGGCGAGTTTGCTACGCCAAAAGCTGTCAAAGAACAAAAGGGTATTATGGTGGCAACAAAAAATAAGTGGTTTCACACTCCTTAGTTTGGGGGCATGGCTTGCCTTTGAAAGAAGAAATTAATTGTAAGCATGCGTTGTACAGTGTAATTTAACAGCAATGGATTTTAACGTAAGTGATTTCTTGTAGAAAAGAATACCTGAGGTGTGACTATGATCCTTCTTGAGACTGAAAGGTTGATCCTACGTGAACTGGATTTAAGTGATTCTTCCTTAATTTACAAGTACAGTATTGAAAGGACTATGAAAGAAGAACTGCCAGACCAAGTGTATGAGAACGAAAATGAGGCTCAAAAAGTGATCGAATTCTTGAATGCAAAATATCAAACTAATCCTCAATCTTATCCACTCGTTTATGGCGTCGCTTTGAAAACAACCAACACATTAATTGGTCATGTTGGTTTAAGTGAAATATCGGATGGTATTGAGATTGGCTATGCAATTGATATGAGCGATCAAGGCAATGGTTTCGCAACGGAAGCGGTCGGAGCTTTTACAACATGGGCAAAGAACAATCTAGGTGTAAGCTCCATTTACGGAATTGTTAAAGCGAGTAATAAAGGCTCGCAAAAAGTTTTAAGTAACAATCATTTTATTTTAATAAAAGAAGAAGTCAAAAATAGTTGTTTTTGTCAATATGATATTGAGCCAGAGTGATCACATTAAAAGTGAGCCACTTTATGAAACTGAAATACCATTAATGGGATAATATGGGTTTAAGGGGGCAATGGCCCGGGGAGGGCCATTGCCCCCTTAAACCTTCGCTAATTCCAGGCTTACCCTTTGTCTTCTTGCCGTTTCATACTCTGCCTGAATCGGTAGGATTCCCCATTAAGCAGATGAATGTGACAGCGATGCGTGACCCGATCAAGGAGTGCGGCAGTCATCTTTTCATCGCCAAACAAGCTCGTCCATTCATTAAATTCCAGATTGGTTGTCAGAATCAGACTGGCCCGCTCGTATCGGCTTGAGAAGAATTGGAACAGAAGCTCAGCCCCGGTTTTGGAGAAGGGGACATAGCCGAGTTCATCTACAATGACCACATCCAACTTCAACCATTTTTTCTCTAGCGCATTTAATTTCTGCTCCTCATAGGCTGTAAGCAGCTCTTCGACTAATTCAGACGCCGTGATAAATTTGGTTTTAAAACCGTTTTGAATCATTTCAATACCCAGGCCAATCGCCAGATGGGTCTTTCCGGTACCGCTGTTGCCGAGAAAGATCACATTCTCTTTCTTT